>CADAKW010000033.1 GCA_902788645.1 uncultured Lachnospiraceae bacterium
ATACCACTGCCCCATAATAATTCTGCCCAAATGCCAGATAAACGGACCATGGCACCAGGATCATGCCGCTTCCAAGGACGGGAAAAGTATCAAAAACAGCAATCCCGCACCCGATCAAAATACTGTAAGGATTGTGGATCAGGACAAGAGCCGTGCTGCATACGATCCATATGATCACAAGAA
Source organism: uncultured Lachnospiraceae bacterium (assembly GCA_902788645.1). Taxonomy (GTDB): domain Bacteria; phylum Bacillota; class Clostridia; order Lachnospirales; family Lachnospiraceae; genus Jutongia. Next base: position 184 of record CADAKW010000033.1, read on the forward strand.
TGATCCCCTGGGATTTCACAAAGGCAAGACCCGACCTTTTTAATGTGACTGCTACCCTGTGTACCGATGGATAAAAAACGCTTCTGCGATAAATTTTATGAACCACCTGCATATCCCCACATAATGCGATCATGCTCACGATAATGATCAATATGACCGTAAATAGCCGTGCCGTTCCGGAAAAGCATGCAGATACCATGCTTCCCGCATGCTCGGACAAACGTGATCTGCTGCCTGTCAGAAACTGATCACACCACTCGGAAAGGCAGGACATTGAACTTCCTGACGGCAGACCAAGCCATGTATCCAGACATCCACACAGCCTGCCGGTCTGATGAAAATACAGATTGAAAAGCTCCTGCCGGTATAAAGGAAAATTCTGTATAAAAAGCTTCAGCTGTTTCCAAAACTGCCACATTACCACAGAGACCGTTCCAAAGATGCCGCCAAAAAACACGGTCAATGTTCCGCTGTAGGCAAGCCACTTAGGAAAATGGCAGCGATGGCGCAAAAACCATATCACGGGAAACAGCAGCCTCATAAACAGGTATGCCAGTATAAAGGGCAGAAACAGGATCAACAGATATCGAAATGCCAGATACACACACAGAGTCACCGCACTCAATACAAAAAGGCGGTATAACAGCGGATGCATTTTATTCAATCTATATGATGGCATTTCGTTCATAACGTCTCCCCGCCTTTCTTACATATTTACACGTTATGTTTACTATGCCCCGTTTCCATTTTGTTACTCGTTCTTTTTCATTTTTCTGACATCCTGTCTGGTAACAGGACGCCGGCTGTATCTCGCCTTTTCATACACTTCCTTCCGTGGATCCGGCAGATCCGACTCCTGTTCCTGTATACCTCGGTATAATTCCCCTGCGGTACGGGTAGACGGTACATGCTGCCTGTAATGGGCTTTCATCTGTTTTTTAAATAAATAGCGCACTCTCTCCCTATGATTTCGAAAAAACAAAAAGCTCTTTTCCTCTGCCTCCAGCTTTTCTACCACATCTTCTCCCTTTCCCTTCTTGTGAAAGACCGGTCTCTCCCCCTGCTGTTGTTCCGGCCGGATCTGGGCACTCAGGATCATTCTCACAAAAACATAAATGATCACTAATCCAATCACTATCAAAAGCAGTATTACTCCAAGACCCTGCTCATGATCATCCTTTATGATATCAGGAAGCCGTGTTGCCGCCGGCATAGATGTTTCCTCCGGCAACAGCTCCTTCTCTCCCGATCCCCGGTCCAGCATATGAAGAAGCCAGCGCACCGCTCCCACCAGAGCAGCTGTCACCATTCGAAAAAAATCTCCCACAAAGAAAAAGGATACATCCATTCTTATCAGTACGATCCCCATAAACATAACAGCAAGGAGCAATATAAGACGGCACACAACTCCTGCATTTCCACGGAATATACTCTCCTCCGGCACATTTTTCAGTCCTTCATTCTGCTCCAGATAATCAGCCATCCCCTGCAGGGAACTGCACCAGAAATGACCGGCAATGCAGAGTCCCACAAGGAAAATACCATAGATCCGCAGCGTCAGCTGATCCGAAAATCCTCCATAAAAGAACAAAAAAACGGCTTCACAAAACATAAGCCACTGGATATGATAATTGCCGGAAAGAAATCTTCCGGCAGCCCGAAGCAGACATTCTGTGACAACGCACACTCCTGTCAGGATCCCCGCACAGGTAACAGCCCTGCCTGCCGGCAGCAATGTCTTCAAAAAATAATATCCCCCCAGCCATGCCGCTATATGGAGAAGATCAACGGATATTTCCAGCCATATCTGTGGCTTATTTTTCACGACAACGTCCTTTCTCACAATGACACCTCCCAATACAGAAATCCCTCCTGTGCCTGTCCGGTCTCGCCCTCACGGCAAAGAAGGATTCCATAGACAGCCTCTCCCTCTTCCCTCTTTTGCTCCACCAGCTCCATGAGCTCCTCCGTCACATCCGGTGTAATGACCAGATAACATCTCGCACTCTTTCCATGGCTTCCGGTCCCCTGTAACAGCGTCCCAAAGGAACAGATCAGTTTGCCGGTATCCGCAAGAGCCAGCTGTCTATCCAAAAGATTCATATGATGTGCTGTATTGCCCGCCTGACAGCTTATGGGATCTCCCGTAAGAATATCCGCCATATTGCTCCGCAGAGATACCGGAACACCTTTGCGGAGCATGTCTGCTGCCACTGAGGATGCCAGCGAAATGGCCATCTCCTGCATTTCTTTTTTATGGGCTTCATGGCGGCAGCTTCCGTCCAGCAGAATACAGATTTCCTGATCATAGCTTGACTCATACATATTGACAAGCAGCTTTCCTGTCTTTGCTGTACTTTTCCAGTTGATCTGACGCATACTGTCTGTGGGACGATACTCTCTCATCCCCCGGAATGCAAACGGATCCTCCTCCAGTGCCTTCCTGGCCAGCAGCTCTCCCTGCATCCTGCGGTACAATATGTCAAAACGGCTGACATCCCGTTTGTATGGATATACATACAGACAGGTTTCACCGGTTCCCCGCTGTGAGCATGTCATGGTATACAAAAAATCCCTCACCAGAATATCAAAACTGTCAAGCACATAATACCCCCGCCGGGACGGCACAAACTCCAGCGTTCTGGTAATACGGCGTCTGCCTCCCACCGCAAAAAGATCGGTCCGATAATAATAGTCTGCCACCGAAGCATTGCCATCCTGTTCAAATAAAAACGCAGCAGAGGTCTTAAACTTTACCTGCAGAGAAGGCAAAGGCATTCTTTTTTCATTGCTGATGGTTTCCTCCAGCCGGCATCGCTCCCCTGCATTGACACCTCTCTCGCAAAATCTCAGATCTACCGTCAATCCTTTATCCCAATGCTTCCGAAAGTATTTTTGTTCCCCGTAAAATACCAGCACCGCCATAATGACTGCAATGACTATAATCAAGTTCTCACCTCGTCCATTCCTCTGTAGGGACCGGAACCGTATCCAGAATCCCCTGTAAAATCTCCTGTGCCGTTCCGCCCTGTCCGGTGCGATACGATACAATACGGTGTCCAAGCACCGGAATGCACAGTTCCTTCACATCATCCGGTGTCACATATTCCCGGCCCTGCAGAGCTGCATATGCCTGCACACAATGAAGATAGGACAAGGTCCCCCTCGGATTGACCCCCATCACCAGAGAAGTACTCTCTCTTGTTGCCTGCACGATCTGCACCAGATACTTTTTGACTCCCTCGCTGACATATACCTGACGGCACACCTGCTGCATCTGCAATATATCCTCACAGGAACAGACCGGTTCCAGCGTCTCCAGCGGATCCTCCGTCTGATACCGGTCAAGGATCATCATCTCCTCCTGTACCGTAGGATATCCCATGGATAACTGCATCGCAAAACGGTCAATCTGCGCCTCCGGCAAAGGATATGTACCGGTGGTCTCCACCGGATTCTGCGTGGCGATCAGAAAAAACGGTCTCTTCATCGGCCGTGTCACACCATCCACCGTCACCTGCCGTTCCTCCATACACTCTAACAGACTAGACTGCGTTCTCGGGGTTGCCCGGTTGATCTCATCTGCCAGGAGTATATTGCAGAAAACGGGACCTGCCGTAAATTCAAAAATCCCCTTATCCTGCCGGTAAATATTAAGGCCTGTCGCGTCAGAGGGCAGAAGATCCGGCGTAAACTGGATCCTGCCAAACTCCGCATCCAGAGATGCCGCAAGTGCTTTTGCAAGCTTTGTCTTGCCTGTCCCCGGCATGTCCTCCAGCAGCACATTTCCTCCTGCCAGAAACGCCGCCATGAGCTTTTGGAATACCTTTTCCTTTCCCACGATCACCTTGGATATGTTGTTCTGTATCGCCATAACCTTTTTGGCGATCTGTGCTGTCTCTACTTCCATTTCCATATCTGTCACCATTTCCTTCCGTCCATTGTATTTGCTTCCATCTTATCACAGAGCGCACAAAGGGGCAAACCGCATTTTACGGTCTGCCCCTGATATTTTAGTGTAGAGGAAAATGCTCGTAGTGTAGAGGGATGCCAACGAGAATTGCGAAGCAATTCTTGGAGGTTACAGGCCTCTCCTGCTCTACTCTACATTCTTTAAAGCTTCGTCCATCGGAACCTTCTTGATCCGGTGCATCTGCATAGCCGCTACCACCAGATAAGAAACGATCGCCAGAATAAAGCACTGCACATATGTCTTCGTGGCAATGCCAAATGGGATCCATCCACTGTAGCCCTTCATAAATGCCACAAAGATCAGCTGGATCAGCTCTGTTACCAATGCAAAGCTGATAAGCACTGCCAGAAGAACAACCCAGGATGTGGCTACCAGATAAAGCTGCCCAATCTCCCGGTCCTCATATCCCAGAATTTTTACCATAGATATGGAAGTGGAGTTTCGTTCCAGAATGATCTTTGTCAACAGATAAACAACCAGTATGAACATAACCACCGCAAAAGCCTCCACAATGGTAAACATATCTCCCATGGATACCTTAAGCTGGTCTGCCATCTTCGTCATATCCTTTTCTGTAATGCAGTTAAATATCTTATTGTCACTGATATCCGTAATCTCGGAATCGGAGAAGTAAGCACAGTAATAATCCTTATCCACATCAAAGACATCTTCATAATAGCTGTGGCTCAGATACACGCCAATGGTTGTGGGACTGTCCAGAATCCCTCTGACCTGCAGCTTGATCAGCTTATCCTCATACTGCTCCTTTAACAGGAAATCGTCTCCGTCCTTCAGCTTATATTTCTCTGCCATACCACTGGAGATCACAGCTCCCTTCTCCGGCAGCTTATCCTTGATATAACGGCTGTCGTCAAAAATGCCATAAACGGTTGCCGCTTCCTGATTGTAGCCGTCAACATATGTATTCATGGTGCAGACCGCAAATTTCTCCGCGTCCTTGTTGGAGGTTCTCGCATCGCCCTTGAGCATATACTGATACTTTGCCACCATATGCTCTCTGGATATATTGGACACATTATTTAACAGCGGCACAAACATCATACCAAACAACAGGATCGTGGAAGCCACAAAAACACCAAAGATCAATGTCAGGTAGCTTGATATATTCTGCAGGATGATACGAAGACGGAACCGGTTGAAGAACTTGAAATGCGGCAGCTTCACCGCTTTCTTTCTCTTGCTCTTTGTCAGATCCCGGCGGATAAACTGCAATGGCGAAAGCTTCAGCTTGCGGGCCAATGTCGCTCCTGTTACCAGAAGCATCAGAAAGATCGGGATCACTGTAGTCAGCACAAACGCCTGCTGGTTCCAGAGCGTCTCATATTTCGGCAGACTGTAGCTGGAATAATAGAGGTTTGCGATCACGCCTTTCATATAAGTGTATCCCAGAACATTTCCCACCAGAGCAGCGATCAGTGTTACAATGATCGGCATGGAAATATAATGACGGAACAGTTCTCCTCTGGTATAACCGGAAGCACGCAGTGTTCCAATCACCGTTGCCTCCTTCGTAATGGTGTGGCTGATGGTCACGCCAAAGATAAAGGCCAGTACTGCGATCAGGATATAGAGAAATGCCAGCATAGAGCCGCGGTCACTTCCCAGATCATCCCCGGCAAAGTTCATAGCCTGATTGGTATAACGAGGCACATAGTCATCAATTCCATTGTCCATGTTTAAGACTCCCAGCATGGAACCGAGAGCGGTTGCCCCACCGCCTTCTCCGGCAGCGTCCACAACTGTTTCCAAAAGATCATCAGACCATTTTTTCTCCTCGATATCATCCGCCGGATCCCCGGCATTGTATGTCCAGGCATAATTGTAAGTAAGATTCCGGTCAGAAAGTGATTCAAATTCACTTTTTGTTCCCATTGCCACTCCGAAATTCACAGAATCAAACATCATATCGGAATTGTTCCGGAACATCGTGGTATAGTCGGAAAAAGAAACCAGACCGGATACTGTATAATCCTTCCCATCGATGGCAATGACATCACCTGTCTTTGTCTTGTTGTTGTCGGCAAACATTCTGTCGATCACAATCTCATTATCCTTCTCAGGAAGACTTCCATCCATAATACAGAGCTGATTGATCTCATCTCTGCTTTCATAGATCCGGAGTGTCTTTTCCTTTTTATCCTTCCCTTTGTAGCTCCGTTCCACATAAAAGTCCGGGTAAACGGATACATCATCTTTTTCAATCTTCTCAATGGCTTTGTCCTTCATCTTCTGTTTCAGATGAAAGTGGCCGTTTTCAACATGATATTTTTCATAACGCTGATTACAGGTAGTGATCATACTGTCACTGGCTACCAGATCACCGGATTCCAGACCGATGGTCATGACCATAAACAGAAAGATCACGGCATACTTTCCAAACTCTGTCCGTAATTCCCGCAACAGCCGCTTATTTAATGGATTTTTCATTACCAATCTAACTCCTCTGCTGATATCTTATTTTCGTTGCGGTACGCCTTCCGGATCTTTCCATCACGAAGCTTTACTACGGTGTCCGCCATCTCCTTGATCGCGTCATTGTGGGTTACCATGATCACGGTATTTCCGTATTTCCGGTTTACATCCTCGATCAGCTTCAGGATCTCCTTGGAAGTGGAATAATCCAGAGCTCCGGTAGGCTCATCGCAAAGAAGAATATCCGGATTTTTCACAAGAGCACGCCCGATCGAAGTTCTCTGCTGCTGTCCACCGGAAAGCTGATTGGGAAGCTTGTGACGATGCTCATACAGCCCCAGTGTATGTAACAGATCATCAATGTTTAACGGATTGTCGGACAGGTATGCACCTACCTCGATGTTTTCTTTAATATTCAGATTCGGGATCAGATTGTACATCTGAAAAACATAACCCAGATGCTCCCTGCGGTATCTGGTGAGACGTTTTTCCGTCATGTCCACCATTTTCTCCCCATTAATGGATACGTAACCGGAATCCGGTGAATCAATGCCGCCAATGATATTGAGCAGTGTTGATTTTCCGGAACCGGACGGTCCCAACAGCACACAGATCTCTCCCTTATCTACGTTCAGATCGATTCCTTTCAGAACCTGTACTTTGCTGTCTCCCTCACCAAAGCTTTTCTTTAAATCACTAATTTCAAGAAACATAATTTTCTCCATTCTTTCCTTTGATTGTGCTACATGTTAGTATAAGCTAACTTCTGTTTTATTATATCATCCATCTATCGAAATACAAACCTACTTATTGATAATTATTTTCAATATGATGACAGGATCAAAAAAATAGTAAATTTGTACATTTTTAACACAACATTAACATATATCTGTGTTAATATAGATATTAGCGTTTTTATAATGATCAAGAAAGCTGCAAAATTTACACAAAAGGAGTTTTACCTATGACACAGCGTGAATTTCGAAAAAAATCAATGATCATCCTGGGATTATCTGTCTTTTTACTTGCCTGTATGATCTGGGATTCTGCCATATTCTCCGATTCCACCGGAGAAAGCAGTGCTGCAAATGCCCAGACGCAGACGGTCAAAAAAGCATCCGTCACATCCGGCTCTGCCCTGATCACAAATGTACAAGCCGTATGGATCTCCTTTGGGGATTACAAGGCAGCCGGATTATATAACAAATCCCGTTCCACCTTTCAGACAAATGCCGAGAAATATTTTAAGAAGCTCAAGAAGGACGGGATCAATACCATTTATTTCCATGTTGTTCCATGTAATGACGCGATCTATCCAAGCAAGTATCTCAAATGGAGCTCTTATATGTTCGAATCCGCTCCCGATTATGATCCTCTTGAGATCCTGATCGAAGCGGCGCACAAACAGAACATGACATTTCATGCATGGCTCAATCCTTACCGCAAAAAGATGGGTGTCAGCTACAATCCGGGAGCAGCTTCTTCCCTGAACCGCATCCGGCTCATTGTTACAGAGATCATCCGGAAATATGATGTGGACGGAATCCATTTTGATGATTATTTTTACCCTGCAAAGGGCCGGGGAGCACAGTTTAACAGTGTATCTACCGCCAAGAGAAAACGCGTGATCAATAAAATGGTACGTACCGTTTATCAGACCGTCAAAAAGCAGGATCCAAATCTGCTCTTTGGAATCAGCCCGGCAGGAAATATCGAATATGCCGAGAGCCTTGGCTGCGATCTTTCCACCTGGCTCAGTCAGGACGGCTACATTGATTATATCGTGCCACAGATCTACTGGAGTGACCAGTATCGTCTGGGCGGCAAGGTCACTGCTTTATATACAAACCGTCTCAACAAATGGATCAAATTAAACAAAAACAATACACCAATGTATATCGGTCTGGCAACATACCGCGCCGGCACCTACAGCTCCTCCGATCTGGGATGGAAACGTAAGAACAACAACCTTGTGACACAGATCAAAAAAGAAAAAGCAGCGGGCTGTGACGGTTTTGTACTGTTTAGTTCCAGTTACATGTACCGCAGCCGCGCTGCAAAGGAAATGAGTAATTACAGAAATTATATCAGATAACCTCGAGTCCGTTGATAATGCTTGTGATCTGATATTCCAAAGCAAATACAGCGGAATCGTATTCCGGATATGTGTCCTTTACATATTGTATCAGTGGATAAATATATTTTTTCGTTTCGACGATATAGGCCTGCATGCGTTTTTCAGAAAAGACTCCTGCCATAGAAGACACATTGTGGCAGCGGTCAAAGATCTTCGCAATGCAGGCTTCTTTACTTGCCCGTATCTCCTCCATATAACGCTTCATCACTTCCTCTTTGGACTCACCCGCTCTGCGTTTCTTGGTGATACAGCACACGCCATGGCGCACATTCTCATTGACATCAAGCTCCTCCGGAGACACCGGACAATCCTCACAGACATCGTGGAGAAGCATAACTGCCAGCAGATCGTCCTGTGCCACTCCCAGAACGATCCCATGCATTGCCAACATCATAGGATGAATAATATAAGGTCTACCCTCCGTACGTTTCTGACCATGATGAAACCGAATAGCAGCCTCCAGTGCCACAGCACTCTGCTGCATCTGATGCTCCTCGATATACTCCCGCAAATACTGCTCCATATACGCAGCTTCTTCGTCAAACTGTAATCTCAAATCATTTCCTCCTTTTGCCCAAATGTGCCAGCATAACCACGACCATAATGCACGTCAGCAGCTCTGCCATCATGAAGGAACTCCAGACCCCCTTCATGCCCCAGATCCTGCTCATGGTAAACGCGCAAAGAATGATTGCAACCACTCCTCTTGAAAATGATGCTGCCAGCGCCTGCAGTCCACAATCGGACGCACTCAGATAACCGGTAGTTACTATATTTATTCCCGCAAAAAGAAATCCCGGAAAATAAAGTCTGACTCCATCAAACGCAAGGCTTCGTAAGCCCTCTGATCCCTCACTGTTAAACATGGCGATCAATGTACTTGTCTCTATTCTGGTAATGACAATAATGACAGCCGCAATGCCAAGGGCTGTCCAGATCCCGTATCGCAGGATCCTTCGGGCAGAGGACTCGTCTCCCTGTCCATAATACCGACTGATCAGCGGCTGGGATCCCTGCGCCACACCGTTAAACATAGACATTGCCACCAGTGCCAGATTTGCAATGACACCATAAGCGGCCACCCCAACATTTCCTGCAATGCCAAGGATCAGAAAATTGAATGTGGTAGTAGTGACTCCCGATGAAAACTCCCCGATAAATGCAGAGGTTCCAAGCTGGCATGACTGCAGTAAACGCTTCGGTGAAGGCCGCTGCCACAGAAAGCGGATCTGGTTGTCCTTTCGGAAAAAATGCGTCCCGCAGATACAGGAGCTGACCACGGGCGAAACAGCTGTTGCCAATGCCGCACCTGCCATTCCCATCCCCATGGGAAACATGAAAATATAATCAAATATTATATTAAAAATGCTTCCCGCCAGAGTCGCCGCCATAGCCAATGATGGCGCCCCATCATTTCTTACAAAGGCATTCATTATAAAATTGAGCATAAAGCAGGGTGCAAATATCAGAAAAATTCTTGCATAAGGAATCCCCAGGGCTGTGATCGAAGCGTCACCACCCATTATTTTCAGAATCTGTCCCGGACACAAGGCTCCGGCCAGCATAAATGGAATACTTAGAAATAAAACAGAAAAAATGGCATTGGAGAAAAAACGGTGACATCCCGAATCCCCCTGTGCCTTTAAAATCGTAAAACGTGTAGCAGAACCAACTCCTACCATGGAACCAATGGCATAGATCAGATTATATAACGGCAGACAGAGATTTAACACCGTAATCCCATCGGCTCCTGCTGCTTTTGATATATAAAAGGTATCTGCCAGAATATATATCGATATACCAAGCATCCCCAGTATATTCTGGGAGACGAACTTTATATATTCCTTTCCAAGGCTCTGCGACATTCTATCGTTTCATAATGCTTTCCATTCAAGCATCATTTTCCCCTTCGTTTTTATAATTAAATTTTAACGATGTCACAAAGATAAGTCAACGGTTTTTCCACTTTGTTCTGCATCCTGTGCTGTTTTTTCTGCAGAAGAAGTATAAACTGTCATTTTTCCGGACTGATGAAAGATCTTATTGGCAATGGAACGCAGGGAAACAGAGATATTTCCTTTGGAGGAAAGAATATCCTCAATCTTTGCCGGCCGCGCTTCTCCAAATTTGTCCTCATCCAGAGATAAACTGCCATTTCCTTTTAATTCAATGCCGATGGATGCAAGATCATCCTTATTATTTTTGATCATTTTGGTCATTTTCTTTTTCAAGGAGGCAAGTCTGCTGTCCTGATTATCCTCTGTGGACTCCATCAAATTATTATAGCTCTTTACAAATGCTTTGGCGTTTTGAAGTACCTCAACCCCATGATCGCTGTCATACTCCAGCGAATTAAGCTTCTCTGCCATCCTCTTTACAGCCTTTGCGTCAGCAGAAATAATCTTCGCTTTCGGCTGGGAACCACGGTAATCCTCCTTAATAGCATTGGTATTACCCCGGTATGCATTACGCATATAATAATTTACATTGTGGTTTATAGAATAGGATACGGTATCCATAGTCATCACCTCTCATATATCATCAAACTTTCTCTAGGCATATTCTGTCAATATCACTATTTATTGTATCGGTATAATTTCCTGATTTCTTAAGTAAATGTCATTTCAGAAACAAACAGAAAAAGTGACTGTCAGAAAACCACTTACCCGTTATCCAACAGTCACTTTCCTATTTGGGAAACGTCCCTCCGTGACAACCGTCACGTTAAACTCAGACGCTTATTATGCATACTTTGCTGTATTCAGTTTTACACCAGGTCCCATTGTGCTTGCCAATGTAACACTTCTGAAATACTGTCCCTTTGCAGATGCAGGCTTAGCCTTACGGATTGCATCCATGATCGCATTTACGTTATCTGCAAGCTGCTCCTCTGAGAAAGAAGCCTTTCCTACAGCAACATGGATGATGTTAGCCTTGTCAAGACGATACTCAACCTTACCAGCCTTGATATCCTCGATAGCCTTTGTAACATCCATTGTAACAGTACCAGCCTTAGGGTTTGGCATTAAACCACGAGGTCCGAGAACACGACCCAGACGACCTACAACACCCATCATATCCGGTGTAGCTACTACAACATCAAAATCGAACCATCCTTCGTTCTGGATCTTAGGAATCAGTTCCTCTCCACCAACGAAATCAGCACCTGCAGCCTGTGCCTCATCAAGCTTTGCACCCTTTGCAAATACAAGTACACGAACAGTCTTACCTGTTCCGTGTGGCAGTACAACTGCACCACGAACCTGCTGATCAGCATGACGTCCATCAACGCCAAGACGGATATGAGCTTCGATTGTCTCATCAAACTTTGCAACTGCTGTCTTCTTAATAAGACTTACAGCATCCTCAACTTCATACTGTGTCATCTTATCTACAAGCTTAGCAGCTTCTACATATTTTTTTCCCTTTTTCATATTATTAACCTCCTAGTGGTAGTAACGGCGTGTCTTAATGGCAACAATCTGCCAGCCTCCCACGACGTCCAATCTCATAACAAGTCTTTTTATGAATCTATATTTTTACATCGAGTTATTTTGTTGACTATTATTAGTCCTCTACAACAACACCCATGCTGCGGCAAGTACCGGCGATCATGCTCATTGCTGCCTCTAAAGAAGCTGCATTCAAGTCAGGCATCTTGGTCTCTGCAATTTCCTGTACCTGAGCCTTGGTAATGGTTGCAACCTTTGTCTTGTTAGGTACACCAGAACCGGACTGAATCTTGCAAGCCTTCTTGATCAGTACAGCTGCTGGAGGAGTCTTTGTAATAAAGCTGAAGCTCTTATCCTGATATACAGTGATAACAACAGGGATGATCAGATCTCCCTGATTTGCTGTCTTCGCATTGAACTCCTTTGTAAACTGTACGATATTAACTCCATGCTGTCCAAGGGCTGGTCCAACAGGCGGTGCTGGAGTTGCCTTTCCGGCAGGAATCTGCAATTTAATATATCCTTCGACTTTCTTAGCCATTTTCTTTACCTCCTATATATTTTCCATGACGCATCCGCGTCGAAAATCACACTCTTTTGTGCGGCGCCTGTAAAACAGACGGCTTTGTCAGACGATCTCCACATCGTTGAAACTAATCTCAACTGGCGTCTCACGTCCAAACATATCGATGTTGATCGTGACCATACGGTCCTCGTGATTGATCTGGCGAACAATTCCTGTCGTATCTTCCCAGACACCGGATTTCACAACAACAGAATCACCAATGCTGAATTCACATGCAGGAGCATCTGCCTTCAGTCCCATGCTTGCCATCTCGGCTTCTGTAAGTGGAACCGGTTTGGATCCCGGTCCGACAAATCCTGTCACACCGCGGGTATTCCGAACAACGTACCATGTATCATCATTTAAATACATATTGATCAGCACGTAAGCCGGAAACATCTTTTTCTGGACAACCTTTGAGTCATCCTCCTCCCCCTCAGTCACATTCAACATCGGGATGGAAACCTCAAGAATCTGATCCTGCAGATTACGATTCTCTATGGTTTTTTCGATATCCATCTTTACCTTTTTCTCGTATCCGGAATAGGTATGTGCCACATACCAATGTGGCTCTTTATCTGCCATACGATCTGCCATACGTCAATCACCCTTATCCTATCTGAAGAATTTTATCCAGGCCGGTCTTAATCACGAAGTCTAAAAATGCGATAAGAACTGCCAGAATAATTGTAACGACAATAACTGCTGTGGACTCCTTCACTACTGTGTTTTTGTCCGGCCAAACGATACGTTTGAATTCGGCTTTCATATTCTGAAAAACACCTTTTTTCTTTGCAGCTTTTTCTGCTTTCTTCTGTGGTTCGTTCTGCTCTTTGATTTCCTCTTTGATTTCAGAATCTCCCATATCTCACATTCCTTTCATGCTACGAGACTATTTTGTCTCCTTGTGTAATGTGTGTCTTCTACAGAATCTGCAATACTTTTTGGTTTCCATTCTGTCAGGATGGTTTCTCTTCTCCTTCGTGGTATCGTAGTTACGCTGCTTGCATTCTGTACATGCTAAAGTAATCTTTACTCTCACGACACTATTCACCTCCATATTATTTTGTTAAAAAAAGACATAAAAAAAAGACCTGTTACATCGCCCGCTTATTATATCAAAGTACATGTCTTTCGTCAAGAGGTGAATTCTATTATTTATCTATTATTTTGCAGGTTAGCCGACGGATCGTTTCTGCGCTGTAAATCTGTGGTTGCCTATGTGTAAAGAATCCATTATGATGGAGATATATCATTACAAAAAACGAAATCTAAATGAGGTAATGCATTATGAAAAAACATAAATCCTTCAAAAATGACATCCTGCTCCTGGTCATCTTCCTTGCGATCGGGCTCCTGATCCCTTTGGGATACCGGATTTTTCACCATACCACAGGAGATGCCGTAACGATCACCATCGATGGCGAGCTCTGGCGCACGCTACCTCTCTCCTCCGACACCACGATTGACATTCCGGGGATTGGCGGCACCAATACACTGCGTATAAAAAACGGGCAGGCCTCCATTACAGAGGCTGACTGCCCGGATAAGTTATGTGTTCATCAGTCATCCATCCGGCACAACGGAGAAAGTCTCGTCTGTCTCCCTCACAAAGTCATTGTCAAGGTGACTGCAGATGCCTCCGATGATGATCTGGATGGAATTGCCAAATAAAATACCTGATCGTGATCTGGAAAATGCATTAACAATAGTAGTTAAACAACATTCCACTATATAATGATGTAATATATGCGTATCCTTTCGGAGGTTTCCCATAATCCGGATAGGATACGATCTTTTTTTCAACATAATCCATTGGATTTAACTTAATCTCTTCGTTTTTCTTGCGAAGCCGTCTGTTCAGAGCAGAATCTCTTCCCACAAGCTTCTCCATATCTCCGTCCAGCGCTGCCTGCGCCGCCAAAGACTCATCCAGCTTCATCCTGCCTTTTTCGTCAAAGGTGATCCCGCAGGACTCCAGCTCGGAAGCATACGGCTTTAACAGATTCTGGTATTCCCTGATCAGCTTGGGACTCTGTCCGGTCTCGCTGCTGTAATCATTGGTGCTGTCCACCAGCTTATTGTAAGATTTAATGATACCGGATATGCCCTCAATGATCTTGTCACTGTCCGGCACATAGGATATCTGCGCCGCCTGATCTCCCGGTGCATACATGGACACCTCCAGAGATCTCCCCAGTACAAATGTATTGCTCAGGGTTTCCTTGGTCTCTCCGTTCCACTCAAAGGAAGCGCTGGAAGGTCTGGAAACCACATTGTTCATATTATAATAAGAAACAATCCCTCTGCCATCGCCACCGTCTCCGGCACGGTCCATAAAGGAGAACAGATTTCCTCCGTCGGGAGAGCCTGTCATGTTGGACTCGATCCGCATCATGATCTTGTCTGCACTTCGTGATACCGGAGTTGCTGTCAGACCAATCTTTGCTTTATTGATAAAATCGCAAAGTCCCTCCATCACCTCTCTGTGATTGGCATCCTTGCGGATATTGTACTGGAAATCATAGCTGTCGTCGCAAACCGATACCCGGAATCGATATGTTCCGGCTGCAAGGCCTTTGCCTGTCATATAATACTCATTTCCCGCATTGACCTGCGTCGTCGCCAGATGATTGACACGGATCAGCGGCTCCTCCGGGAGCTGGCTGTAATCGTCACTGACGATCCTGGTGCCGATCTGCGCCTCATCAGAAGACACAGCCTTCTTTTGCGAAAACACGCTGTCTGCGGAATCCTCCGACAGCATGGAAAGTGTATTGCTCAAGGAGATCGCCGCATCCTTGATATTCAGGGCGTACTCCTGTTTTGCCTGAGACAGACGTACCAGATATACCGGTGAGGACTGCGTCATCTTTACAATATTTTTCATGACGGAGCGCAGTTCCGATGACTTATGTGTATCGTATTTGGTTGCTGGTTTCTGTGCATAGTTACCGACAAAGTAATTGTATACATTATAGTCCATCCGAACCACTCTCCTTTACTAAATTATCAAACCTCTGTGTCAGCAGTACAACTATTTAACAATTGGTGCATAACGAATACGGATCGTTGGCAGTGCCTTTAACTCCGTATAATAATTGGTCTGCCAGTCCTCTCCCTGGGAAGGATCATTCTCTCCGCTGGCAGGCGGTGCAAAAATCTTTAACTCCATATCTGCTGCAGTGCTGAGACGATTCTTAAAGAATGCACTCATCATATCCACACATTTTACTCCGGGTGCTTTATAGAACCAATGACCATTCAGCTCCAGCATCAGGTTCATATCTACTGTATCCTCATCAAAATATGCCTCGCAGAATACCGGATCACTGTCAAAATGAAGCGGAACCGCTACACCGTCCGCATCCTCAGAGCCACCCCAGCGAAGAGTTGCCGGCAGAGCCACATCTGCACCTGTCTCCATGGACGGCTGGAAGAAATCATCATGAATGATCTCACGATAAGTATCCATTAACGGCTGCTCGATACCAACCCCGGCATTATTCGGATCCTCAATCTCAAGTCCCAGACGTCCTCTGTCACGGAACTGATACAGTGTGAAACCGGAAAGCCATTTGTCTTTATCTGCCTTGAGCATCTCACAGAATGACTTTAACATATCTGCCTGATCATATGGTCCTGTGACATCTCCGTCCGAATTGAACTCGGAAAGCACCATCGGCTTTTTCACTCCGTCATTGACGAAGGTATAACGCTCATAGCTCTTCTTTGCTAATGTATAAATATCCTCTACCTTACTGCGGGAGAATGTATCTCCTCCCTCCTCAGCCACATCATACGGCCAGCCCCAGTGAAGAGACATATAACGGTCAACGGATACGATATCTGCTGCTCTGGAAGCCTCCGCAAAGATATCCTCCATCTCCATCTTCTCATCATCTACGCTCTTGCAGCCATCCAGACAGATGATCGTCTTTACATTCGGAGCCTCCTCACGGATGATCTCGCTGGCATGTGCAAAGAATGCTGCAACCTCCTCGTAGCTGGCACGCTTGTTGAAGGAGAACCAGTTACCTGTTGCCTCATGGTTGATACGAAGCTGTACACGTCCAAAGGTGCGGAGATCCTGACCGATGGCTCTCAAATGCTCATCGGAAACCTTTGGATCAATGGTCATGGTCAGCAGAACGTCCTGACCATGGCGGCGTACGTCGCGCATGCATGTAAAAGGCTCATCATCACGGGTGCCATTGAGGCCTCCCTTGTATGTAAAATAATCGTCATATGGGAAATCCCATGCAAACTGGACAGACGGATCTGCGTGAACCACACTGGCACGTCCCGGCCATCCCTCATCATTCGGATAATAGCAGTACATGAGATTGATCGCTCTGTGTGGTCTGCCTAACTTCTGCAGGATATAATCCTGATCCACATACTCGCCTCTCTCACTACCGTCACCCAGATCAACAGCACACTGTGCCGGTCCCATATGAAGGGACTTTGCTTTTAAATCACTCATTATAATACCGTACCTTTCTAACATCTGCCCGGGGGCAGACCGTATTTTCTATTTTATGAAAAATTATACAAATAATGGAGTTTATGAAACAACCCCATTATCCATTACATTATATTAAAAGAAATGCCTTTGTGCAACCGATAAATCAAGGTTTTCGCGCCATTTCCATTTTTTTATTAAAATCTTCCAATGGCATCGGCTTTGCATAATAAAATCCCTGTGCAATATCACAGCCGCAATCCGACAAAAACTCTGCCTGATCCTTTGTCTCCACGCCCTCTGCCACCAGATCCAGCCCTATGGCATGAGTCATCTGTATGGTGTAGCGCACGATCTCCTGGCCTCTGCCGCTTCCCATAAAGTCCTGTAAAAATCCACGGTCGATCTTGATCACATCAAACGGCGTGTCCTTCAGCATATTTAAAGAAGAATATCCCGATCCGAAATCGTCCATCAGAAGCCGGTAGCCATGCTCCCCCAGCTTCCGGATATGCTCCGCCGACTGATCCTCATCAATGGTCTCCGTAATCTCTATCTCCAGATATCCCTTCGGGATCCGGTACTGCTCCACAAGAGCGTCAAGCACATCCACAAAGGTTCCATCCTTCAGATGACGTCTGGATACATTGACAGACACCGGCAATGGTGTGATCCCCTGATCGATCCAGCGACGGATCGCCTTGCATGCCTGCTCCCATATGTAGCGGTCCAGCTTGACCACAAAGCCGTTTTCCTCAAATGCCGGGATAAAGCAGGCCGGCGAGATCAGACCTTTGTCCGGATGCTTCCAGCGGGCCAATGCCTCCGCTCCCACAATATGATTGCCTGAAATGCTGTATTTCGGCTGCAGGTACATCACAAACTGCCCCTCCTGCAGCGCCTTTTCCATATTGTCCTCAACGAATTTGCGTTCTGCGGCTCTCCGGCGCATATCCTCCCGGTAAAATTCCATAAATTTCAAAGCATTTCCCTTGATGCTTCTCCTTGCAAATGCCGCGCCATCACCATAACGGCGGATCTTGGCCGTCCTGTCCGTGACAGGGCAGACGCCAAATACCAGACGGTACGGAATGTTCTGATATCCCAGAAGCTCTCCGTTGAGGTACCGGATCAGCTCCATCAGCCCCTCCTCCGTCTCATAGGAGGTGATCATCATAAAGACATCTGCCGACAAGCGCACATAAAACTGTGTCTCCGTACAAAGCATTTTCATCTTTTCCACAAAATATGCCAGAAGAGCATCCCCGGTCTCCTCTCCGTACTGCTCATTGATCACCTTGAACCGTTCCACATCAAACTGGATCAATGCAAACTTTTTGTCCGGAAAACGCTCCAGAAGTCCGGCAGCCTCATTGGCAAAATATTCCGGATTCTTGTCATTGGTGATCCCCTTGGCAAGCTGCGTCCGGTAAACTTCCTCCGCACTCATCCTCCGGATCATGCATACCACCCGCTCCGGCAGGCCATCACCAATATAACTGTTGATCCTGTAATAATCCCATGTATCTGCTGCATTTTTCAGATGGAGGCTGACACTCTGCCGTTTACTTTCCTCCCCACTGTCCTGCTCTGATGTGCTGCTCTGCAGCATGGACCGAAGCTTTTGAAGATAGCTGTGAAGCAGCTCCCGGTCCTCTTCCATTACCACTTCATAAAGCCCCTCAAGCCCCCCGGTATACATCGTGTCGCGTTTTAATGTGCTGCAGCCGTCATTCACAACATACCAGCCGTCTGCCCGGTTCCAGCTCATAATAAAAGTATCCTTCTGTGACAGCAGGAGCTCTGCTGCCTCCTGTTCTCTTTTGTCCATATGAATCACCCCAATTTGTATTACTTTTCACGAGCTTTTCCAGTATCTCCCCCATATGAGACACCGGAAATATATATAATTAATTATATCATCCATTAATGAAAAAATCTATCTTTTTGTATGGGCAAAGAACAAAAAAAGAGAAGCCTTATCTCTAAGACTTCTCTCATCCGCAATGCGGAAGAAGGGACTTGAACCCTCACGTCGTTGCCAACACTAGATCCTTAGTCTAGCCTGTCTGCCAATTCCAGCACTTCCGCATTTATCATTCGCTTCACTTTTGCGCCGCGAACATATAGCATAATATCATCTCATTTTATATTTGTCAATAGCTTTTTCAAATTTTTTTGACAATTTTTTTATTTTCCGGGTGCAATCTCCCACCTCGTCTGTTACAATAAGTATAATCAGGCAAAAGGAGGTTATCGTTCTTGAAGAAAAAAGGCTATTACTCTTCGGGGGAATTTGCAAAAATGGCAGAGGTTTCTGTCCGTACCATACGTTACTATGACAAACAGAATATATTAAAACCTTCTTATGTAAATGATAACGGTGCCCGTTTTTACACAGACCGGGATCTTGCGAGACTCCAGCAGATCCTTTTATTGAAGTATCTGGGCTTCTCTCTTGATGACATCAGGGAGATCACGGTAAACACTGCAGATTATCACATGATGAAAAACTCTCTGGAGCAGCAGCATAAGCTGATCCAGGATCGTATTGAACAGATGCAGCTGGTGGAGGCCGCCATCCGGGACACCACCGATGCGATCACCAGGGATCATGAACCCGACTGGAGCCAGATGCTCCATCTGATCCATCTGACCGGTATGGAAACAAGTCTGAAACGTCAATATCAGGACTCTACGAATATTACGGCACGTATCAATCTTCACCAGAAATACTCCGTAAATAAACAGGGCTGGTTCCCATGGATCTATCAGCAGTCCGGTATCAGCCCCGGTATGCATATTCTGGAGCTGGGCTGTGGAAACGGTGCTCTCTGGACTGAAAATCTGGACAAACTGCCGGAGCAGATATCCATTCTGCTTTCCGACATATCCGAGGGCATGCTGCGCGATGTGAGGAGAACCATTGGTGCCGGAGATATCCGTTTTTCCTATCAGACCATCGACTGTGCTGATATTCCCTGCGAGGATCATTCCTTTGATCTGATCTTTGCAAATCACGTTTTATTTTACTGTGATGATATCGATCAGGTATGCCGGGAGGTGCGGCGCGTCCTCAAAAAAGACGGTCTTTTCATCTGCAGCACATATGGTTCTCTTCATATGAAAGAGATCAGTAAACTGGTGCAGGATTTCGATCCCCATATCCAGCTTGCCGCCGACAATCTCTATGACCGCTTTGGCCTTGACAATGGCGCCGATCTGCTTCACCGGCATTTTGACCATGTGGAATTGTCCCGTTATGAGGACAGTATTTATCTGGAAGAACCGGAACCTCTGATCGACTATATCCTCTCCTGTCACGGCAATCAAAATCAATATCTGTTAAACCGTTACAAGGATTTCCGTAACTTTGTACAGAGAGAAACCAAAAAGGGGTTTACCATCACAAAGGATGCCGGAATCTTTCTATGCCGGATATAATGTATCCATTTTTCACAATAAGCTCCTCTTTTAGCAACGAAAAACACAGCATAATGACAATTTTTCAAAAAACGCTTGAAGGTGACGTAACGTCACCTTTTATACTGTCTACAGAAACTTGAAAATGAACATACTTCTATTGGGACTTACAAAAATATCAATCTTACTGAAAGGAGATTTCTTATGAAAGGTATTATCTTAGCCGGCGGTTC
>CADAKW010000034.1 GCA_902788645.1 uncultured Lachnospiraceae bacterium
AAGCTTTTGCTGCACCGTTACGAGATCCGCAAGATCGAAGGGCAGATCGCACAGAAGGGATATACCCTGGTGCCGTTAAATGTTTATCTCAAGGGAAGCCTGATGAAGGTAGAGATTGGGCTGGCAAAGGGTAAAAAGCAGTACGACAAGCGTCAGGATATTGCCAAAAAGGATCAGCGCCGGGAGGCAGAAAAGCAGTTTAAGGTGAAAAATCTGTATTAAAAGTAATAATCCGTAGATGACTGTGGCAGGATATATTAAAAAGCAGATTCTGTTATTGACAAAATGTTGTAAGGGTGTTATAGTAATCAGCAAACTTACAACTTTAAGGGGTTGTACAGGTTTCGACGGGCTCGCTGAAGATGGAGAAGCTGTCCGTGGTCGGACACCACGTTAAAAGTTCGAATTTAAAATTAAACGCTGAAGATAATTTAGCACTGGCTGCCTAGTTGCAGCCCATCGGTCCTAGCGTCCCGCCGTTAGGGGTGCCGGTGTCGACCTGCGGGAAACTCTGATGCCTAAGCTTTGCGGCATCAGAAAATTCATGAAGCTACTGAAGACTGCAGCCTGTTAGTGGGCGTCAGCCGGAGGGAATGTGAAAGCACTGACTATGACAGTAGAAGGACATTGGATCCGGGTTCGGACCGGGGTTCGACTCCCCGCAGCTCCATTAGCCCCAAGGCACGATATACCGTGTTTTGGGGCTTTTGTATTGCCCTATATTTTGAAAGAGTGAAGTTATATGAAAAAGGAAACATTCCTTATCGAGCAGAAACAATGTATCATATATCATGGCGAAAAGCCGCAATACATCCTGTTTCAGCCGGTAAATGACCATGAAATGGAAAATCTTGACCGGCAGGTATCTCTGATACAGGCAGAGGTTTCAGAGCCGTTTATATTTGTGGCATTCCTTGTGGAGAAGTGGAATCAGGAGCTGTCACCGTGGAATGCACCGCCTGTCTTTGGGGCGGACGGCTTTGGAGACGGTGCCGGAGAAACGCTGCGATTTATCCGTGAAAAAATACTTCCTTTTGTGACAGAACAATACGCATGCGGGAGTAACATACCTGTGATCATGGGAGGATATTCTCTGGCGGGATTATTTGCGTTGTGGAGTGCCTGTCAGACGGAGACGTTTTCTGCGGTAGCTGCGGTATCGCCGTCCGTATGGTTCCCGGGGTGGAGTGCTTATACACAGGAGCATAAGTTCCGGACCGATCGGATTTATTTAAGTCTTGGCAGAAAAGAAGAAAAAACAAGAAACAAGATCATGGCAGCGGTGGGAGACTGCATCCGGGAGCAATATAAGCGGATTACTGGGGATGGAATCAAATCTGTTCTGGAATGGAATGAAGGAAATCATTTTCAGAAATCGGATCTGCGGTGTGCAAAAGGTTTTATATGGTGTGTCCGAAATATAGGACACATATAGAAATAGGAGGTTATTAATATGAAAGTGCTTATCATAAACGGAAGTCCCAGAGTAAATGGAAATACAACAATTGCTGTCCGGGAAATGGAACAGACCTTTGCAAAAGAGGGCGTGGAGGTTGAGACAGTTCAGATCGGAAATCAGGATATTCGCGGCTGTATTGCCTGCGGAAGTTGTGGTAAAAGTGGAAAATGCGTATTTGATGATGCAGTGAATCAACTTGCACCGAAATTTGAGGAGGCAGATGGTCTTGTGATCGCCAGTCCGGTGTATTACGCTTCTGCCAATGCAACTCTGATCGCGTGTCTGGACAGATTATTTTACAGTACATCCTTCGATAAAACCATGAAGGTGGGTGCAAGTGTTGTGTGTGCCAGAAGAGGAGGCTGCTCTGCAACCTTTGATGAGCTGAATAAGTATTTTACGTGTTGTGTGTGCCAGAAGAGGAGGCTGCTCTGCAACCTTTGATGAGCTGAATAAGTATTTTACCATTTCTAATATGCCGATTGCCTCCAGCCAGTACTGGAACAGTATTCATGGGATATCCGCTGGGATCTTTATAAGAAGCTGGGTTATCCAAAGGTAAAGGATCTGAATGACCTTAAGGATGTCTTAAAGAAGATGCAGAAGATCAACAGTAAGGATGACAGTGGAAAGAAGACATATGGTGTTTCCATGTGGCCGGATTGGGACGGTACCATGGCAATGTATGTGAAATCTATGGCATCTGCTTACTATGGTTATGATGAGCTGGGGGTCGGTCTGTATGATCCAAAAACGGGAGAATATCATGATGCTTTAGAGGAGAACGGTCCTTACATGGAAATGTTAAAGTTCTTCAATCAGATGTACAGAGAGGGTCTTGTTGATCCGGATTCCATGACACAGACTTATGATCAGATGACAGAGAAGGTGCAGAATGGCGGCGTGTTATTCTCAATCTTTAACTATGCCGGTTCTCTGGGCTTTAACAGCACCGAGCATCTGAAGGACGGACAGTATATGTATACCATGAAGCCGGAGGATGCATCACCGATCGTATATGGTCTGAATCCTCAGGGTGGAAATTATGTTACCAGTATTGGTGCCAATACCGAGTATCCGGAGCTTTGTATGGAAATTCTGGATTATTTCTGTACACCGGAGGGACGCATGGTTATGAGCTATGGTCCAAAGGGAGAGTGCTGGGACTATGATGATAACAACAATGTATATTTCACCAAGCTTGGCAAAGAGTGCTATACCAATGGCAAGACAAAGATGAAAAATCATAAAGGAACCTTCCAGGATGGCCAGATGCAGATGGCGGTATCTACATGGGCAACAGATTCCGTGAATCCGGATTCTAATGGGGATACTTACAATGCAGATAACTGGAAGACCGATACTGAAGGTAAGAAATATGCCATTGAGAAGGACTGGATGAAAAAGACCGGTTCTGATAATCTGAATGATTATCTGGAAAAAGGAAAATATACGGTGGCTCCGGGTACAAGTTACACGGCCAGCAACAAATCCGAAGATCTGAAGGCTGTATGGAAGCAGGTTTCCACTGCAATCTGCAATGGTTCCTGGAATGCAATTTATGCAAATAGTGACAGTGAATTTGATAAAATCGTATCTGAAATGATCAAATCAGTAGACGGATACGGATATGACAAGTGTCTGGACTGGTCAAAGAAAGAGGCAGACAGACGACATAAGCTGGAACTGGAAGTGGAGAATAAATAAAAGCTTTTTTGATAAAGTTGCGGAATATAGAAGAGGTATCTGTTTTTTTTAAAGAGGCAGATATCTCTTTTAAAATGTATAGGAAAATGCTGGTTTTTCTTTTTATTAGACAGATTGCGAAGTTTGTGATATGATGTCTCATAGTTTTTGTCAAAATACAGATATCAGGTGAAAATTATTTTAATGAAGAGAGGTTAGTATTTATGAGAAAGATAAGTAGGATTTTAATGACTACGCTTTTAGGCGCATTGTGTCTGACCGGTTGTGGTGGGGCTGATAAGGCAGCAGATACCGACAAAAATGTATCTTCGGCAGCAGTATCTTCTCCGACAGCAGATCAAAGTACGACTGTGGAGCCGGAGCAGACAGATGATACAGATCTGCTTTCCGGAAAGCATCATGTCAAGATCAAGGTCAAGAATTATGGAACGATCTCTGTAGAACTTGATGCAGATGTAGCGCCGATCACTGTGACCAATTTTGTACAGCTTGTCAAGGACGGTTTTTATGACGGCCTGACATTCCACCGTATTATTTCAGGTTTTATGATCCAGGGTGGTGATCCTTTGGGCAACGGAACAGGTGGCTCTGACAAGACCATTAAGGGAGAGTTTTCCGAAAATGGTGTGGAGAACAGCATTTCCCATGTACGCGGCACGATTTCCATGGCAAGATCACAGGATTATGACAGTGCCAGCTCACAGTTTTTTATTATGCACAAGGACAATCCGGGACTGGATGGCCAGTATGCGGCATTTGGTACTGTTACCAAGGGCATGGAGGTTGTGGATAAGATCTGTGAAGATACACAGGTTGAAGATGAAAATGGTACTGTTGCTGCTGAAAATCAGCCGGTGATCAAGAGCATTAAAGTGATTGACTGACAAAACATAGCAGTCACTGTGAATTTATCTGACAGACAATAAAATATTTGTGAATTTGATACCGGTTTTTGGAAGTTTTACAAAACGCACAATGCAATGTAAAGTGTGCGTTGAGAAAAGACTTCCGCAGACCGGTATTTTATTGTATAATCAGATTGTTATGTAGAAAGTAGATCTACAACTGATCGGTGATCAGGACAGGATAAGGAGAATATATTAAAGGAGAGCGGATTATTTTGAACAGACGGAAGAGATGGAATTGTTTTGTGTTGGCAGTGGTCTTACTGCTGCAGATGTGTTGTGGTGAGATGCCACGATCAGAAAGAAATATGGCGGCGGAATTTGGCATGAATGTAAATAAAGTGTATGCATCAGATCAGCTACCGGCCGATAAAAGCAAAAAAGCTGCGAAGAGGATGGAAAATATCTCAGGAAATACGGAAAGTACGGCACTTCCGGCAAAGACTGTGACACCATCGGCAACGGAGACCGCACAGACGACAACACCTCCGGCAGTGGAGTCACCTTCTCCGGTACCGTCGCAGCCGGGACAAACGTCAGAGCCCCAGCCGACCGAGGTTGTGGATATGAGACCGGAATCGGTCCGAAGCATATATTTTTGCGGCAGAGGGAGACATAAGGTGATGGTTTCGTGGAAAAAATCAGAGAAGGCTTCCTATTATCTGGTATACCGCAGGACTGCCGGACAGGGACAATATACCCAGAGAGCACGGGTGCAATCTGCAAAATATCTGGATCATTCGCTGGTGTCGGGACGAAAGTATCAATATAAGGTGATTGCGGTCAATGACATGGACGGAGTCAGAAAGTCGGATGCCGTAACCGGCACATACAACAATAATACTATTGTACACACAGGGCATCAGAAATACAGCTATAAGGAAATGAAGGGAGATATTGAGAGTCTCCAGAAAAAATATCACGGCATTGTGAAAGCCAATGTCATCGGAAAAAGCGAGGATGGAAGAAATATCTATGATGTGGTTGTGGGAAACCCAAAGGCTTCCAAAACCCTTCTGGTGGTTGCAAATCTTCATGCGAGAGAGTATATGACATCCCAGCTTTGCATGGATCAGATCGAATATTATCTGGAAAATTATTATGCAGGCGAGTCATGGAAAAAGACATTTGACCATATCGCTGTTCATTATATCCCGATGGCGAACCCGGACGGAACAACGATATCCCAGTATGGCATCAAGGCTATCCGAAGTGCTTCCCTGCGCAAAAAGCTTTACAAAATGAACCACGGTGCAAGCACCAAAATATGGAAATCCAATGCCAGAGGGGTTGACCTGAACCGGAATTATCCGGTGCGTTTCCGCCATCAGGGGAAAAGGGGCAATATGGGGTACAGTGGACCGAAAGCATGCAGTGAGAGTGAGACACGTGCGATCAAGGGGTTGACAGATCGTCTGACATCCAGTCATAATCTGCAGGGTGTTGTCAGTTATCATGCCATGGGATCGATCATCTTCGGAGGAAGCGGTCTGGGAGGAAAGCTCCAGAAGGATACAGATAAGCTTTATTATCAGACCCGCAGGATCACAGGCTATGCCAGTGCCGCAAGTTATCACTCATCTTCAGGGGGAGATGGAAATTATCTTACCTACATTCAAAATATAAAACGTGTACCGGGAATTACGCTGGAGATCGGAAGGATTACCTGTCCGGGACCGGCATGGGAGTATCCTTCTATATGGAAGAAGAATAAGATGGTTGTGATCCGGGCGGCAAAATTATTTGTGTAATTTGAAATATAAGCAATACGATCATTTATGTTGAAACATGGAAATACAGACGCGGAGGAAACGGCAATGGAGAGAAATGGAGAAAATTTAAGGATTGATTTTCATGGAAATAAGCTGGAGCTGGCCCTGGATGAGATCAAATATTTTGAGGGAAGGGCCATGCGGGTTTTTGTGACTATGATGGATGAGCATCAGATCAGCTTTGACGGCAATCTGGATGAATTGTGGGAAATGCTGGATGGGACGCATTTTATTCGTTGTCATCCGAATTATCTGGTATCCTGCAAGGCGATCTCTGCGGTGTATCCGGCTCATATTCTTCTGGATAACAGGTTGATCGCGATCAGTCCTTATTATCATGAGATGATCTGCAGCAAGGTGGATGAACTTCAGATGTGGCTGCGCCAGAGAAGAACAAAGGAGGAATGGGGAATCCTGCAGGGGATTTCAGGCACCTATGAAGGCACACTGATTCCGATCCGCCGGGACGAAGATGTTGTGATCGGCAGGGATCCGGAAGAGGCAGATGTGATCTTTGAGACGCCTGAGATCAGCCGCAAGCACTGCTCTATCAGTTATCTGGGACCGGAGGAAGGATTTCTGATCGCAGATTTTTCTACGAACGGTACTTATGTTCTGGGAGGAGACGAGCTTCCGGCAGGACAGCCAGTTCAGGTTCCTGTGGGCAGCCGTATTTCCCTTTCCAATGGAAAAGCGGTATTTGTTCTGGTCTGATTCGGTATTTGTGATCCAATATGGTTGTTATTGATAAAAAACAGCATTATCAGTAGAATGAAAAAAGTGTAAATATTTTGTTAAGTTCGCACTTTTCCGACAAAAATGAACCTCCCATTCTTTACATTTGATTTTTTAAGTGATAAAATGTTATCAGAAACTATATTAAGGAGGATTCTATACAAATGGCAAGAGCTAAACAATCTATGGATGGAAATACCGCCGCAGCTCATGTAGCGTATGCCTACACAGAAGTAGCTGGTATCTATCCTATCACACCTTCCAGCCCTATGGCTGATTCCGTTGACCAGTGGTCAGCAGCAGGACAGAAAAACATTTTCGGTAATACCGTAAAGGTTGTAGAGATGGAGTCTGAGGCAGGTGCAGCAGGTACTGTACACGGTTCCCTTGCAGCAGGTGCACTGACTACTACATTTACAGCATCTCAGGGTCTTCTGCTGATGATCCCTAATATGTATAAGATTGCCGGTGAGCAGTTACCATGTGTATTTGATGTATCTGCACGTACAGTATCTACACATGCACTGAACATCTTTGGTGATCACAGTGACGTTTACGCTTGTCGTCAGACCGGTTTTGCTATGCTGGCTGAGACAAACCCACAGGAAGTTATGGACTTAAGCCCGGTTGCACATCTTGCAGCACTTGAGGGTAAGGTTCCATTCATCAACTTCTTCGATGGTTTCCGTACTTCCCATGAGATTCAGAAGATCGAGAAGTGGGACTACGAGGATCTGAAGGAAATGTGTCCAATGGACGCTGTTGAGGAGTTCCGTGCACATGCACTGAATCCTGAGCATCCGGCAGCTCGTGGTTCTCATGAGAACGGTGATGTATTCTTCCAGCATCGTGAGGCTTGTAACAAGGCTTATGACGCACTTCCTGCAGTAGTAGAGAAGTACATGGGCAAGATCAATGAGAAGCTTGGTACAGATTATGGTCTTTTCAATTATTATGGTGCTCCTGATGCAGATCGTGTTATCATCGCAATGGGTTCTATCTGTGATGTTGCAGAGGAGGTAATTGATTATCTTACAAAGGCCGGAGAGAAAGTCGGACTCATTAAGGTTCGTCTGTATCGTCCATGGTCTGCAGAGGCTCTTCTGAAAGTAATCCCTAAGACAGCAAAGAAGATCGCTGTTCTTGATCGTACAAAGGAGCCGGGTTCCCTTGGTGATCCTTTATATCTTGATGTAGCAGCTACTCTTCGCGAGGCTGGTATGAACGATGTTGTTCTGACTGGCGGACGTTATGGTCTTGGTTCTAAGGATACTCCTCCTTCATCTGTATTTGCTGTATACACAGAGCTGAAGAAAGATGCTCCTAAGCCACGTTTCACAATCGGTATCGTGGATGATGTTACAAATCTCAGCCTTCCTGAGGTTAAGCCAGCTCCTATCACTTCTGCACCTGGTACAAAGGAGTGCAAGTTCTGGGGTCTCGGTGGAGATGGTACTGTAGGTGCTAACAAGAACTCTACAAAGATCATCGGTGACCATACAGACAAGTATATTCAGGCATACTTCCAGTATGATTCAAAGAAGACCGGTGGTGTTACAATTTCTCACCTTCGTTTTGGTGACAACCCAATCAAGAGCCCATATTACATCAATCAGGCTGACTTCGTAGCATGTCATAACCCTGCATATGTAATCCAGGGCATGAAGATGGTTCAGGATGTTAAGCCGGGCGGAGTATTCATGATCAACTGCCAGTGGTCAGATGAGGAGCTTGACAAGCATCTGAACGCAGAGGCAAAGAAATATATCGCTGACAACAACATTCAGCTTTACACCATCAACGCTATTGACAAGGCTATCGAGATCGGTATGGGTAAGCGTACCAACACAATCCTTCAGTCAGCATTCTTCAAACTGGCTGACGTAATGCCTATCGATGACGCTGTTGAGTTCATGAAGCAGGCAGCTAAGAAGTCTTACTCTAAGAAGGGTGATGCTGTCGTAGAGATGAACTACAAGGCTATTGATGCCGGACTTGATGCAGTTCATAAGGTAGAGATTCCGGATTCTTGGAAGAATCCTGCACCGGATGCTCCAGCTAAGGATTTAGAGGGACGTCCAGAGGTTGTTAAGCTTGTTAAGAACCTTCTTGAGCCAATCTCTAAGATGGATGGTGACAGCCTTCCTGTATCTGCATTCGTTGAGAATCCGGATGGTCAGTTCGAGACAGGTGCTTCTGCATATGAGAAGCGTGGTACAGCCGTTACTGTTCCTGTATGGGATCCAAACACATGTATCCAGTGTAACAACTGTGCATTTGTATGTTCACATGCAACAATCCGTCCATTCCTTCTGACTGAGGATGAGGTTAAGGCTGCTCCGGAGCAGATCAAGCTTTCCGATACAAAGCCAAAAGCTGGCGAGTACAAGTTCGTAATGAGCGTATCTCCACTGGATTGTATGGGATGTGGTGAGTGTATCACTGTATGTCCTAAGGCAGCAGACGGTGCGATCAAGATGGTACCACAGGAGTCTCAGGCAGATCAGCAGCCGGTATTTGATTACCTGGTAGCAAACGTTGGCAAGAAAGACAGCGGATTTGCAGATACTACTCCTAAGGGAAGCCAGTTCAACCAGCCACTCCTTGAGTTCTCAGGAAGCTGTGCAGGTTGTGCAGAGACATCTTATGCACGTCTCGTAACACAGCTGTTTGGTGAGCAGATGTACATCTCAAATGCAACAGGATGTTCTTCTATCTGGGGTAATCCGGCTGCAACTTCACCATATACAGTAAACAAGGACAGCAAGAAGGGACCAGCTTGGTCTAACTCACTGTTCGAGGATAACGCAGAGCATGGTCTTGGTATGTATGTAGGTCAGAAGTATCTTCGTGACCAGGCTATCGAGACATTGAAAGAGATCGCAGCATCTGATGAGGCATCTGCTGATGTAAAGGCTGCAATCGATAAATACCTTGAGACAAAGGATGATACAAAGGCAAACGTAGAGCCTACAAAGGCACTGATCGCTGAGCTCGAGAAGTGCGGTTGCGAGAAGTCCAAGGCAGTACTTGCTAAGAAGGATTATCTTTCTAAGAAGTCTGTATGGATCTTCGGTGGTGACGGATGGGCATACGATATCGGATTTGGTGGTCTTGACCACGTACTTGCATCTGGTGAGAATGTCAATGTAATGGTATTCGATACAGAGATGTATTCTAATACAGGTGGACAGGCATCTAAGGCTTCCAACATCGGTGAGGTTTGTCAGTTCGCTGCTGCCGGTAAGGAGATTGGCAAGAAGTCTCTGGCAGAGATCGCTATGAGCTATGGTTACGTATATGTAGCACAGATCGCTCTTGGTGCAAACCCTGCACAGGCTGTTAAGGCAATCGCTGAGGCTGAGGCATACAACGGACCATCCCTGATCATCGGTTATGCTCCATGTGAGCTTCACGGAATCGCTAAGGGTGGTATGAACCACTGCCAGGAAGAGATGAAGAAGGCTGTTAAGGCTGGTTACTGGAATCTCTTCTCATTCAACCCTGCTCTTAAGGCAGAGGGCAAGAATCCATTCAGCTTCACATCTGAGAAGGGTGTAAACTTCGATGATTATCAGGCATTCCTGAACAACGAGGCTCGTTACACTCGTCTGATCAAGCCATTCCCAGAGAGAGCTGAGAGACTGTTCAAGGAGTCTGAGGAAGCTGCAAAGGCTCGTTATGAGCATCTGCGGAAGCTGGTAGAGCTTTACAAATAATTCTGCTGGATCAGACTTGTCCAGTGACAGGATTTTGATAAAATAAGTAACTACGAGGAGGTTGTTGCACTTATGCAGCAGCCTCCTTTTTCAGTGTATAGAAAAATCCTTGCAACATAGTGAAATTAAGTGCAAACGTTGTTTTTGCTACGGACAGAAAATTTTTGATGATTTAGGAATGGAGAACGCAATATGTGGGAAAATAATATATTAATAACAGAGATGATGAAGTATTATACCGGAGATCCCAAAAGGATCCAGCATTTTATCAAGGTATATCAATTTGCAAAGATGATCGGGGAAATGGAGGGGCTGCCGGAGGAGACACGGTATATTCTGGAGACGGCTGCGATCGTACATGATATTGGGATCAAGCCGGCAGAGGAAAAATACGGAAGCTGTGGTGGAAAGCTTCAGGAGCAGGAAGGCCCGGCAGTGGCAGAAAAAATGCTGCAAAGACTTGGTTATGAACCGAAGGTGATTGACAGAGTGTGTTATCTGGTGGGACATCATCATACCTATGATCAGATCGATGGCAGTGATTACCGGATACTGGTGGAGGCTGATTTTCTTGTAAATCTCTATGAGGACAATGTATCAAAGGATGCCGTAAAGAATGCATATGACAAAATTTTCCGGACAAAGACCGGACGCAGAGTGTGTTCCCTCATGTTTTCTGTATAAATACCACCGAAGAGCCGGTTTTATTCAAATTATCTTGTCACATACGCTGAAAATAAACAAAATCAGGAAAATGGGTTTTCAAATGTGTGATTTTGTGATAAATTGATTGTCGGAGCATTATCGAAAGATAACAGACAGAATATGTCAGATTGGTGATAAATTATCATAAGAAATCTGGCAGACAGATTACGAGAATGAGAATAAAGGAGTCAGAAAAATGATTAAGGTAGTAAAGTTTGGTGGAAGCTCTCTGGCAAGTGCATCACAGTTTTCAAAGGTAGGCAAGATCATTAATGCAGATCCGGAGAGAAAGTTTGTTGTTCCAAGTGCACCGGGAAAACGGAATGACAAGGATACCAAGGTTACGGATATGCTGTATGCCTGCTATGCACTGGCGAAGGAGGACAAAAGTTTCAGTAGTGCATTAAAGAAGATCAAGGAGCGCTATGAATCTATTATCAACGGTCTTCATATGAAGCTTTCTCTGGATGAGGAGTTTAAAACCATCGAGAAGAATTTTGCAGAGAAGGCAGGAGAGGATTACGCAGCATCCCGTGGAGAGTACCTTAATGGTATTATCATGGCGAATTATTTAGGATATGAATTTGTAGACCCGGCAGATGCGATCCGATTTGACGAGAATGGCAGCTTTATGCCGGAGGAGACAGATAAGCTGCTCAAGAAGCGTCTGAAGGGTGTGGAGAGAGCAGTTGTTCCGGGATTTTACGGAGCAAAGGCGGATGGCACGATCAAGACATTCTCCAGAGGCGGATCTGACATCACCGGTTCCATCGTATCCAGAGCGGTGCATGCCACAAGCTATGAGAACTGGACCGATGTTTCCGGTTTCCTGATCGCAGATCCACGTATTATTGATCATCCGGAGCCGATCAAGATCATCACATACCGTGAGCTTCGCGAGCTTTCTTATATGGGGGCAAGCGTACTTCACGAGGACGCCGTTTTCCCTGTCCGTCAGGCAGGTATTCCGATCAATATCAGAAATACAAACGCACCGGAGGATGAGGGAACATGGATCGTTGAGAGCACCTGTCATCACTCTGCATATACAATTACCGGTATTGCAGGTAAGAAGGGATTCGTTGCAGTCAATGTCGAGAAGGATATGATGAACTCTGAGGTAGGCTTTGGCCGCAAGGTACTGACTGCTTTTGAGGAGAATGGCATTAACTTTGAACATATGCCATCAGGTATTGACACCATGACAGTATTTGTCCATGAGCCGGAGTTTGAGCAGAAGGAGCAGAAGGTGATCTCCGCAATTCACCGTCTGGCACATCCGGATACCATTGATCTGGAGGCGGATCTGGCATTGATTGCGGTAGTAGGCCGTGGCATGAAGTCCAACCGTGGTACAGCAGGACGTATTTTCTCTGCACTGGCACATGCCAATATTAACGTAAAGATGATCGATCAGGGATCTTCTGAGTTAAATATTATCATCGGTGTCAGCAACGAGGACTTCGATGATGCCATCAAGGCAATTTATGATATTTTTGTAACAACACAACTGTAAAAAGACAATCCAATCATAAACGAGAGGAGGATGATTATGGCAGTCGTTCATGTAACAACAGATAATTTTGAAAAGGAAGTAATGCAGTCAGAGAAGCCGGTACTCATTGATTTCTGGGCGGGATGGTGTGGCCCGTGTATGATGCTTGGTCCTGTCGTAGAGGAGCTGGCGGAGGAAGTGACGGATGTCAAGATCTGCAAAGTCAATGTAGACGAGCAGATGGATCTGGCACAGCAGTTTAAGGTGGTAAGTATTCCGATGTTGATCCTTATCAAGAATGGTCAGATTGTGGCGAAGGATATCGGCGTCAAGAGCAAGGAAGAGCTTTTGGAGTTTATGCATCAGTAGAAGGCTTGAAAAAGCGTTGCATTTTCTGAGTAAAAATTGTCAATGATAACAGAGTGAAGATACAGAAAGCAGGCAGATATGCCTGCTTTCTTGCGAATCGGTCAGGCGGAGAAACTCGGTCAAGTAGAGAAAATCAATTTAAGACAGGAATTTAAACATATCCTGATACAGGAGGGCTTATGGCAGACAAAATATATGATGTTGTGATCGTAGGTGCAGGAACGGCGGGACTATCCGCAGCTATTTATGCATTGCGGGCAGGCAAGAGCGTACTGGTACTGGAGGAGAAAATGTATGGCGGCCAGATCGTGGTGACACCGGAGATTGAAAATTATCCGGGTATTGCCAAAATATCCGGTTTTGAATTTGCACAGGGGCTGTATCAGCAGGCAAAGAATCTGGGAATGGAATATCAGACCGGCAGAGTGTTAAAGCTGCAAAAACAGGAAGGAAACTGTCATGGAGAGGATCTGGAGGCAGCAGAATGGACGGAAGAGAAAGCTGCGGCAGATGGGGATAACAAGCAGGCAGCCGGTGAGATAAAAGATTCCTGCAGACCTCTTTTTCAGGTGAGTACAGAAAAAGGAGAACAGCGGGAGACATATCAGGCGCAAAGTGTGATCCTGGCAACAGGAGCGAAAAATCGTCCCCTGGGACTTCCGGGGGAACAGGAAATGGTGGGACATGGGATATCTTATTGCGCTACCTGTGACGGTATGTTTTTCAGGGGAAAACTGGTAGCAGTGGCAGGAGGCGGCAATACAGCGCTGGAGGATGCGTTGTTTTTGTCACAGTATTGTGAAAAGGTATATCTGATCCACAGACGGGAGGAATTTCGTGGAGAGCCGGACAAATTAAAAAATCTGGAGCAGAAGGAAAACGTAGAGATCCTTCGTTCCTGTACGGTAACAGACTTGGATAAGGATGAGGATGGAAATCTGAAACAGCTGCATATATGGAATAAAAAACAGGAGAAGGAACAGATAATTGCTGTGACAGGACTTTTCGTGGCAGTGGGGCAGATGCCGGATAATGAGGAATTTGCAGAGCTGGCAGCCCTGGATGAACAGGGATATATCCATGCCGGAGAGGACTGTAAGACCGGTACGGAAGGTTTGTTTGTGGCAGGAGACTGCCGGACCAAGACAGTACGCCAGCTGACCACAGCGGCGGCGGATGGTGCTGTAGCCGCACTGGCAGCATGTGAATATCTGGGGTGATTTATTCATGGGTGTGTTCGTTTCGGTATTTCAGAGGCGGCATTCCCATCAGCTGCTTAAATTTGCCGGAAAAATAATTGCCGTCCGGATAGCCGCTGCGGATCGCAATTTCTGTGACAGGCAGATCTGTGCTGCGAAGAAGTCTTGCTGCAGAGCGGATGCGGAGTGTATGGAGATATTTCAGGGGACTGGTTCCGTAGATGTCATGAAAGACCCGGCGGAAATGGCGGGAGGACATACCGGACATGGAGGCCAGATCCTCGATAGAAATATCTTCACGGAAGTGATACTCCATATAGGCAGCCGTATTGGCAAGAGAGACCGTATTGTCGTTTGGTTCCCGGCGGTCGTCGCCGGCAATCCGCGCCAGAGAAGTGATCATCTGAAGAAAAAGACCACTTGTCATGCTTTGAAAACCGGCCGGATGAGAAATATATTCATGATGGATCCGGGTGATCATATGGTCGAATTCTTCGAAATGTTCCGGTGAGAGGCGGAGGCGTGACTGGAAACCGTTCTGCTGTGTCAGCGCCGGTTCAATGACAAACAGGGAATGGTAGCCGGGCAGGGACTTGATATCTCCGAAATTCCGTAGAAAATAATCCGGCTGAAACATAATATTGCAGATCCGGAAATGGTGAGGATCTTTGTAACCGTGAGATGTATTTTCATTAATGACAAATACATCTCCTTTTTTGATGGAATACTCTTCCTCGTTGACAATGTGGGTGGCGTAACCGCCCAGCACAAAAACAAGCTCCGAAAAATCCGCATGGGAATGGAGAAACATGTTTTCGTCGTGATGGCCGTATTGAATATAAAAAGGAAAATCCTTTTGTGTGGTAAAATAGTGAAGGTGCATTTCTGAATTCATAATTTGTATCCCCCATTCTGCCATTTTATATGATGACACAGATTTAAGTGATTTTAATATAATCCAGTCATGTCCGAAATGTCAAGATTAGTGTCCGTATTATTCTAGCACACAGCTGGCTGATTTCGTATGATTATATTACAGAATAAGAAATGTGTGAAAGCGGAAAGAGCTTGAAAACATTGTAAGACGGGCTGTTTTTTGACACATACCTGAAACGTAAATAATCAATAAAAGATGAATGAAAGTAAAAGGAGGACGTAAAAATGGCAAATCCGTATTTACCAAGTTGGGAGTATATCCCGGATGGGGAACCGAGAGTATTTGGGGACAGAATTTATGTATATGGTTCCCATGACAGGGTGGATTCTGATGAATTTTGTGATTATAAGCTGAAAGTATGGTCAGCTCCTGTGAATGAACCGGGCAAATGGGTGTGTCACGGGGATGCATTCCATACAAAGGCAGACAGGGATCATGCTTCGGATATTGACTGGTCCGAGAAATGTCTTTATGCACCGGATGTGGTAGAAAAGGACGGTAAGTATTATCTTTATGCATATGTTCTGGATTCCAAGGGATGTGTGGCAGTCAGCGATAAACCGGAGGGACCATTTGAATTATTGTCCCGTTATGAGTATAATATCCCTAAGCATTATGATAACGGTACCTTTATCGATCCGGGTGTGCTGGTGGATGATGATGGCAGAGTCTATGTATATTGTGGTTATCTGGGTTCCTATATGTGTGAGATCAACGGAGACAATATGTATCAGGTGATCGACGGCACTTATCAGGAAAATATCATTCCAACCGATGAGCCGTGGAATTTCTTTGAAGCATGTTCTCCGAGAAAGGTAGGGGATACATACTATCTGATCTATTCGCCAAAGAGAGGATGCCAGCTTGCGTATGCAACCTCGGATTCTCCGACCGGGCCATTTACTTACCGTGGTTATATCGTGGACAATGGTATTGATTTTCCGGGTGGCAACAACCATGGATCCATCTGCAGGATCGGTGATCAGTGGTATATTTTCTATCATCGCATGACCAACGGAACGATTATGTCCCGCAGAGGCTGCGTGGAGAAGATCGAGATCCTGCCAGATGGAACGATCCCACCGGTGGAAATGACATCTCTGGGCTTTGAGGATTCCCTGAATCCGTATGAGCTGACACAGGCGGATACGGCATGTGTCCTTAAGGGCAGTGAGCAACTCATGATCACGGAGATCGATGCCTTTACCAGAGTCATTACCAATATTACTGAGGGGTGTGTGATGGGCTGGAAATATTTTGATTTTGGCGATGACTTTACCAATGGAACCATGACATTATCCTTAAAGATGCAGCCGAGAGGATGCAGCGGCAGAATTCACGTATATCTGGATGATCCGGTCGACGGAGAGAAGATTGGAACGATTGGGTTTGGTACCGGAGATCATGTGGCAGAGGGCATTATGCGCATGGTCACAGGCAGACATGCGGTATATTTTGTGGCAGAGGATGCACATAGTGGATGGGCAAAGAACAGTTTTACGGGCAGACAGCTTTTAGATCTGGAGGCGTTTGTATTCCGTAAATGATCAATGAATCGGAACTAAAAATGCAGGGATGCTTGTGAGAAAGATCTCGTGCAATAGAATTAAATAATAAGCAATGTGAAATTTAAGAAAGATAAGGGAGATTTAAAATTATGATGATCAGTAATCCTGTACTCCGGGGCTTTTACCCGGATCCAAGTGTATGCAGGGCAAATGGCAAGTATTATATGGTATGCAGCTCCTTTGAGTATTTTCCGGGAGTTCCTCTGTTTGAGAGTGAGGATCTGGTGCATTGGACACAGATCGGCCACTGTCTTACCAGAAGCACCCAGGTAGACTTAGAGCGAATCAACAGCTCCGGTGGAGTATTTGCACCAACGATACGTTATCATGAGGGACGTTTCTATATGGTGACCACAAACGATACCTATCACAAAAACTTCTATGTGTATACAGATGACATTTACGGAGAGTGGTCCGAGCCTGTATTTGTGGATCAGGGAGGCATTGATCCGTCTTTGTTCTTTGAGGATGGCAAGGCATATTTTATGAGCAACGGCAGTGACGAGGATGGCAACGGATGTATCTTCCAGTGTGAGATCAATATTGCAACAGGAGAGCGTCTGACGGAAAGCAAGCCGATCTGGAAAGGAAATGGCGGACGTTATCTGGAGTCACCACATCTGTACCATATTGGGGACTGGTATTATATTACAGCTGCAGAGGGCGGTACAGAATATGGTCATATGATCACCTATGCAAGAGGAAAGAGCCCATACGGTCCATTTGAGTCATATCCACTCAATCCGGTTGTGACAAACCGTGATCTTGGGGGACATCAGAGCCGTATTCAGGGGATCGGTCATGGTGATCTGGTTCAGACAGAGGACGGCACGACATTTATCGTATGCCTTGGTTTCCGTCAGGAGGGTCTGTGGATGCCGTTCCATCATCTGGGACGAGAGGTATTTCTGATACCGGTACAATGGCAGCAGGACGGATGGTTTACTGCCGGTGTGAACGGCAAGGTGGAGGCGGAGATGGAGATGGATCTCAACGCTTCCGGTGAGGATACCTGCTATGATGTTTCCTTCGAGAAGCTGGGAGCGGACAGCCTCAGATGGTGTCATTTAAGAGCATATGATCAGGCGAATTATCAGTTTACGGAGCATGGAGTGAAGCTTCGGGGCAATCATTTCACATTGGATGATGTGGGTGCGCCAACTTTTCTTGGTGTACGCCAGTCTGAATTTGATACAACACTTGATGTAACCGTAGGGGGTAACTCTCCGGAGGCAGGTGTGACCTTCTATCTGTGTGAGGATCATCATTATGATCTGTATCTGGCACAGGCAGATGGAGGCAGCAGAGCAGAGCTTCGTCTGACTACCGGTGATGCACAGTGCGTTAAGGCTTCTGTTTCTCTGGAGCAGGGGCAGCAGGAGGTTAAGCTTCATGTGGAGTCAGATGAGGAGATTTATACCTTCTTTGCAGAAATCGCCGGAGAGAGAAAAGAGCTTGGAAAGGCAAGAACCAAATATCTGTCTTCTGAGGTGGCAGGCGGCTTTACCGGAACAGTCATGGCAATGTATGCCGTAAATCCGGAGGAGAAGGAAGATGCCTGGGGTGAGTTTACCGGATTAAACTGGACTATGAAAAAGTGGGTAGATAATGTATAAATAAGGATGCTTATATTTAGAAAGAGTAATGACGTTTATAATGATAAAAGAATGAGTCGTAAACAATGAGATGCAGAGGTGAGGATTTCCATGAACCGTGATGAGGAATTTCTGGCAAAAAGAATAATTGATCTGGCGGATCAGTCCTACCGGACAGGTTTATATACTTATACGGGATTTTTGAACCAGCAGGAGCAGGCGGTATATGATAGTATCCGTAAGGATGCGGCACCCGTGACTGCTACGTTGTCTGGTGGTGTGGAGGGCTGTGAACGGCAGGTACTCCGTTTTGGAGATGAGGAAAGTCTGGGATATGATGCAGGCTTTCCTATCTGCTGCATCGAGATCCGTCCGCTGATCGAGAAGTTTTCCGATGCACTGAATCACCGGGATTATCTGGGAGCATTGATGCATCTGGGAATAGACCGCAGTACCCTTGGAGACATTATGATCCGGGACAAAACGGCATATTTGTTTTGCCTGGACAAAATAGCATCCTTTGTTGTAGATAATCTGGATCGGGTGAAGCACACCCATGTGAAATGCCGTCTGCTGGATCAGATGCCGGAGGCAGTCCGTCCACAGCTTCAGGCGGTGAAGCTGATCGTTCCGAGTATGCGGCTGGACGTGGTGATCGCAAAGTTTTATCATCTGTCCCGGAGCCAGAGCATTTCACTTTTCCGGGAAAAGAAAATCTTTGTCAATGGAAGAGGACAGGAAAATAACAGCGGACTTCTGAAGGAAACAGACGTTGTCTCGGTACGGGGATATGGCAGATTTATCTGTGATGGAGTTTCCGGAGAAACCAAAAAAGGAAACCTGAATATTCAGGTTTCCAAATATGTTTGACAGATTCTGTTTCCGGGGAGTGGAATAGGCTTCCTTCGGCTGCGGATCTTGTGATTTATGACTCTGTGATTTATGACTCTTTGGGTGGAACTGCAAAATAGCGGTTCCACTTTTTGTCATTTTGATATTCTAACATACGGTCATATTGCGCATACATTTTCTGTACTCCGTTTTCCAGCAGATAGTAATGATTAATGTATGGAAACAGCAGGATCAGCAGTGGAATCAGCAGGATTGCCAGCCAGATATTGGAGCTGGAAACAAGACCAACCACAACGGAGGTGGTCATCAGGGCAAACAGCACTGTGACGATCAGATGGATCAGCCGTTCATGCTGGAAAAAACGGATCTGTGTCAGGTGGTTTTCGATGGCTTTGGTCCAGTCGGTATCATCGGGAGGTGCCTGAAGCAATTCATCAATCTGCTGCATATAGGTCAAAATGCGTCGTTTCATAAAATCAGTCCTTTCGTAAATCTTTTGGTAGAATTATATCACGAATTCGTGTATATTAATAGGTGATAAAAAATAACAATGAAGAAATGAGGAAAAAAGATGGATAAAATTAAAAAAGTTAAATTGACTCCGGCGGCCTGTGGTTTGGATCTGGGGGATGGAAGTGAGAGAGCAGAGTATGTAAATCAGGATTATATTTTAAATACTCTGGGAAGACCTCACAGAAATATTGGTATCATGTATACCTATTATCCAAAGGACAAGGAGTGGCCGGAGCGGATCAGTGTGGCATGTAAAGATATGGAGATTCATTTTCAGTGGGATTATCCGTATGATGATTATTTTCCATATCGTGGAGGTCTTGATGGGGACACGAAGGGAGAGCCGTTTCAGCAGATGAGGGATATCCGCCGCCATGGACAGGATGTTGCTCTGACGCTGACCATTGACTGTTCTCTGGAGGATGAATATCTCCGTCAGATCGCAAAGGAGCTGAAGCCCTTTGGCAGAATGCGTCTGCGTATCAACCATGAGTGTGCCGGTGACTGGTTTACCCACAATCAGCGTTTTTCCTACAAGGAGGTCGGAGAGTTTTTTGTACGCTTTGCAAAGATCGTGAAGGAAGAGGCACCGCAGATCTCTCTGGTATTTTGTTGTGGAGCTGTAGGAGATCTGGAGGCTGAGGATGCGCCGGTACAGTATGAGGAGGAGTTTAAGGAAGCCTTTGATATTGCAGATATCTGGTCCAATGACTGTTATCTGGCTCTTCATTACGGATGGCCTTTTGATGTATGCGAAAAAGGCGGGGACAGCTATGCAATGACACCGGTAGATCAGTTCTTTGAGCGTCTGGATAAAACTTCTAAGAGAATGACAAAGGTAAATCATGGGGAGTGCAAGCCATTTGTGATCTCTGAGTTTAATACAGACGGTGATGTGACAGGACCGATGCATCAGGGAGATTCCATTAAGCGTTTTGTAGAGAAATTAAAGTACGAAAATGCGGACTGGTTCGATGGATTTTCTATGTACCAATTCAGGGACAGAGGACGTCTTGGACTGGAGATTGAGGATCCGAATAATTCTGCAGTGGGTATTCCGCAGCCGATCCTCAAGGATTACAAGGATATTCTGAAGGATCCGTTCTTCCTGCCGG
The DNA here is from genome assembly GCA_902788645.1 of uncultured Lachnospiraceae bacterium. GTDB lineage: Bacteria > Bacillota > Clostridia > Lachnospirales > Lachnospiraceae > Jutongia. The sequence goes on from CADAKW010000034.1 coordinate 20,646, forward strand.
GACTGGAGGAGACAGAAGATACAGCATTGCCGGTAACACTTCGCTGGGGAGGTGCAGAGGATGCGGAGGGAATTGCAATTCCGATCACCTTTGAGAAGACACCGGAGTTTTGTGAGATTACCTTTGAGGAAGATCTGAACCTCATGATGGAATTAAATGGACGCTGGTTCTATAAAGCACCGGGCACGAAGACAGTTGATATGATGTCTGCATTTTTTGAGACACCGGTTGAGCCGGGTACGGAGATGACTCTGAAAATTTTTGCACCTCCGGCGACAGGAGAGAACGATCCGTCTCAGGGAGATGACTGGGCAGTAAATTATTATACGACTATGACAAAAATGCCACAGCTTCGTATCCGTTATGAGGAGATTCAGGAGGTACTGTAATGGAACACGCAATCGTAACTCTCAAAAAGGGAGAAGGACGTACGATCAAGGCGGGAGGAGCCTGGATCTATGACAACGAGATTGCCAGTGTCGTGGGAAGCTTTGCCGACGGAGATGTAGTTCTGATCCATGATTTTGACGGATATCCTATGGGAAAGGGCTACATCAACCGTCACTCCAAGATCCGTGTCCGGATGCTCACGCGTCATCAGGAGCAGGAGATCGATGATACCTTCTGGAGAATGCGCCTGCAGGCGGCATGGGATTACCGCAAAGCTACGGTAGATACCTCAAGCTGCCGGATCGTCTTTGGAGAAGCAGATTTTCTGCCGGGATTGGTGATCGATAAATTCAGTGATGTTCTGGTAGTAGAATCTCTGGCTTTGGGGATTGACCGTTATAAGGAACATCTGGTAGATCTTTTGAAGAAAATCCTTGCAGCAGACGGTGTCGTGATCCGCGGCGTCTACGAGCGGAGTGATGCCAAGGAGCGGTTAAAGGAAGGCATGGAGCGCGTTAAAGGTTTTCTGGGACCGGAGTTTGATACCAATGTGGAGATCGTAGAAAACGGTGTACATTATATGGTAGATGTCAAGGAAGGACAAAAAACAGGATTTTTCCTGGATCAGAAATATAACCGTCAGTCGATTCGTTCCATCTGTAAGGGAGCAAAGGTACTGGATTGCTTTACACACACCGGTTCCTTTGCACTGAATGCCGGACAGGCAGGGGCAGCCAGTGTACTGGGATTGGATGCATCGGAGCTTGGCGTCGAACAGGCAAAAAAGAATGCAGCATTAAATGGTCTGTCCCATATTGTGGACTTTGAATGTGCAGATGTTTTTGAAAAACTTCCGGAAATGGAAGCAGCAGGAGAGAAGTTTGACGTGATCATACTGGATCCGCCGGCGTTCACGAAGTCACGTAATTCTGTAAAAAACGCCGTCAAGGGATACCGGGAGATCAACCTTCGTGCTATGAAGCTGATTAAGGATGGTGGTTATCTTGCTACCTGTTCCTGCTCTCATTTCATGACCTATGAGCTTTTTACCAAAACCATCGGACAGGCAGCAGCCAATGTACACAAGAGGCTGCGTCAGGTATCCTTTGCAACACAGGCTCCGGATCACCCGATCCTGTGGGCTGCCGATACGTCATATTATCTGAAGTTCTACATTTTTCAGGTTGTTGATGAAAAGTAAAATGGAGAAACGAAAAATGAAAATATGCTATTGACAAAGAAACAGAAAAATGTTATAAATAGTTTAGATAGTATGTTACTTGATTCGAAATGAATTTAAGGCATTAACTAGACATAAATTTTACAGGATATTTATGTGAGTTAGTGCCTTTTTTTGTTCCCATTTTTGCCCCGTTATTGTACAGATCCCGGGAAAACGGTGGTATAGAATTTCAGAAAAAGAGGAAAATAAAAAGGATATGCGAAAGAGCAGACGTTTTGCATAAATATCACCAAGGATAGTGTCAAGTGACATATGAAAAAAATGAGCCAAGAAAAAAGGCTCAATTAGAACCTTGAAAATTGCAGATATTTTAGTTTTTGGATAGTGACGCCATCCTTGAGGGCGCACAAAAGCAATGCTCT
>CADAKW010000035.1 GCA_902788645.1 uncultured Lachnospiraceae bacterium
CAAGCCGCTGGAAATCCGGCAACACCGCTTATGGTAAGGCTGTATTCCGTCTTCTGACAACATCTGCCAAAAAAACTGTTAATCTGCAGATTTCATGCACCAAACATGGAGTGATCAGCTAACAGAGAGGAGTATTCATGCGCTCATTCCTTTTAACCCGTCGATTACGCTGGCTCAGCCGCGCCTTGATTCGGTATCGCTCTTCCGGATCTGACAACTTCCAAACAAAGGACGACCTGTTTCAGGCACGGCTGCTTCTTTACAGTGATATGCTGCAGTATCATGAGGATCACCCGGAAGACGGGTATCGTGACATCTGTCGTCATTTCGTAGATGACAGCACACTGGAGATTCTGGTTCAGCAGCGACGCAGAAGTATATTATTAGGTGTATCTTTCCTCTGCATCGTCATTGTGATCGTAGGTTTATTTTCTTTAGAGTGTATTGCAGCGTATATTCTAAAAAATATTCCAACTTCTTTTCATAAGGTCTAACATTTTTATAAAATATATGCTATAATGGACAATATATAAAAAATCTAAAGAAAGATGGTTGAGAACGCATGGGTATCAAGGATAATTTAAAACGTGGAACTATTGAGATGATCCTTTTACATTTACTGGAGCAGGAAGATAAGTATGGCTACCAGTTATCACAGGATCTGGAAAAGCAGAGCGAGGGTGATTATCAGCTCAACGAAGCAACGATGTACCCTACTCTCTATCGATTAAAAAAGAATGGTTATCTTGAGGAACGTAAGGTTCAGGTAGTCGGAAAGCGTTTCCGTGTCTACTATCATCTGACAGAGTCAGGTAAGGCTCATTTAGAGGAAACAAAGCGCGAGTATTACAGCGTTTGTGCTTCTGTAGAAAAGGTGCTTTCTTATCGTGACCGGGTGAGTGCCACCCCCTCAGGAACCGAGGGATGATCATTGACCGTCCTGATTGATCAGTCAACAAAAGAAGGGGAGGATTTATTTCTTAGATTCTCCCCTATATGTATTTCTTACCAAAATAAAAGATCCTACACTGCCGGAAACCGACGGGATAGGATTTTTTATTGTATTTATATTATCTATGCCTTTTGCGCCAAAGAAATCTCCGCCATCCGCACGGCATCCTCGCAGGTATCCGCAGCTCCCATAAAACCTGTAGCATGACAAAAACGTGCTGTGGCAACACCACTGACTGATGGCAGCTCAGCCGGATCGCATCCCCACCATTCCTGCGGAAAATCGCAGACCAGACTACGATCCTCCTTGGACTTCGGCACGCCCTGTACACTGTAACCTCCGCGGTTGGATGGATATACCGTAAACTGATAACCACTGCCGATCACATCCCTCTTCCATGGGACATAACATGGCAGGATCAGAATCTGTCCATCACTCTCCTCCATGGCCTTCTTTACAACGGCAGATGCCCGGCGAAGCCCCTGAATACTCTCGATATACCGGATCAGGATCTTCTCGGCAAACGCCTCCGCCTCCCAGAATCTGTCATCATAAGAAGCATCGGAATCCCATCCCGGATTAAACTTCTCCATAAGCTCTGACAATGTATTATCAGAACCGGTATTGTCCGATTCATCTAGCGGCTGGATAAACTTCTCGTCAAAGTCCGCCGCTTCCTCCTCTGTCAGAAAACAGGTGCCAAACTCCCTCCAAAGAAGGCCAAATGCTGCGTAAGGGACTCCATTTTCACGAATCTCTTTGTCCTGCTGGTGATGGTCGTATTTTCCTCTTCCGATGTCATATACAATACCATCGAAATCCTCCGGGACATCAAAGCCCCTGGTCACCTCTATAGCAGGATTTAATAAACGCAACAGTGCTGTCGAAAACAGATCATCCGCATGAAACTTCGCCCCATGGGTAAATCCCTGATCCGGCACAAGACCGGCAATTTCCTTTTCAAATTCTATCATAATTATAATGTCCTTTTACAGCATTGCTTCCAGTGACTCACGAACAGCTTTGATAAAGCCTTCGCTGTTTAATACAGTAACATCCTTCATGCTGGTGATCAATGCCAGATCCTTTGTCATCTTACCATTCTCAATCGTAGAAAGAGTTGCCTTCTCAAGCTTATCAGCAAATGCCATCAGCTCCGGAATATTGTCCAGCTCACCACGCTTACGAAGTGCACCGGTCCATGCAAAGATTGTAGCTACAGAGTTTGTAGATGTCTCCTCGCCCTTCAGGTGCTTGTAATAATGTCTCTGTACCGTTCCATGAGCAGCCTCATACTCATATACTCCGGAAGGAGATACCAGAACGGAGGTCATCATTGCCAGAGAACCACATGCAGAAGATACCATATCACTCATAACATCTCCATCGTAGTTCTTGCAGGCCCAGATAAATCCGCCCTTTGCCTTCATTACACGGGCAACCGCATCATCGATCAGAGTATAGAAATATTCAATCCCTGCTGCCTCAAACTTCTCTTTGTATTCCTTATCATAGATATCCTGGAAAATATCTTTGAAATTGTGGTCATAAATCTTTGAAATGGTATCCTTGGTTGCAAACCAGAGATCCTGCTTTGTATCCAGCGCGTAGTTAAAGCATGCCTTTGCAAAGCTTGTAATGGATTTGTCTGTATTATGGATACCCTGAATGATACCAGGTCCGTCGAACTCCTGAATCGTCTGGCGGATCTCCTTGCCATCAGCACCGGTAAATACAAGCTCAGCCTTACCTGCACCAGGCACCTTGATCTCTGTATTTTTATAAACATCTCCATAGGCATGACGTGCCAATGTGATCGGCTTTTCCCAGTTCTTTACACAAGGCTCAATGCCCTTTACCTGAATTGGTGCGCGGAAAACAGTACCGTCCAGTGCTGCACGGATCGTACCGTTTGGAGACTTCCACATTTCCTTCAGATTGTACTCTGTCATACGGGCAGCGTTTGGTGTGATGGTCGCACATTTTACTGCGACACCATACTTCTTGGTTGCCTCTGCAGAATCAATCGTTACCTGATCATTTGTCTCATTACGGTACTCCAGTCCGAGATCATAATACTCTGTCTTCAGATCAATAAAAGGAAGAAGCAGCTCATCCTTGATCATTTTCCAGAGAATTCTGGTCATCTCGTCGCCATCCATCTCAACTAACGGTGTCTTCATCTCGATCTTTGCCATGTCATTATCCTCCATTTTGCAATATGTATGCCGGATCCATCCGGAATCTCCGGCAAATTTTCGTATACTGATGCACATGTATGCATTAAAACATCACTCCTTTTCACTATACCACAAAAAAGCATGATGCACAAATTTCTTTTGGGATATTTCCATTTTCTCCGTGATGTTTACCGGAAATATTTTTTATTTTCGTGCAGTTTTCCGAAAATATCCGGATACTATTGACCTTTGCAATGCGTGGTGCTATACTCCAGACACTTTACATTATTTCTCTCCCCGCAAGGAGGGAGTTGTCTATGAAACATTCATTATCAGGACGACGATATATTCTCGTCATACTCACGATACTGTCAATCATCATGGGTCTTTTCAGCATTTCCGCTGTCTCATGCCGGGCTGCAGTCAGACCGGCAGCCAAAAGTACAGTCAGACCCGCGATCACATTAAACGCCAAACGGATATCACTGGAAAACGGAGAAGCCTTTACTCTCCGGGCATCGACCTCAGACGGCACAGTACCGGTCTACCGCAGCAACAAACAAAGCGTTGCCGTCGTGGATAGTAACGGTATGGTCACAGCCTGCAAGCCGGGCACAGCTATGATCTCGGTAAAGTCGGGCAAAACAACCGCCACCTGCCGTGTCACAGTCAAAAAGCCTGTCATCCGGTTAAATCACATCTACGCAAAGCTTTTCCGCTGCCAGCAGATCCAGTTGACTGCCGACGTGTCTTCCGGGATACAGCCAGTCTGGAAATCCAGCCGTCCCCGCATCGCAACAGTCACCGACAACGGGCTTGTGTGTGCTCAGAAGCACGGCACCACGATCATCACAGCCAAAGCAGACGGTGTCTCAAAAACATGCGAAATCGAAGTGGAATCTCCACTCATCCGCATATCTTCTACTTCTCTGACCATGAAAGCGGGAGAAACAAAAACTCTCGATTATATGGTCTCCAGTGGCAATGCACCACTGATCAGATCAAACAAACCGAACGTAGTTCAGGTGGATCAGCTTGGTAATCTTACCGCCCGGAGTGCAGGAACCGCTGTTATCTCCTTTACGGAGGACGGCACCAAAGAAACCTGTACCGTCAGGGTTCTGAAGTAAAACCCATCACTTAACCCCATAACATCAAATTCAGGAAACAGGGAGAGAAATATTGTAAACACATTATAAATCCGCTATACTACAATCAGGAAAGGCGGTGGAAGGATGGAAGACATGACTGAAAAAGAATTGATCACTGTGTTGATTGACAAATATACAGATTTACAACGTATCAAAAAAGCCAATAAAGGTACATTCAACGAAGAATTGGATTATCAGATCAAAACAACCACGGCAAAATTATCTTCTATGGGTGTAAATGTAGAAGATTTAACTTTATAATATATTATCAGCAGGTATCCGTTGTATTGCATAAGCAAAGATCTTACGGATACATAAAACATAGTGAAATGGAGGATTAGCATGAGTGAAGAAAAGAGTATGAAGGACTATGAAAACGAGCTGGAGCGTTCCTTTCAGGTCCTGCGTGAAGGGGATATTCTGGATGTGACCGTGATCGGCGTTTCCGATACCGAGGTAACGGTTGATCTGAATTATTACACAGAAGGTATCATCCCTATTGAGGAATGCAGCGAAGATCCATCCTTTTCTATTAAGAAGGATATGATCATCGGAGATGTGATCAAGGCAATGGTACTGGATCCGGAAAATGCCGGCGGCAACGTGATCCTCTCCAAAAAGGAAGCGAACCGTGTGCTGGTCTGGGATGAATTAAAGGAGGACATGGCAGAGGGAACCGTATTTAATGTCAAGATCACAGAGGCAGTTTCTGCCGGTGTGGTTGGATATGTAAAGGATATCCGGGCATTTATCCCGGCTTCCCAGCTGGCTCTTACCTATGTGGAGGACACGGAAAGCTATGTGGGCATGACCGTCCAGGCCGTGATCATTACAGTTGAAAAGGATATCCAGAAGCTGGTACTCTCTGCCAAAATGATCCAGAAGGAAAAGGCTCTGGCAGAAAAAACACAGCATATCGGCCGGCTTACCACCGGAGATATCGTCGAGGGACCTGTAACCCGCATGGAGTCCTACGGCGTATTCATTGATATCGGTGAAGGACTCACCGGTCTGTGCCACATCTCCCAGATCACCAATAAGTTTATCAAGTCCCCAAAAGAAGAGCTTAAAATGGGACAGGTTGTAAAAGCAAAGATCTTAAAGATCGAGGGCGACCGTATTTCCCTGAGTATCAAGGCACTCCGTGAGGACGAGCCGGACCGGGAGGAGGAAAGCTACGAGATCCCTTCCGAATATGCTGCTGACAGCCATGAGAATGAGCAGGATACCAGCCCTTTTGCAAAGCTTTTACAGGGGATCAAATTGGACTGAGAAATCTATTGACAGGCAACCCGCCCCAATTTAGAATAGAAATCAATCGGAGCATTATCATGTCTCCCTGATGATCACAACGCAGTATCCGGCGCACAGCTGCTGCGCTTAAAATAATATACCGTGCGCAGAAATGAGGTTACTAATGAGTGTAGTTATTTCAGATTCCGTAAAGTACATTGGTGTTGATGACACCACGATCGATCTTTTTGAAAGCCAGTATGTTGTTCCTGAGGGAGTTTCTTACAATTCCTATGTGATCCTTGACGAGAAGGTTGCTGTCATGGATACCGTAGATCCCCGCGGCATGGAGCAGTGGGAAAAGAACCTGTTAGATACTCTGAACGGCAGAAAAGTTGATTACCTGGTGGTACAGCATCTGGAGCCGGATCATTCCGGCAGCATCGCACGTCTTGTAGAGCTTTTCCCTGAGGTGACTCTGGTGGGCAATGCAAAGACATTTGCCATGCTTCCACAGTTTTTCAATATCCCACTGGAGGGACATACCCTGACCGTCAAGGAGGGCGATACGCTTTCCTTAGGAGAGCATACTCTGACCTTCGTTATGGCACCTATGGTTCACTGGCCGGAGGTTATGGTTACTTATGAGTCAAAGGAAAAGATCCTCTTCTCCGCAGATGGATTCGGTAAATTCGGTGCCCTTTCCAAGACAGAGGGTGAGGATGACTGGGCATGTGAGGCCCGCAGATATTACTTCAATATCGTCGGCAAATATGGTGCCCCGGTACAGACACTTCTCAAAAAGGCTGCCGGACTGGATATCGCTACCATCTGTCCTCTGCATGGTCCTGTCTTAAATGATAATCTCGGATATTATCTGGATCTTTACAATACCTGGAGCAGCTATCAGCCTGAGGATAAGGGTATCCTCGTTGCATATGCTTCCATCCACGGCAATACGGCAAAGGCCGCTGAAAAGCTTGCAGAGATGCTCCGCGAGAAAGGTGCCGAAAAGGTTGTTGTAAGCGATCTTGCCAGAGAAGATATGGCAGAAGTGATTGAGGATGCCTTCCGTTATGACCGCATGGTTCTGGCTGCTGCCAGCTACGATGCCGGAGTTTTCCCATGTATGCAGGATTTCCTTCATCATCTCCAGAGCAAAGCTTATCAGAACCGTAAGGTCGGCATTATGGAGAATGGTTCCTGGGCACCGACTGCAGCCCGCACCATGAAGTCCATTCTGGAAACCATGAAAAATATCGAGATCGTAGAGCCTACGGTTACGATCCGCTCCGTGATGAAGGACAGCGATCTCCCTGAGATGGAGAAGCTTGCAGATGCCATGACTGCAAAATAGTCTTATGACATCATTCGTATATCTGTAACACAGATATTTTTATACAATAAAAGATCCCCGTGAATACAGGAAGCCCCGGATCATCAGATATGATCTGTGATCCGGAAGATCTCCTGTTATCCACGGGGATTGCTTTTTGTTTCTTATGTTTTATTTCACAATTTACTTTTCAAAAACTGTTTTATTTCACAGTAACCTTGACTTTGCTCTTCTTTCCATCGACTTTCAGAGTCACTACGGCAGAACCCTTCTTAAGTCCCTTGACCGTTGTGGTAACCTGTGTCACGGTAGCTTTCTTTTTCTTAACGGATGTTTTCACAACCTTTACTGCCTTTTTGTCCACAGTGACCTTCACAAGCTTCTTGATCGCTGCATTTTTGGCTGTGGTTACATTCCATTTGATCGTTGTCTTTTTGCCCTTCTTTACTGTTACTTTCGTCTTAGCTGCTGTAACCTTCTTCACTTTCTTGACCGGTGCTGCTGTCGTAGCTGCCGGCGTTGTAGTCTTAGCCGGTGCAGACGGACTTACGGATGGTGTCTGTGTCGGTGCTGCAGGACTTGCGGACGGTGTCTGGCTTGGAGTTACAGTTGGTGCACTCTGTTTCTCAACATCATACAGGGAATTCTGTCCTTCCATTACACGGATCACTGCATTTAAGCCACGGAGAAGCTGCTCCGGCATATTTGGTACCTTTTCTGTATCCAGTGTCTTGTTTTCCATGTCGAAAAATTCTGCAGCATCATCTAAAACAGTTACACCATTTTTGATGAAATCGCTGCCATCCTCTTCACTGCATGGATTGATACGGAGCTGTCCCATAGCTGTCATGATCTGTGCTAATGTCCACACATTATTCTTCTCTCCGGCGTAACCGCTCCATGTACCATCATTATTCTGTGTATTTTCAAGATACTCTTTTCCTGCCTGAACTGCCTTCTTTACAGCATCTGTATCAAGAGTGCTGCCGGCTTCCTTCGCTGCCAGATTGTCGCTCTGTACATATGGGTACAGACACTGGATCGGCATTGCTGCCATATCGATTGATGACCAGCTGATCGCAGATTCAATCATGCTCTCCATGCTTGCAGCAACACTGTTTACCAACTGGCTGCGGGTAATATAAGCATCGCCGGAAGGCAGCTCATAATTTCCGCAATCCAATGCCAGAAGCATAGTGCAGTCAAGCATATATGCTGTTAAAGAATTCTCATATACTTTCTTTTGCGCCATCTCATCGATCAGATTATATCCATTGATATCGCTGGCATCTTTTCCCATTGCTGTAACGAAAAGTACAACCTTAGCACGGTTTAACTCCGGATTTGCTGATGTATAAGCAGTTGCACCAATGGTATCCAGATTCATTGTCTCGCCGTTTACGGTAATGGATCCATTCTCCTTCAGCTCCTTTAACTGCTCTGCTACTTTGGCATACATCTGCTCATAATAATCGTTTGCAGCTGTATATCCTGCACGGATCAGTGAAAAAGCAACATACAGGGCATTTGGATTTTCAATACCATAAACAGTCTCTCCACCACCTAGCACGCTATTGTAGGTTGCCTCTGCAACAATATCCTGCTGGATCTTTGCATTTTCCAGAAGCTCAGCTGCCTTAGTGCTGTCCGGATTCTTAGACGCATCGTCACTGTAAGCAGATGCTTCACATTTAGCGGCATCATCACCATAGGCAAAGATAAAGCTTATCTTATCGTTATTATTCATAACAGTATTACCTAAAGAAGTAGATGCATAAGTTCCATTGACACAGAAAGACCAATATCCCTTCTGCCAGTCAGACGGATTTGCAATCGCACCAATTTTTTCAATATTGCTGCCATATCCGTAAGCGTCCACAATAGAATAATCTGATTCGCCTAAACCTGCTGCCTGGAATGCTTTTGCCGCAACCACATCACCTTTTGTGCCTGCATCAACCTGTACGGCAGTTTTTCCAATATCCACCGTGTGTCCCTCTGCATCGGTACCCTCTGCTGCCACATAAACAACAATCTTGCCTGTGGACTCCTGTGTTTCGTCAGCCTTAACTACAGAGCCTGCACTAAATACTGTCGTAAATGCCAAGGCTGCTGCCAGAAGACTGCTCATCCATTTTTTCTTACTCATTTCAATCCTCCATTCTTTTGTGCTGTGTTTACAGTGTAATCCCAAATTTCCCTTGTATACGCTCCAGCTTTTGTAAAATGCTGTCCCCAAAAAGGAACATACACAACGCCGCCGTACCGGCATGCGCCGCGTCATAGGGTGCCCCTGTCAGGTATAATGCTTTCAACGTCTTCCAGCTGATATCTGCCCCTGAGGCATCTGCCGAATATGTCATCAGCATTGCCGCAAAATTCACCAGACCTCCATACAGCAGAAATACCACAAAAAAAGTAAACACTGTTGTTGTGATATCATCTACCGGAAGCTTCTTCCTTTGCAGTATGCAGCCTGCTGCCATTCCTGCGATCCCGTAAATATACAGTCTCCAGCCCCAAAAGCCCTGACCGTCGGAATCTCCCCGCAGCAAAAAGACAACGTAAGCAAGCACCCATGCCAGTAAAATGCAGAGAACCGGTCCCATGATCACCCGGAAATGGCGTCCCTTTTCTAAGGAAAGCCTCCTCGCCAGGGTTTCCCCTGTTCTCCTGCGTTCTACTTTATTAAAAGCCATGCCGGATAAATACCCGACCATTCCCCAGGCAGCCATCTGCCAGGGAGTCCATGGCCCCTGACCATCAAAAAAATTACATACCAGTCTGCTCATGGCGCCGATCAGAAAACCAGCCTCCGGTCCCAGACCGATGCCGCAGATCACCACCATAGTGGTCCCTGCATGAAGAGGTATCGTATGTGCACAGATTTCATTCATCGCCACACACAAAGCCGTCAATGTGGACAAAAGCACCACCTCTCTTGCACGGGGCTTTCGTCTTTCATACTGTCCAAAAAACAGGACAAGTATCAGGATCACTCCCCCAAACCCCATCAAAAGATAATGTTTTCCCTGCAGCAAAACTGCTGATGTAAACAATAGCAGGATCATTGCCGCCAGAAGCAGAACGCCTCCTATCTTACGCCGTCTTGCCTTTTCCACCAGATATGCGTCCCAGTCAAAGCAGCGGCGGCCGGAGATGTCCACTCCCTTCTTCGCTTCAGATGCGACATGCTTCTCCCTCATGAGCCATCACCCGCCTTCTGCAACGCCGCCGTAATATCCTCCGGGAGGAAACAGCCTTCTATGATTCCCTGCGCCATACGGCTTGCCGGGGTCGTATAAAATACATTGTCCCCAAAAAAGGTCTCAGCATCATCCTGACTGATCATCTGTCCATCAAACAGAAGACCACAGATATCCGCATACTGTGCGCAAAAGTCCATATCATGAGAGACAAGCACCACTGTTTTTCCTTTTGTACACAGATCACGCAACAACTGTGCAAGCTTTGCCTTAAAAGCTCCATCCAGTCCCTTCGTGGGCTCATCCAGCAGAAGAATATCCGGATCTGTCATGAGAAGTTTGCCCATGGCAAGACGCTGCTGCTGACCGCCACTGAGATCCATGGGATTTTGTGCTTCAAGCTCTGTCAATTCCAGATAATGGAGCATCTCCTTCACCGCCTGTCCGGTTCCTTCCCTGTGCATCTGTCCCCCCTGCATGACCAGCAGCTCTTCCTCCACGGTAAGCTCCGTAAAAAGGCTTCTCGGATTTTGTGCCAGATAACGAAGGGTTCCCTTTGTTTTTACCTTGCCCCGCCGAGGTTTATAAATCCCCATAAGCACCTTCAGGGCCGTTGACTTACCGGAACCGTTTCCACCCATAACGGCATATATCTTCCCTCCGGGAACCTGCAGCGAAAAATCCTCCAGCACCCGTTTTCCTCTCTCATATTCAAAGGAAACCCTGTCCGCCTGAAGAACGATCTCTCCGGTCTCCTGACGCTGCTTTCTCTTCTCTGCAACAATCCCGGTAAGCTCAGAAGCACTGCCTGTAACATTATTGGCTGTAATGTTATTGGCTGTTCCGTTTTTCACTGCCGCATCTGTCTGTCCCATATTACGGACTTTAGTCTGCAGCCACGCCCTGCCCTCACGGATGCTGACCGGCGACGTCAGCTCTCCCTTGTCATGACATTTCTGCCACACCTTAACCGCTGCCGGCATTGCCGGCGCAACGGACAGCCTCCTGCCATGCTTCTTCTCATACTCTTCTATAAGACTCCCGCATTTTTCCGGAACCGTATCTCCGATCAGACGGCCTTCCTCCATGATCAGGACCCGGTCCGCCATAGGAATGACTTCCTCCAGTCTCTGCTCCGATAACAAAACTGCCGTTCCCAGATCCCGGTTCAGCCTCCCCAGCGTATCCAGAAATCGTCTGGTCCCGATGGGATCCAACTGGGCGGTTGGCTCATCCAGCAAAAGGACATCGGGCTGCATGATCACCACTGCGGCCAGATTCAATATCTGCTTCTGTCCACCGGAAAGCTCTGTCACCGGTTTGTGAAACCATGATTCCATGCCAAAATACTGGGCGATCTCCGCAGTCCTCCTGCGTATCTGCGATCCCGGTATCCCCAGATTCTCCAGCCCAAATGCCAGCTCATGCCATACTTTATCCGTCACAAGCTGCGTCTCCGGATTTTGTCCCACATAACCGATCCTGGCAGCACTTTCCCGGTCATCCATCTTCTCCAGATCCCTTCCCCGGTAATAAAGCTGTCCGCTTCCGCTCCCAAAGGGGATCTGGTTCTTCTTAAAATGACGCAGAAGTGTGGTCTTCCCACAGCCGGACCTGCCGCAAAGAACTACAAACTCCGTTTCTTCAATCTTTAAGCTGATATCGTGGATGGCATCCTCCGTCTGTCTCGGATAACAGAAGGAAACGTGTTCACATGATAAGATCGGCATCTGTCCCATTTTGTGTACACACTCCTTTCCTGTTCCGTCTGCCGTACAGATCATATACTGCCGGCGATGCCATGCCCAGAGCTCCTGCCGCCAATGCTGTACTGTTCCATCCTGTTACAGGACGAAATACCAGCTCCGGGAAATAAAATGCCTGCAGGCCTCCCCTGTCTTGACTCACATACATTCCCGTAAAGGTCAGAAGCATAAAAACACACCACACAATATCCTCTTTCCGGATATGAAATAAATGAAACCATGTTCTTTTGCCGGTCCGGTAACCTCTGGATTCCATCGAAACGGAAACCTCAATGGAATCCTCCAGGGACCACGAGATCAATATGGAAAGCTCCTTCAAAAAGCTCTGCACTCTTCCCGGCCATGAAGCTGCTTCTCCGGCTTTTCCCAGACCGATCTGCGCCTCATGGATCTGACGGTAACGGTCACGCATATCCGGCAATGCCCGAAATATCATCATAAGCATCAGACCAATGGTCGGAATAGTCTTTCCCGTCAAATACAGCAATTTCTCACTGTCCATCAAACGTCCCGCTACCATACACCACTGCAGGACAGCTAATAACATCATGGTCATTATGATGCCATAAAATACAGTTTCCCATGTTACCGCCAATCCATTTACATAAAATAACGGGGTAACACCTCTATGAGAAAAAAACGGTAAAATGATCACAGCAAAAAACAACATGACTCCCCCGGCAGCAAGCAGCCCGGCCCACCGTTTCATCCCATGCAATATCACACAATATGCCGCTGAGATCAGAAAGGATACGAGCAGTGCCACCGGATGCCTTGTGATCATGGTCCAGATCACACACGCCAGAACATAAAGCATGATCACTATGGGATGTCTGCCGGCAAATTCGGAATTATTTTGTTCTGCCATATCATTGCAACTCCTTCCCGTTATGACGTCTTGCCGTCACAGGTGTAACGCCAGCTTATGACGTCCCCATCAGAAACCTTGTAAACAGACGCTCCTCTGTTGGGCGACACGCCATTGACCTTGTATATCCAGCCACTCATATCTCCCGCCTGTTTTTCATAAATATTTCCTATTCCCTGTATATAGTACGTTTTATACATCGGCGTATAGGTCGCATCAAGGGCTATGCCTTTTGCCTTACATGCCTTTTCCAGCACATCATAGACGCTGGCACCCTTGTCCACTTTTACGGACACCTTCTCCAGGATCATTCCATTGGAAGGAATATATTTCCAGATGCTTTCCTGTGCCTGTTTCTTATTTGCCGCGAGGCTTTCACAGGAAATCTCAATGCTGCATGTGATCTGTTCCACCTGTGGCTTTGTGGTAGCAGTGGCAGAAGAAGTGTCCTTTGCATTGTCTGATCCTTCCGTGGGAACAGATGCATTTCCGCCTGTCGCTGAGGCTGTCTGATCCTCCCCGGAATTATCCGGAATACTTGTTGCCGCACCACCGGATGTATCTGCCGCAGCAGAAGGTTTCTTTTGTGATGCCGGCTTTTTGCCGGAGGGCTTCTTATCTATCTTACTGCTGTGAGATGCCTGACTGCTGCTTCTTTCCGATCCAGAGCTTTTTGCGTGAGCGGACGATTTCTTTCCTGTACTGCCCTTTGTCCCCTGCACAACAGCCGGCTTCGCCGTCTTTTGCGAAACATCCGTCCCGTCTGTCTTATTTTTTGTCTTCTCTCCATCATTTTTCATGGAGCTGTTCTGTTTCTTTTGTCCATCGGGACCGGAAAACGATCCGTCTGATGTGTCTGTTCCAGCCGGATCCGACGTGTCATATGTGGATACCGGGGCCTCCGCCACATCGCTTCCCACATCCCCGACCAACTGCCTCTGCTCCTGCCGATAGGAATCCACAGATTGAAAATGCGTCTGACGGATCCCTAATACCACTGCAAAGATCACAAGCATTGCTACGACAATATATTTCCAATTTTTTTGTCTCATTCCTGCCTCATTTCTTTATCAAAAACAGTGTTTCCCCCCAAGAACTGCTTCGCAATTCCCGTTGGCATCACACTACGTTACAAGCATTATCCCAGAAATCAAAAAAGTCCCTGTACACCCATTGGGCTGCACAGAGACACCTGATACCAATCCTATTTTCATCATACAATGAAAAATCCCATACCGAAATAAACGTTTCCATGCAGTTTTCCCTCCCTCCGAGGTATCCTTCATCAAAACGCTCGTTGTTTGTCTCTGTCCAGCAGGTCTCCTGGCTCGAAATCATCTTCCTCTTTCCCTTCCCATACCGCCTGACGCAGTACAGTGGTTCCGAGTCTGACCTCATAAATAATATATCTCTGAATGTCAGCCCTTTTGAAAGAGTCATCCTTCTTACAGTAGCGGGGGCTGCTGCAGCATCTCACTGCATTCCCTTTTCAATCTATCCCGCATCACCGTCACTATCTCCCCTGTCGTGGGGATGTAACGGCTGACCTGCTGCGGCGCAGGCATGCTGATAGATCACTGAACCATGGAAAGCATACCATGATGATAACGAGATGTCAATGAAACCACATTCCAAACCGATAAATATATTGTAAAACATGCGATTAGCGCATATTTTACAACTCTTACCAAGGAGGATTCCCCTTTGAAGTCAAAACAAACAAAAACCCATATAAATCAGCAGCTTCTTTTGGAAAGCCTCTCACAGCATGACAGCCTCTCCATCAGACAGATCATGGAACTGCTGTCCTGTAACAGGCAAAGTGCTTACAACTACATCAAAAAACTGGAAAACAATGGATACCGGCTCTCCAAACACAAGGAAAGCGGCCGCATCCTCTACTCCCTTTTCCCAACAGAAGATGACACCTTGCAATATACTCCGTTATCGATGGATATCCTGCGCAAATATACGATCCTCCACGAATTGGAAAACGGTCCCGTGGACAAAGACCGTTTCCGCAAACACTTTACCGTATACACCCCGGACGAATTAAACGATATGAATGACCATGTTCTGCTGGATGTAGGACTTACACAATACTATAATCTGATCAAAGATCTCACGAAAAACGGGGATATTGATCTTATCAAGGAAACACAAAAATATTGTCTGACCGGTAAAAATGTGCCTCTGCAGATGACTCTGAAGGCCATGGAATTGAATGAGCTGAATCTGGCTCTCACCACAATCTCCGCAGGCTCTGTTTATTATGAGGATCTCAAAAATATCTACCATAAAACAAATGTGCTGCTGGGTTATGTTGATGAAAATATCCCACATGCCGGCAATTACTATATCTATGGAAGGAAATCCCAGATTTCAGAGAATGTCAAAGAAAAACTGGAACTGCTGCAAAAGTATAATTATAAGGAACATCTGCTGCAGATATCTTATACCAGCAAACAGGGACAGCCTCTGTCTGTCCTTTTTGCTACCGGAAAGATCGTATACAGTGTTGAAAAAGATGCCGTATACCTTTTAGGACAAAAATTGTCTGCAGAAAATGAACACGGGGATATACAAAATATTATTATTGATCTGTCAACGATCAACGATATAAAAGAAACCACTCAGGAACATTCCTGCTATAATTCCGAGCAGTTTACCGATATCTTTCATACTATGTTTGGAATCTCCATAGAGCCGCCGGTTTCTGTGGAAGTACGTTTTGACATACATGGAAATATTGAAAGAAAAATACGGTATTTACATTGTCAGCGGCCCCGTTCCGCTATCCGGACGGATACCGAAAAAAATCAGATCATCTACACCGACACCATACGGGGACTTTCCGATTTTGCCGCCTATTTATGAAGATTCGGAAAAAGTGCACATGTGATCAGGCCGGCAGAATTAAAGGAACGAATGGACCGTTCTGTGGCATGGACCCTGCAACGATATGAAGAGGAGGAAAATCATGAATAACCACAACGCCTATGTACGTTTACAGACTTATTATTCCTGGCTGATCAATTCCGAGGGTATCACACATGTTGACGACAGCTATAAACAGGGAATTCCTTTAGGTCATCTGGCCAAAATAACAGATATCCCGATTTCAATCGTTCATCAGGACTTTCTCTGCATGTTTCAGTGGCAAAGCAGTATGGCTCTGGCCTCGCGGAAATACGATTCACCCGTTTTTCCCATCTGGCATGAACTGATCTTTGATGATGACAGTGAGGAATATAACGCCAAAAACAAAAGCCTCCATCTGGAGCAATTATATGATGAAATTATGAATGGCAGTTTTCCGGAAAGATTTGGTGAACTCCTCTTAAATGGAGAGCTTGATACCATTCCCATCTTTTTAAATACCGAAGCATCCGAAACAACTTATAATCTATCTTTATCTCAAAACGAAGCCGCCGCATTGCGTCTGCTGGAAAAAAATAATCCTCTTCTTCAGAAAAATATGAATGAAATGAAACATGTTTATTCCCGTCTGTACGATATCAAGGACAATCCTATGTTCACATATCAGTACAACAACCTGAATGAAAAGCTGGATCTTATCAACGATGCGATCTCCACAGGCTACCGGCTCCGGGGGCATTATAAAACCTCTCCGGGCAGGCATCAAACAATAGATATAAAACCATTAAAAATTTCCTATGATGCCGACGAAAATCTCTATGCCGTCCTTTCCATAAATCACAACAGAGTCATGGTGAATCGTCTGGATCGTCTGGAAACACTGGAGGAAAATCCCACAGTCCCACCGGAACAGGAACAGCAGGATACCAGTCTGCTGGATATTTATCCAAATGTCTGGGGAAACTGCTTTTCTGAAAAACCGGAAAAGGTAAAAGTACGTTTTTACAATGAAGCTCATGTCTGGGAAAAGGTGAAAAAGGAGCTTGCAAACCGTACAAACGGAAAGCTGTACGAGAAAGACGGCTGCCTGTACTACGAAGACATCGTCTATGGTATTAATAAATTCCGCTCCTGGATCTACGGCTTTGGCCGTTCCGCTATTGTACTGGAGCCCCGGAGCTTACGGGAAGATATTATCCGTTCCTTAAAGGAAAGACAAGCCGGCAGCTGATCAGCTGCCGGTATAATAATATATAATGTTCCGTCTCCTTCTGCCCCCTGATCCCCGATCATTACAGTGTCCTGATCCTCAATCGCCGATCATCACAGCTCCCGAATCTTCAATCGCAATGTTGCCTATTTCAAGCTCGAGAGCCTTCAATGTACATCCGAGACTGTCCTGACGCTGCGCCAGAGTCTCTAACAGGGAAGCCACCGCTCCACTCTTCTGTATTTCCTTCAGTATCTTCTGCAGAATCTTTAACTTCCTGCCCCGTGACATCTCGTTCACTGTTTTCACAAGCCACGAAAGCAATATGTTACCCTCACCAAGCTCTCTTGCAAGTCCTGCCACCAGACCATCCAGATCCACATTCTCAACATCTGCCAGGATCCTTAATTGTTGTCCGTCCTTGATCGACAGCACCATCACCTTACTCATTGGAATGATCATTCTCTGACCAAATATAGTGATGATAATTCTTCTGTTTTCTACAGAAACCCAGCCAAGCTTCTTATGTTTATTCCTGATCTCAAGGTTGCGAAGATCCACCTTTTTCAGTCTGACCAGACATGTTCCAAGCTGCACACCAAAGGGACTCTTTAATATATTGATCCATTTCTGCGCCTTATCCGGCGATATATTGTGAGCGCCCTTGGGATTGTATTTAATATTGTCCAGCTGAATATGTATTGCCGTATTGGTTGTATTCCACATAATAAACCCTCCCTTTTACCGGTATATCAGATATACCCTAAACCTTTTTTATACTTTGTCTGACATTAGAACATCCTCCCTCCCTGCTTTTTGTGTTCGGATGTCTTAACTGATAATACGATTATATGGTGATGCATTTCAGTATTTTTGTACAACCGGAGCAAGAGGCATTTTCCTATACATTAAAAAATCCGGCACATTATAAAATCACATATAATGTGCCGGACTTTGAAATTTCATTTTTCCAATACATAAGCTGTCCGCTTATCGCAGTAATATTTAATTTACTTTTATATCAATGATCTCCTTACCGCTTCAACTCTTTATTTACCTTTGTCTTGATCCGCTGCAATGCATTATCGATCGACTTTGGCTCCTTCTCCATCTGTCTGGCGATCTCCTGATATGTCATTCCTTCCATATAAAGGCTGAATACCTTCTTTTCCAACGGACTGAGACATGTTTCGATCCGCTCCCTGAGATTACGCACATTTTCCCGGTCGATCAATATCTCCTCCGGGCTAAGCTCCGCCGCCTCCAGCGAATGATCCACCATAAAGATTCCGTCCTCTCCGCCATCCTGTTCCGAATATGCCGGAGAATATATGGAGACATATGTATTTAACGGAATATTCTTCTTGCGGTTGGAGGACTTCACCGCGGAATATAGCTGTCTGCTGATGCAGAGCTCCGCAAATGTCGAAAATACTGCCTCTTTGGAGCTGTCATAGTCCTGTATTGCTTTAAAAAGACCAATCATGCCCTCCTGCATGAGATCATCCTGATCTCCGCCAATCATAAACAGAGATCTCGCCCGCTTTCGAACGATTCCCTTATACCGACGCATCAAGGCATCTATCGCCGCATGATCCTGACTTTGTGCCCGGCGGATCAATTCCTCTTCCGGCATTGTCTCAAAATTTTCGGTCATTCTTTTCCATCCTCCAGGCTTCTACCTTCATTTTCCACTCCTGAAAAGTTGTATGCTGTATTCGATCTATATCGTATTACTTATTGCACTTTAAAATATTATTTTCCTGCTTTGTTTAATCTCTGGCGCACAATCTCATAAGAAAGAACACCCATTGCCACAGATGCATTGAGAGAATCAATATCTCCAAACATCGGTATACTTGCCACAAAATCACAGTTCTCTTTTACAAG
Source organism: uncultured Lachnospiraceae bacterium (assembly GCA_902788645.1). Taxonomy (GTDB): domain Bacteria; phylum Bacillota; class Clostridia; order Lachnospirales; family Lachnospiraceae; genus Jutongia. The sequence goes on from CADAKW010000035.1 coordinate 18,673, forward strand.
ACGGCTCACTCCATCTCCCTCATTTCCAATCACGACACCCATCGATCCTGTCAGATCCAGAGAATACATAGAATCGCCATCCATATCACCGCAGACAAACCACATGCCCTTTTCCTTGAGCTCTTCCATTGTCCGCACCAGATTGGTCACCTTGGCAACAGGCGTATAATTGATGGCTCCGGCAGATGCCTTGGCCACAGTTGCAGTCAGTCCAACCGCACGTCGTTTTGGAATAATGACTCCATGGGCTCCCACCTGATTGGCTGTTCGGATGATAGAACCAAGGTTATGGGGATCCTCAATATTATCCAGAAGTATCAGAAACGGTGCCTCTCCCTTTTTTTCTGCTGCTTCAAGCATCTCGTCAACTGTACCATACTCATATGCAGCTGCATAAGCGATCACACCCTGATGCTTTCCTGTCTCTGACATCTGATCCAGCCGCTCTTTTTTAACAAAATTTACAATGGTATCCACCTTCTTGGCCTCCCGCAGGATGGTCCGGATCGGTCCATCCTGACAGCCATCCAGCAGAAACACTTTATCAATGGTCTTTCCTGCACGAAATGCCTCCAGTACGGCATTTCTTCCTTCTATGGTAAGCTCCTCGTATCTCATATCTGTTCGTCCTTTCTCCATATTAATATTATATATGATCTTTTCTCATCTGTTTCGATGATTTCTTATGCCTTGCATACTGACTTATCTTCTATTATGATCAATTTATTATCGCATATCACGAATACTGTTCTGTTCGCTCCAGTCCCATGGCGATCAGTTCAATGACCCGCGGCATCTGCTCCTTCAGATATAAATATCCGATCAATGCCTCGAACCCTGTTGCAATACGATAATCAATAATCGACGCATTTTTGGCGGAAGTCCCGGATTTTGCATTCCTTCCATGATGAAAGATCCGACACTCCTCCTCGTTCAGATCCGGCTCAATCGACTCTACCAGCCGTGCCTGGGCTTCTGCCTTTACAATGCTGCTGGTCATTTTATGGAATGTCTTTACATTATAATTCCCTTTGCGAAGCACCAATGTCCGTATCACAAGATCATATACAGCATCTCCTATATACGCCAGCCCCAATGCGGAATATTGTTCCGGTTTTAGTTTGCTCTCTCCAAACCGGCGATATATTTCTTCCTGGAATCCAATCTCATTGATATTCTCTTTTTGCTGCTTTTCACTGTCGTTCATACTTCTGTTCCTTTTCTTTTCAAGATAATCGGTATCAATTTTTCAATATTCAATAATTCATGTTTAAGTATTTATATATAGAAAAAAATCCTCGAAACATCAACGTTTCAAGGATTTGAGAGGCGCAGGCCGGATTTGAACCGGCGCATACTGGTGTTGCAGACCATTGCCTTACCACTTGGCTACTGCGCCATATAATGACTCCAACGGGATTTGAACCCGTGTTACCGCCGTGAAAGGGCGATGTCTTAACCGCTTGACCATGGAGCCGTTGATTTATTATATGTCCCGTCTCTGGAAAATATCCCAAAATAGGAAAACTCCCCGAGTAGGGCTCGAACCTACAACAACTCGGTTAACAGCCGAGTGCTCTACCATTGAGCTATCGAGGATCATCTTTTTGAAAGCAGATACC
>CADAKW010000036.1 GCA_902788645.1 uncultured Lachnospiraceae bacterium
AGAGGATTCCGTCTTTTTCCGTTTGCATAGAATGATCAAAAGAGAAGATACTGATAAAAAACCATCAATTACAGAATTGACGTTTCAGGAAGAAGAAGGTATGCTAATTGGTAGTTAGATAAAACTAACCACGGAGAGTATAGACTAACATTTAGCAACATATACTAAAGGATATATTAATTTAGATCATTTTATTTTATTAGAAATAGACGGAGGAGCAGGTATGAGTCAGGGATTATCGGAAATGCTGCAAACCATGGATGGAACCAATATTGAAATGAGGATTGCATATCAGTGTGCCCCGCTTCTGGCAGGATTAAAGCCATCCAATCTGCTGATGCTGCGGGGAAGAGAGGTATCATATGTACAGTGGATGCTAAAGCAGGCGGGAATATCTTATTTTATTGTGGCTCAGGAAAAAGGAAAAACAGCGATTTTATTATACAACAAAAGTGAACTGCAACGGTATCTGGCGCAGGACCGTGTAGCGCGGGGGTTAAAGAAGATGGGTTACCGGGAGCTGTCTCTGGGAAAGGTTCTTTATGTATTCCGCAGACATTATGAGGCATTTCTGCGGGGAGAAGCAGGCTTTCCCCACGAAATGGGATTCCTGCTGGGGTATCCGGTAGAGGATGTAGAGGGCTTTATACGTAACGAGGGACAGAACTGCTTATATACAGGAGATTGGAAAGTCTACGATAATCTAACCGAAAAACTCACCTTGTTTGGAAAATTTGAAGCAGCCAGAGAAAGTTTGTTGGGAATGATCTCCGGGGGAATGGGCATTATCGACATTATGAAAAACCAACGCCTCCAGCAGCCGGTAGCATGAATGGGACAGCCCCTGCTTCCCACAAAAACATATGGAAAAGAACTCATAATATTTCTTATTTCTTGCAAATAAAATTGTGATTTTTTCCTCTGAAAATAGTTGAGACCGGGAGGCTGTGATCTAAAAATTGACGCAGATCGCTAGGTTTTCTGAAAAATCTTTGCTTTGCAATGTTTCGATGAATACGTGTCTGGACGACTGAGCCTTCCTGGTGGGCTCAGTTATTTCGGCGGGCACGCTCTCGCTACGTCGCACTACGCAGTGGTGCATAACGCCTCTGAAAAACGAGGCGTAAACACCAGCGAGTGCGAAAGTGCCCTACGAAACACCTGAATCCCACCCGGAGGCGAATACGGGAAGACACGTTCATCAAACATCGAAACAGCAAAGCATTTAGATTTTTCGAAAACCGTAGGGCGACAAGACAATTTTCAGACACAGCCCCCGGATATTCAAAAACTTCAAGGAAAAATCACATTTTAAAGCACTGAGGCATAAGAAATATTATGAGGACGGATCTTTTTTGTGGGAAGCCGGGGCACATTATTAAAAATATACAAAGTAAATGGAAATATCCATAGGTGGATTGTAGTATCTGTCTATGGATATTTTTTTTCCGGTGGACTATGATTAATAGGAATGCGTGTGTATTATAGATAGAAAGGCGTGAAACAGACATGAAATACGATTTAGTGGTTTTTGATATGGATGGAACGATTTTAAATACATTAGAGGATCTGGCGGACAGCCTGAATGTGACGCTGGAGCATTTCGGCTACCCACAGCATACCATTGAGGAGGTTTGTTCCTTCGTGGGAAACGGAATCCGTCTGCTGATCGAGAGAGGTGTGCCGGAAGGTCTTTCCACGGAGGAGATCAATCAGGTTTTTGATTATTTTATGGAGTATTATCAGATACATTGTGCCGATAAAACAAAGCCTTATGAGGGGATTGAGGAGACGATCCGCAGACTTCGGGAGGCAGGCATTAAGACGGCAGTAGTGTCCAATAAGGCGGACTGTGCCGTGAAAGAGCTGGCGGAGCAGTATTTTAACGGATTGTTTGATGTGGCGGTAGGAGAGAGAGAAGGAATCACCAAAAAACCGGCACCGGATGGGGTCAATGATGTTTTGCAGCAGTTAGGCATTGCCAGAGAAAAAGCTGTTTATGTGGGAGATTCTGAGGTGGATGTTGCTACGGCGCAAAATGCTCATATGGACAGTCTGATCGTGGAATGGGGATTTCGAAAGGCAGATTTTCTGCGGGAGAAGGGTGCCAAAATACTGATCAAAAAACCGGAGGAGATCCTTCGTTATTGCCTGGATTGACGGGAGGTAAATATTACCGTATTTTGGTGTGTTCGTCGTATTGTTGCGGAAAACAGGGAAAAAGAACGAAAAAGTTGTGTAAAATATGCGGAAAAAAGGGGCTGACTTTTCGTAGGAAAAGTTGTATGATATAAATTGGTTTGTGTAAAATTTAATTGATTCATTTATAGGAAAAGAGGATTAGGGGGACACATGAAGAAAAATTGGTTACTTCGGATCGTATTTGGAATTGCAGGAGTGCTGATCGTGGCAGTGATTGCAGTTTTAATCTGGCAGAAGGGATATTATGGCAAGCGCTGGTACGGTAATACTACCATTAATGGTGTGGACGTATCAAAGCAGACCCTGGCAGAGTCAAAGCAGAAGCTGATCGAGGCGCACAAGGATTACAGTCTGACCATCAAAGCCAGAGAGGACGGAAGTCTGACGATAGCTGGCAGTGATATCGATTATAAGTTTGATATTGGTTCGCAGTTTGATGAGTTGTTTGCAACCCAGCACGGTTCCATGTCTTTCTTTGGCAAGAAGAGAGATTATACGATGGATTATGATGTGGACTACAATGCCAAAAAGGTAGCAAAGATTGCATCGGAGTCAGCACTTATGACAGGAGACGGCTACAAGATCAAGAAGCCGGTCAGTGCCCATGTGCAGTATTCCACAGAGAAAAAACAGTATGAGTGTGTTGCAGAAAAGCTTGGAAACAAGCTGAAAAAGAAAGCATTTATCCGGGCAATTGAGGATACGCTGCAGAAAGCGCAGACAGAGATGGATCTCACGGATGAGAAGGCATTTCCGGATGTATATAAGGCACCGAAGATCACTTCGGAGGATGAGGCACTTCAGACGGCGTTATCAACATGTAACAATGCTGCGATACGTTTTATTAAATGGAACATGGGAGAGGGCGTAACGGAGCAGATCACACCGGAGGAGATTTCCCAATGGATTACATACAAAAACGGCAAGGTGAAGTATGATAAGAAGGCAATCTCTGACTGGATCGAGGCATTCTGTCTGAAGTACAAGACAGTTGGAAAGACAAGAACCATCAAGGATCACAATGGCAAGAACGTAAAGATATATGGCGGTGATTATGGATGGCAGATGGATTATGAAAAGACATTAAGTCAGGCATTAAAAGCGTTAAAGAAGCCGATTGACACGAGTCTTACGGAAGCTTACATTAATGATCCGAGTGCGGACAATCAGAAGGCATTGACGATCAAATGCAAGGTGGAATATCTTAACACAGCCTTCCAGAAGGATTATGATAACTTTGCAGTAGATTGGGATACACAGAATTATACAGAGATTTCCCTGGCAGATCAGATGGTCTATGTATTCCGTAACGGAAAGGTTGCATATTCCTGCAAGACTATCAGCGGCAAGCCGGTGGAGGGAAGATCCACACCGACCGGTGCATACTTTATTAAGGAGCACAATACACACCGTGTGTTAAAGGGAGAAAATTATGAGACGCCGGTAGACAGCTGGGTTCGTATTACCTGGTCCGGTACGGGTTTCCATGCAGCGCCATGGCAGAGCTGGTCCTCATGGACAAAGGATTATTATAAGGTGAGAGGTTCTCACGGATGCTTAAATCTGGAGCCGTCCGTAGCCAAAAAGATCTATGATATGGTGAAGTACAGAGAGGCAGTATTTATTCATTAATGAAATAAATGATAATAAAAAGGCGTACCGTTTCGAGAGATCGAAACGGTACGCCTTTTTGTTGGAATATAGAAAATGTTCGTGTTATTGTATAGGTACTATTTAAAATAGTGTCCGGTATCCCAGAGAAATCTACTGGATATCGTTATCATCAAACGGATCGCCACATTCCGGACAGAACTTTGGCGGATGGTGTGGATCCTCCGGCTCCCAGCCACATTTGTCGCATTTATAAAGAGGTGCTCCGGCAGGCTTTTTGGCGCCGCATTCGGAACAGAACTTACCGGTATTGACAGCACCGCAGGAGCAGGTCCAGCCTACAGCAGGTGCCGGCTTTGGAGCACCACACTGAGCACAGAACTTGCCGGTGTTGACGGCACCACAGGAACAGGTCCAGCTGTCCGCGGAGGATGGAGTGCTGGCGACAGGAGAGGCAGATGGTGCTGCCTGTGCTGGTGTAGCCTGTGCCTGATCTGCCTGCATCTGGAACAGAGAGCCTGCGTTGATACCGCCGGCCTGATTTGCCATGTTCATACCGGCAAATGCCATCATTGGTCCTGTTGATGTATTGGCTGCTGCAGACTTCATTGCCTCAGCCTGAGCCTCTGTCAGTGTAGCGGCTGCCATGCCAGGATTGCGCATCACAGCGGTACGCTGGAGGTTTTTGATCATATCTTCATCTTCCTTTGGAGCAGTGATACTGTTGACACCAAAGGAAACAATCTCGATACCACGAAGCTTTGCCCATTTTTCGGAGAGGACTTTATTGAGTGCCTCTGCCATTTCCGTGGTGTGTGCAGGAACGGCACTGTAGCGGATGCCCATGGCAGAAATCTCTGCAAAAGCAGGCTGCAATGCGGTCATTAATTCTGATTTTAACTGCCCGTCAATCTCGTCGCGTTTATATTCCTCTACGATATTGCCGCAGACATTGGTATAAAAGAGGATCGGGTCAATGATCCGGTAGGAGTACTCTCCGTTACAGCGAACCGTGATGTCTACATCAAGTCCGATGTTCTGATCCACAACGCGGAACGGGATCGGATTTGGTGTGCCGTATTTGTTGCCCATAAGCTCTTTGGTGTTAAAGAAATAAACACGCTGATCTCTGCCGGCATCACCGCCAAAGGTAATACGGCTTCCGATCTCTGAAAATGTATTTAGTATGCTTTTTCCGAGGGAACCGCAGAATAAGCTCGGCTCTGAGGAGGTGTCGTATAAAAACTGTCCGGCCTCAGCACAGAACTCAACAACCTTTCCCTGATCTACGATGATCATACACTGTCCCTCGTTGACAGCGATCACGGAACCGTTTGTGATAATGTTGTCATTGCCGTTATTCTTTGTTCCGAACTTGCCCTTGGTGCGTTTAAAGCCCTTTGCTACCAGGACATCGGCATCCAGTGAATCACAGTAAAAATACTCCTTCCACTGGTCAGCCATTGTGCCGCGGATCGCTCCGCCGATTGCTTTGATCAATCCCATGTAATCGTACCATACCCTTTCCGATGCCGTGTCCGTGACAAGCGGCATATCATTGTTTGATTTACGTGTAATATATAATTATGATGCAAGGGTCAAATTACCTTTGGCCCCTATACCATAATTATACTGGTTATCGACGGAAAAGTCTATGAAAATGTAAAAAGCGACCCTTTTGTGAGAAATAGTTGCAGGATACAGGTGGAAATGATATCCTATATCTATATACCGAAAAACATAAGGATAAACTATGTATATACAGCCGGTTTCCGGTAAAGCTGAGAGGAGAATGAAAATGAACGATTATACGATCAATACAAAATGTGTGCAGGCGGGGTATACACCGGGCAATGGAGAACCACGGCAGATTCCCATCATACAGTCTACTACATTTAAATATGATACCAGTGAGGACATGGGAAAGCTGTTTGATCTGGAGGCAGAGGGCTACTTTTATACACGTCTTCAGAATCCTACCAACGATCATGTGGCGGCAAAGATTGCTGCACTGGAGGGGGGCACAGCGGGGATGCTGACATCTTCCGGGCAGGCGGCCAATTTCTTTGCATTATTTAACATTTGTGAATGTGGAAGCCACATCGTGGCATCCTCATCCATTTACGGAGGCACATTCAATCTGATCGCCGTAACTATGAAGAAAATGGGGATTGATGCAACCTTTGTATCTCCGGATTGTACGGAGGAGGAGTTAAATGCTGCATTTCAGGACAATACAAGAGCAGTTTTTGGTGAAACCATCGCAAATCCTGCTTTAACTGTGCTGGATATTGAGAAGTTTGCAAAGGCTGCCCATGCACACGGGGTACCTCTGATCGTGGATAATACCTTCCCGACACCGGTAAATTGCCGCCCGATCGAATGGGGGGCAGATATTGTGACGCATTCCACGACAAAGTATATGGATGGTCATGGAGCAGCTGTGGGTGGTGCGATTGTTGACAGCGGTCATTTCGACTGGATGGCTCATGCTGAAAAATTCCCGGGACTTTGTCAACCGGATGATTCATACCACGGGATTACATATGCCGAGAAGTTTGGCAAAGAAGGAGCATTTATCACAAAATGTACGGCACAGCTGATGCGTGATTTTGGATGTATTCAGTCGCCACAGCATGCATTTATTCTGAATCTTGGTCTGGAATCTCTTCATGTGAGAATGCCGCGTCATGTGGAAAACGGTCTGGCGGTGGCAGAGTTTTTACAGCAGCAGCCACAGGTGGAGCATGTGAGCTATCCAGGGCTTAAAGGGGATCCATATTACGAGAGAGCGCAGAAGTATATGCCGAACGGAGGATGTGGAGTGGTATCCTTTGAATTAAAGGGAGGACGCGATGCGGCAGAGAAATTTATGAAGAAATTAAAGCTTGCTGCCATCGAGACACATGTGGCAGATGCAAGGACCTGCTGTCTGAACCCGGCAACCTCCACACATCGCCAGATGAATGACGAGCAGTTAAAGGAGGCAGGCATTCCGGCGGGACTGATCCGTATCTCCTGTGGACTGGAGGATAAGGAGGATCTGATCGCAGACCTGAAACAGGCATTGGCATAGAGATATTTTCGCGTGGGTAAAGCGGGGCCGGAATAAATAATTGTTTTATCCGGGTGCGCATGCAAAGCTTTCTTCCCTTGACATGAGGTCTTTTTCTGCTTTATGATATGTAATACATACATTCAGGAAAGGCTTGTGTTATATGGCAGAGAATAAACAGTTTAATAATAAAGAACCACAGATGCAGTCTTTTGCAGATCTGGCAGAGGAGCTGTTTCAGTGGTCCAAAGAGGAGATATTTCCGGAAAATGTCAGCGGGGATGCGGCATACATCCTGCAGGCACAACGGCAGCGTCTCCGGCAGAAGGGTCTTGAGATGGAGTATGATATGACATCTCAGGACTTTTTTGCTGAAAAAAATAAGAATAAAAGGGACAGGCTCTTTTTGCGGTGGAAGTGCGGGGGAGACATCTGTTTTACCATGGACTCCGGCAGACAGAAAAAGTTTCCGGTCATCCTGCGGTTATGTGGAGCAGCACCATGGCTTGGCAGAAGATATATGGTAGAGCAGCTTTACTGGAAGACCGAGCAGGGGACAGATCGCAAAAAGATATTGCGAAGAGTTGCATGGTGTTTCGGAATAGGAGCAGTCATTGGATTTCTGGCAGCGTTATATCAGATTTTAATTCAGGATAGTATGGTATACGCTAATCTTATTACTGATCCGGTGATCGGTGCTCTGTTCAGCTATGCTGCATATGCATTGATACAGTTGGGCAAGCTAGTGGTAAAAAGTATCCGGACAATGCCGCTGATCCGGAAAAACAACCAGACGGCTATGGAAATCACATCGATTATGCAGCTGTTAAATCAGGATTTTTCATTCTCTTTATTTGAGGCACAGATGGTTGATCTGCTGCAAAAGGTGATTTACACAGCAGATATATCAAAGCTTTCACAGTATGAACCGGAAGCGAGAGAAGGATGTCTGGAGGATATTGTGCATTGTGTTTATGATGGAAACATGATCTACCGGGGTTACCGCAGAGACGGGGAAAAGTGTATTCTACATATTGATATTTATATGAATGATATTTATGTGAAAAATTCTAAAATTCGGAGCAGAAGAGATCTTTTTCATATGACGGTCTGCAGAGATTTTGGAAATCATAAAGAGAAAAACTGGAGTGTGCAGGCAATGTGGAGACAATGCAAAAAAAGCTTCTAAAGCAGCCGGTATACGGCTGCTAAGAAGCTTTAAGGTTTTGCATAGCAAAAAATGCTTCTAAGACTGTAAAATATACAGTCAAGAAGCTTTAAGGTTTTGCATAGCAAAAAATGCTTCTAAGACTGTAAAATATACAGTCAAGAAGCATTAAGATTTTGCATAGAAAAAAATCATTGTGAGATTAAAGTGAAGTAATGGAGGTAGAGAAATGAGTGAAATATATGATTTTGATAAGGAGATCAACCGGAGAAATACAGGCTCTCTAAAGTGGGATGTGCCGGAGGGAGAGCTGCCGATGTGGGTGGCAGATATGGATTTTGAGACAGCACCGGCGGTGAAACGGGCTTTAGAAAAGAGAGTTGCTCATGGGGTGTTTGGATATTCCGTTTTGCCGGATGCATGGTATGAGGCGTACCGGAACTGGTGGAGCAGCCGCCATGGTCTGCAGATCGAAAAAGACTGGCTGGTCTTTTGCACCGGTGTGATCCCGGCACTGTCCACAGCAGTGAGAAAGCTTACGACACCGGGGGAAAAGGTACTGATCCAGACTCCGGTTTATAATATCTTCTTTAATTCCATTATCAATAACGGGCGTTTTGTGGTGGAAAGTCCTCTGGCATATGATGGGGAGCGATACACCATCGACTGGGAGGATCTGGAGCAAAAGCTTTCGGATCCACAGGTTTCCATGATGATCCTGTGTAATCCTCACAATCCGGTGGGAAATATATGGGACCGGATGACGCTGGAGAGAATCGGAGAGCTTTGCCGCCAATATCATGTGATCGTATTTTCGGATGAGATCCACTGTGATCTCACAGCTCCCGGTAAAGAATATGTTCCTTTTGCAAGTGTTTCCGAAACCTGCCGCAGCATCAGTGTGACAGCGATCGCACCGACAAAGGCATTTAACATTGCAGGACTCCAGACAGCAGCGGTTATGGTGCCGGATGAGCTTCTGCGTCACCGCATGTGGAGGGCGTTAAATACCGATGAGGTGGCAGAGCCGAATGCCTTTGCTGTGGATGTGACAGTGGCTGCTTTTGGAGAGGGCGGTGAATGGCTGGATGCCCTGCGGGAGTACCTTCAGGAAAATAAAAGAACGGTTCAGAAGTATATTCAGGAGGAAATCCCACAGATCAAGGTGGGATCTCTGGATGTGACGTATCTGTTATGGCTGGATTGTAGTCAGATTACAGAAAATGCCGAAGAGTTAAATGAATATTTAAGAAAAAATGCAGGAGTATATCTGTCCGAGGGCAATATATTTGGTGGAAACGGAGCAAGGTTCTTGCGTTTCAATACAGCGACTACACGGAAAAATATTTTAGAGGGCTTGAAGCGGTTGAAATCCGGGATAGAGAGTTATCTGTCAACATCGTGTGCAGATATATGATATGAAACCGCAGATGAAGCGGATTGAGGATAAAAATATGAGAAAAGATAAAAGTGCAAGGCTGTTAGAACGGCTGCGGGAGGGAAAGGAGCTGTCCATGAGACAGCAGCTTCTGTTGATCGTACATTTAAGTATTCCGGCTATTTTTGCACAGATTTCTTCCATCATTATGGAATATATTGATGCATCTATGGTTGGGCGGCTCGGAGCCAATGCTTCCGCATCCATTGGTCTGGTGGCTTCCAGTACCTGGCTGTTAGGAGGCCTTACATCGGCATATAATACCGGTTTCAGTGTACAGATTGCCCATCGGATCGGTGCCGGTGATGATAAAGGTGCCAGACGCATCATGAGGCAGGGACTGGTAACGGCGTTGCTGTATAGTCTGGTACTGCTGAGTATCGGAGCAGGGATCAGCAGAGAGCTTCCGCGGTGGCTTGGCGGGGACAGCAGCATCTGCCGGGAAGCATTTCATTATTTTCTGGTATATTCTCTGGCTCTCCCGATCATGCAGATGAATCTGGCGGCCGGAGCTATGCTGCAAAGCAGTGGTAATATGCGGCTTCCCAGTATTCTTCATGTGTTGATGTGCTTTCTGGATATATTGTTTAATCTTGTTTTAATATTTCCTTCGAGAACAGTTTCGTGGATGGGACACCGGATGTTTATCCCAGGATTGGGATTTGGTGTACTGGGAGCCGCATTAGGCACAGCATTGGCGCAGCTTGTGATCATGATATGTATGATGTATTTTTTGCTTTTTCGTTCGCCGATGCTTCATCTGCGGAAGGAGGAAAAACTTCGATTTTGCAGGAAAGATATACAAAAGGCAGTCTGCATTTCCGTGCCGGTGGCAGTGGAACAGTTTATTATGAGCGGTGCGCAGATCATGTCCACCAGGATCGTGGCACCGTTGGGAATGATCGCCATTGCGGCGAATTCCTTCTCTATTACGGCAGAAAGTCTTTGTTATATGCCGGGATACGGAATCGGTTCGGCGGCAACGACGCTGATCGGGCAAAGTGTAGGTGCCGGCAGACATGATCTTACAAAACGGCTTGGCTGGATCGCTACCTGTTTTGGCATGCTGGTCATGGCAGTCAGCGGTGCCTGTATGTATCTTCTGGCACCATGGATGATCTCTATATTATCGCCGGATGAAGCTATACGGCAGCTGGGGGCATCTGTACTTCGGATCGAGGCGTTCGCAGAGCCGATGTATGCAGCGTCCATCGTTGCATCCGGTGTGTTCCGCGGGGCAGGTGACACGTTGATCCCAAGCTGTCTGAATTTCTGCAGTATGTGGCTGGTACGTCTGCCTCTGGCGGCTTTCCTGGCACCCCGGTTTGGTCTGCGCGGTGTCTGGATCGCTATGTGTATTGAGCTGTGTATCCGTGGTGTTTTGTTCCTGTTTCGTCTGGCGTTTAGCAGAAACTGGGACAAAGCGGATAAAAGGCACCGGGGAAAGTTGTTGACATAAAATATTGAAAAGGGTTTCGTGCTTTTCTTTTTGGACGGAATGATGTATAATTATTCTGATTGGAGAATTTATGGAAAATAATGGAAAAGCACTGGATTGTAAATGTGAAGGAGAAATACAATGCAGGTTATAAGAGAAGAGAGATTAACAGGTGAGAGGGCATTATTCCATAGTAAAAACCTTTCAATCGAGTATTCTATATTTGCAGATGGTGAGTCACCTCTGAAGGAGAGTAGTGATATTTCACTGCACAGGACTTCCTTTCAGTGGAAATATCCTCTGTGGTATTGCAAAAATATACAGGTAGAAGATTGCGATTTTGCAGAGATGGCGAGAGCCGGGATCTGGTATACAGATCACATATCTGTCAGGGACACATTATATGAGGCACCCAAGGGATTTCGCCGGGTTCACGGACTGGTATTGGAAAATGTCGATCTGCCTCATGCGGAGGAGACGTTGTGGCATTGTCAGGACGTTACCATGAACAACGTGGTGGCAAAGGGAGATTACTTTGCCATGAACTGCAGCGATATGAAGCTGGATGGTTTTCGTCTGGTGGGCAATTACTGTTTTGACGGATGCCGTAATGTAGAGGTGCATCATGCCAAGATGCTTTCCAAGGATGCTTTTTGGAATTGTGACAATGTTACTGTATATGATTCCTATATTTGTGGGGAATATCTGGGATGGAATTCCAAAAACATTACTTTCGTCAACTGTGTGATCGAGAGTCTGCAGGGGATGTGTTATATGGAAAATCTCGTTATGAAGAACTGCAAGCTGTTAAATACGACACTTGCTTTTGAATATTCCACAGTAGATGTGGAGGTGGATGGATCGATTGAGAGTGTCAAGAATCCATCTGCAGGGGTGATCAAGGCAGACAAAATAAACGAATTGATCTTAGAGGAGCAGGAAATTGACCCTTCCAAAACAACCATCATTGTGAAAGAGCCGTAAGTTTGCAATGATGAAGCTGCGGGAGGAAATGTGATTGAGGGAGACGATACATTGAGAAAGAGAATCGCAGTGTTATCCTCACAATTAGAGGAAAATTATCAGAAAAATTTCATGCAGGGCTTTTTAGAAAAGGCATTTGCTTTTGATTTTGATGTCTGTACATTTGCCACATATCGAAAGTATCAGGATACTTCCGAAAGAGAGGTCGGAGAGACAAGCATATTCTCTCTGATCAATTATGATGCTTTTGACGGCATGGTTGTTTTGCCGGAGACATTGCAGACACCGGGGCTGATGCTGCGTCTGGAGGAGCAGTTCCGAAATGCATTTCATGGAAAGCTTTTGTATGTTGACCGCAAAAGTGATGAGTATGATTATATTATGCTGGATCATTATGGTCCCATCAAGCGGATGGTGTCTCATCTGATCGAACAACATGGTATGAAGGATATCATATTTTTGACCGGACCACAGTATAATGCACATTCTGTGCAGCGCCTGCAGGGATTTGCAGATGCCATGGCGGAGCATGGGCTGGATGCCGGAGACGACAGGATATTTTATGGTGATTACTGGTATGACGGCGGTCATGATATGGTCAGAGAGCTTGTCAGACAGGGCAGAAAGCTGCCGGAGGCCATTGCCTGTGCCAATGATATGATGGCGATCGGAGTTGCTGAGGCTTTGACGGAACGAGGCATCCGGGTACCGGAGGATATTGCGGTAGTGGGATATGATTCTGTACCGGAGGGCAAGGAAAGTCCAAGTCCTATCACTTCCATGGACATCCCGTCAAAGGAGTTTGGACAGTATGCTGCGGAATGTATCCGGAGCCTTCTGGATGGACAGGCCATGCCGGAGTTTACATACGAACCGCCGTTATTTATCGGTGGAAGCTGTGGCTGTCATTGTGAGAGTGTGATACCGCGCAAGGTTGTGAGGGATCAGTGGTCTACAGAGGCTTCACGCAAGAGCTTTTATTCCAGCTTCAATCATCTGACGGAGGACTGGATCTCACAGAACACCTTTCAGGAGCTCATGGATGCGGTTCAGACATATAGCTATCAGATCCGGGAGTTTGACAGCTTTCATATCTGTGTAAACGATCTGTGGATCCGGGAGGACAAGCCTGCCAGCGTCAATATCGTGAAGGGGCATTATACGGATCGGATCGCGCCGGTGCTTCATTGCGGACCATCCGGCAAGGGAGAGGATCGTCTGGAGTTTACAGAGACATTTCCCCGGGAGAAGATGCTTCCGGAGATTTATGAGGAGAGCGATACCCCAAAGGCATATATTTTTACCCCTCTTTATTTTGAGGATATGTGCTTTGGTTATGCTGTGATCAGTTATGGCAATGAGCCAAGGGCATACGATGAACGCTATTATATGTGGTTACATAATCTGATGATCGGGATGGAATGTTTCCGGCGCATGGATGCGCTGCAGAGAACAAACCGCCGGGCGCAGGAACGCAAGATTCACGATGAATTGACAGGCATGCTGAATTATAACGGCTTTGTGAAGCATTCTAAGCCGATGGTAGAAAGGGCCTGTGAGGAGAATAAATACGTCAGTGTTCTGGCAATGGACATGGCGAATCTGGACAAGATCAATGAAAATTATGGCAGAACAGAGGGCGATCACGCCATTCAGAAGGTGGCACAGATCATTCAGCAGTGTGCAGATGAGGGAGCAATGTGCTGTCGTCTGGGAGATGATGAGTTTATCATGGCAGAGCTTACGGTCGAGGCCACTCATGAGAGGATTCATGCGGTTCGCAGGGAGATTGACCGGATGCTGGAGGAGTATAATCAGTCTTCGGAATGTAAATATGAGCTGAGGCTGTTCAGTGGCAGCAAGACGGAGCGAGTCAAGGATCTGGTGGAAATGGAAGATCTGGTCAATGCAGCCGTGAGCCGCAAGAATGGCCATAAGGCCAGCGAAAAGCGGATTGCCGGTGATGCTGCACTTTCTGTACAGGAGCAGGAACAGGCGGCTCTTGTCAAAAAAGTACTGGATGAGAATCTTTTTGCATATCATTTCCAGCCGATCGTCAGTGCCAAGGATGGTTCCATTGTGGCGTATGAGGCCCTGATGAGAGCACAGATATATCCGATGGTATCTCCTCTTGATATTATCAAATATGCGTCTCATCTGGAACGTCTGTATGATGTGGAGAGAGCCACCTTCTTCAATATCCTTCATCTGGTGGATGAGAGGGAAAAGGAGCTGGCAGGCAAGAAGATCTTTATCAACAGTATACCGGGCAGCCAGCTTTCCGGAGAGGAGGCAGCGGTGCTCAAGCAGAAGCTCACAAAGCATGCAGACAGTGTTGTGGTAGAGCTGACAGAGCAGACGGAGGCAGATGATAAGACGCTGGCAGATATGAAGAGCGAGTATGCGAGAATGGGTATTGAGACAGCAGTTGACGATTACGGCACGGGATATTCCAATATTGTGAATCTGCTCCGGTATATGCCAAATTATGTGAAGGTAGACCGGATGCTTCTCAGTGGGATTCAGGACAATCCGCAGAAGCAGCATTTTGTTAAGGATATTGTGATCTTTGCCCATGAGAATCATTTTCAGGTGCTGGCAGAGGGAGTGGAGACCTCCGAGGAGCTGAGAACGGTGATACGGCTGGGAGTGGATCTGATCCAGGGATATTACACGGCCAGACCCAATCCGGATATTCTTGGCAGGATCGACAGTAACATTGAGGAGGAGATCTGCCGGTATCAGAAGGAGCGGGTATCGTAAAAGGTATCTATATTTATTTGATGTATCAGAAAATTGAATTTTATAGTTTGATTAAATATAAAAGTCATCACAGAATATTTCGTGATGACTTTTATTGATATTCAGGTATTGTGTTTTAAGATGCCGGTGTTTATCCGGATGATATGCCGGAGTGATCTACTCTCCAAACAGTTTGACGCCGTCCTCCTGTCCATAGACAGCAAATCCATCAAAGCCCTGTGCTTCCAGCTTGTTCAGATATTTTCCAAGCTTCTTTGGACGGGCGATGACAGATACGATATAGTCACTGCGTAGATCCTCCGCATAGATCAGAGCCTCTGCATAGGTGTCGGCATCATAAAATACAGCGATTTTCTTTTTGCGGTTTGGAATGGAGTAGTTCTGCTCCATGAGGATACCGAAGATACGCTCAAAGCCAATAGAAAATCCAACGGCCGGGATATCCTCATTCAGGAACTTGCCGATCAGGTTGTCATAGCGTCCACCGCCCGCAACAGCTCCGCTGTAGCCCGCTGCTTCCACTTCAAAAATAGTGCCGGTATAATAGCCCTGGCCACGAACCAGGGAAGGACAGAACTCTACAGGAATCGTGCCTTTGGAAACTGTTGTAACTGCATCGATAATACGCTGAAGCTCTGTAACATAAGAAGCATCACATACATTTGCCACGGATTCCAGTGTCAGAGTGCCATCGGCAAAAAGAGCGATAAATTTATCAATGCAGGTCTGGTCGAAGCCGTTTTCTTCAAGCTCTGCCTTTACGCCGTCAATACCGATCTTATCCTGCTTGTCAAAGATGATCGCAAGTTTTTCATTATCTTCCTTTGCAAAGCCGGCATAAGCAAAGATATCACTTAAGATCCGGCGGTCATTGATCTTTACTTTATAATCAGAAAGTCCTACACGGTTCAGGGCTTTTGTGGTGGTCAGGATCAGCTCGATCTCGGCATCTCTGGACTCGTTTCCGATGATATCAATATCACACTGCATAAACTCACGGAGACGGCCCTTCTGAGGACGTTCAGCGCGGTATACACGGTCCATCTGGATCACCTTGAACGGAGACAGCAGCTCGTTGCGGTTGTTGGCATAATAACGGGAGAGCGGCAGTGTCAGGTCGTAGCGCAGTCCCATATCCGCAAGCTCCTTCTCGGTAGGATGATCCCCGGCAAGGGCGTTGTCCAGCTTTTTGCCTCGTTTTAATATTTTAAAGATCAGGTTCAGGTTTTCGCCGCCTTCGCTCTTATCCAGATTGACAGAGTCCTCAATGATCGGAGTAGTAATGCGCTGAAATCCCGCACTGCTGTAGGTTTCCATAATGATATTCTGTAAATGATCCCGGATTTCTGTTTCCTTTGGAAGGTAATCCCTGGTTCCCTTAACTGGTGTAGCTTTCATAATTGACATTCCTTTCTTGTTCTATAGTAACAGTAATGATTTTATCATAGCCCGTCCCAAATCACAAGTAATAATATATGCCGGATGTTTGACTTATGCTTTAGAATAGTGTAAAATCGGAGAAAATGCGAAAGAAGAATCATACGTATTTTTCAGAAAAAGTTATTTTGGAGGTCATCATGGATAAGAAGTTAAAAGTAGGTATCCTTGGAGGTACCGGAATGGTAGGACAGAGATTTATCTCTTTGCTGGAAAACCACCCTTGGTTTGAGGTTGTTGCGATCGCAGCCAGCCCGAGAAGCGCAGGCAAGAAGTATGAGGATGCTATCGGCGGACGCTGGAAAATGACAACACCGATGCCGGAAGCTGTCAAGAACATTATTGTTGAGGATGTCAGCAATGTGGAAGAGGTTGCTTCCAAGGTTGATTTCGTATTCAGTGCAGTTGATATGAGCAAGGACGAGATCAAGAAGATCGAGGAAGAGTACGCAAAGACTGAGACTCCTGTTGTATCCAATAACAGTGCCCACAGATGGACTCCTGATGTACCGATGGTTGTACCGGAGTTAAACCCGGAGCACTTAGAGGTAATAGAGTCACAGAAGAAGCGTCTGGGAACAACCAGAGGTTTCATCGCAGTTAAGCCAAACTGCTCTATCCAGAGCTACACACCTGCACTTCATGCATTAAAGAAGGCAGGCTATGAGCCAAAGACAGTTGTTGCTACCACATATCAGGCCATTTCCGGAGCAGGTAAGACATTTAAGGACTGGCCGGAGATGGAGGGTAATATCATTCCATTTATCGGTGGTGAGGAAGAAAAGAGTGAGCAGGAGCCACTTCGTATCTGGGGTCATATTGAGAATGGCGAGATCGTAAAGGCAGACGGTCCTGTGATCACGACACAGTGTATCCGTGTTCCTGTATTAAATGGTCATACAGCAGCAGTATTTGTTACCTTTGAGGAGGGTAAGAAGCCTTCTAAGGAGGAGATCATCCGTGTATGGAGAGAGTACTCCGGAGTACCACAGGAGCTGAAGCTTCCTAGTGCACCAGAGCATTTCATCCAGTATCTTGAGGATGATAACCGTCCACAGGTATCTCTTGATGTGGATTATGAGAACGGTTTTGGCGTATCTATGGGACGTCTTCGTGAGGATACTGTATTTGATTACAAGTTTGTTGGATTATCACACAATACAGTCAGAGGAGCAGCCGGTGGTGCCGTACTTACTGCAGAGCTTCTTACTGCAAAGAAGTATATCACAGCAAAATAATCAAAGGATTCATTAACTGCAGTATCAGGAAGACACATTTCGGTCAGTATAAGGGAGTGAGGTGGCTGCATGAATGCATATAGGATCTTAGTCAAAGGAATAGTAAAGAGGGAAGACAAATACCTCATTATTGAGAAATGGTACGATGATAATATCATGGATCCCTATCAGTGGGAGTTTCTGGACGGAGAGGCTGAGTTTGGCGAGTCGCCGGATGTGGCAGTGGTTCGTATGATCCAGGAACAGACAGGTCTTACGGCGGAGGTTGACCGTATCTTATATACCTGGACATTTATGGTGGGTTCTGTATGCAGTCTCGGTCTGACATATCTTTGTTACACAGATATGGAAGAGGACGATGTGCAGCTGTCGGAGGATCTTCATGATTGCCGCTGGGTATCCGCGGACGAGTTTAGCGAGTTCATATCCAATCAGAGGATGTTAGAGGATATCGAGAAAGCAGAATTATATTAAAAGGAAAGGGGTGTCAATGCCGGATGGCTGACATCCCTGTTTTTGGTACTAAATCAAATTGAAATGGACGGTGATGCAATGAAAATTTTGATCAAGAACGGAAAGCTGGTAGACCCGGCAAATGATATTGATGCATTTTATGATGTGCTGATCGAGGAGGATAAGGTGGCACTTGTTTCACAGGATATTGATCCGGATATTCTGGGAGAGGGAGACCGGTTGATCGATGCCTTTGGCAAGGTTGTGATGCCGGGCTTTATTGATCTTCATGTACATTTGAGAGAGCCGGGCTTTGAATATAAGGAAACCATCAGGACTGGCTGTGAGGCAGCTGCCCACGGTGGTGTGACCAGCATCTGTCCGATGCCGAATACAAAGCCGGTCATTGATTCTCCGGAGAGAGTCCGTGATCTGCTGGAGAGAGCCAAGGATGCACCGGTACATGTGCTTCCCATCGGAGCCGTAACCATCGGTCAGGAGGGAAAGGAGCTTGCAGATATTGAAGGGATGCAGGAGGCCGGTATCGTCGCTTTGAGCGAGGATGGCAAATCTGTGATGGACAGCCTGTTATTCCGTCATGCCATGGAGCAGGCAGCACAATATGAGATTCCGATGTTTTCCCATTGTGAGGATAAGGCGCTGGTCGACGGCGGCGTAATGAATGCAGGAGATAAAGCAGAAGAATTGGGACTTCCGGGCATTACCAATGCGGTAGAGGATGTGATCGTGGCCAGGGATATTCTGATCAGCAAGGAGACAGGAGCACAGCTTCATCTCTGTCATTGTTCTACGGCGGACAGTGCGTTGCTGGTAGGAATGGCAAAGGATCAGGGACTTCGTGTTACGGCAGAGGTATGTCCGCATCACTTTACCATGTCAGATCAGGAGATTACTGAGGATGACGGACGTTTCAAGATGAATCCGCCGCTTCGCAGTCCAAAGGATGTACAGGCGTTAAAGGATGCTCTGGCAGCAGGAGTAATGGATGTTATTTCTACGGATCACGCTCCACATGGAGCCGAGGAAAAGGCGCAGAGCATGAAGAAAGCTCCGTTTGGCATTGTGGGACTGGAGACCTCCTTTGCCCTTGGATTTACAGAGCTGGTACAGGGCGGTTATCTGTCTTTAGCCCAGCTGGTAGAGAAAATGAGTGTCAATCCGGCGAGAGTGTTGGGGATCGATAAAGGAAATCTGGCTGTGGGCAAGACGGCGGATCTGGTGATTGCCGATGTGGAGCATGAATATGAGATTGACAGCAGCAGTTTTGCTTCCATGGGAAAGAATACTCCATTTGATGGGAAGAAGGTTACAGGACGAGTGGTGACGACCATTGTTGATGGTAAAATTGTCTATGAATATAGTAAATAATGGAAAGGACAGGTAGAAAAATGATCAATAAATTAGTGGCAGAGATTAAGAAAAAGGATGCACCGGTAGTCGTAGGACTGGATCCAATGCTTGGTTATGTACCGGAGCATCTGACAAAGAAAGCCTTTGAGGAGTTCGGTGAGACTCTGGAGGGAGCGGCAGAGGCTATCTGGCAGTACAATAAGGGCATTGTAGATGCCGTTTATGATCTGATCCCGGCTGTGAAGCCACAGATTGCCATGTATGAGCAGTTTGGTATCCCGGGCATGATTGCATTCAAAAAGACAGTGGACTACTGCAAGGAGAAAGGTCTTGTTGTGATCGGCGATATCAAGCGCGGCGATATCGGATCTACCTCAACAGCCTATGCAGTGGGGCATCTGGGTAAGGTTGCGGTAGGAAGCAAGCAGTATTACGGTTTTGATGAGGACTTTGTCACTGTGAATCCATATCTGGGAAGCGATGGTGTCAATCCGTTTATTGATGTATGTAAGGAAGAGAAAAAAGGAATCTTTGTACTGGTCAAGACATCCAATCCATCCAGTGGAGAGTTTCAGGACCGTCTGATCGACGGCAGACCTCTTTACGAGCTGGTTGGCGAGAAGGTTGCCGAGTGGGGCAGACAGTGCATGGGAGATGATTACAGCTATGTAGGATGCGTGGTCGGTGCAACTTATCCGGAGATGGGTAAGATCCTTCGAAAGATCATGCCAAAGACATATATCCTTGTACCGGGCTATGGCGCACAGGGCGGAAAGGCATCAGATCTGGCACCTTACTTCAATAAGGATGGTCTGGGTGCGATCGTGAATTCTTCCCGTGGTATTATCTGTGCTTACAAGCAGGACAAATATGCGAAGTTTGGTGCCGAAAATTATGCGGAGGCATCCAGACAGGCAGTGATCGATATGATACAGGATATCAACGAGGGCCG
>CADAKW010000037.1 GCA_902788645.1 uncultured Lachnospiraceae bacterium
GAAATATATCGGGCGCAGAGAGGGCAGCTGGAGGAGATATCTTCCCTTCGTCCAAGGGATATCGATGCGTTGATGGCATCCAGAAATCCGGACCGGATCAAAGGACTGTGGGAGGAACTTGTCAGGAAAGGGATTTCCTTTACTTGTCTGGCACATGAGGATTATCCCGGGAGGTTAAGAAATATTGCAGATCCTCCCTATGTGTTGTTTTATAAAGGAAGTCTTCCGGACGGACGCATTCCGACTGTTGCGGTCGTGGGAGCGAGAAATGCAAGCCATGCAGGGCTGGAAACGGCGCGTAGATTTGGCAGGGAACTGGCAGAAAATGGGATTGCGGTGGTAAGCGGTCTGGCAAGGGGGATCGATGTCACGGCACAAAAAGGTGTTCTGACAGTGGCAGGGGGGAAGACATACGGTGTTCTGGGGTGTGGAGTTGACAGGTGCTATCCCGGAGAGCATATTGAAAGCTATATGATGATGCAGCAGCATGGAGGTGTTATTTCTGAGTTTTGTCCGGGGATGCCGCCACATCCGGCCAATTTTCCCATGAGAAACCGGATCATCAGTGGTCTGTCGGATGGAATCCTGGTGATCGAGGCGGGAGCCAAAAGTGGTTCCCTTATTACCGCAGAGCTGGGGCTGGACCAGGGAAAAGAAGTATTTGTGGTGCCGGGAGACATTTATGATCCCTGCTATCAGGGGAGCAATCATCTGATACAAAACGGTGCGGCACTTGTTGTAAAAACACGGGATATTCTTGACGGATTAGGAATATTTATGGATGAAGATGTGTCGGTGCGGAAGAAAAAATGTGAGGTTATGCTTGAAACGTCCGAAAAAATAGTGTATTCTTATTTAGGTTTAGAGCCGATTCATATATCGGAGCTTGTCCGAATGTCAGGCCAGCCTGTACAGAGGATTATGGAAGTGCTGCTTTCCATGGAGTTAAAAGGTGTGGTAAAGCAGATCGGAAACCAGTATTATGCAATAGTGCTGTAGATGTCAGAGAGAAGAGGATTCTACAGTGTGAAAGGATGGTATGTAGGAAATGGCAAAAAATCTTGTGATTGTCGAGTCACCATCAAAGGCGACAACGATTAAAAAATTTCTTGGAAGTTCATATGAGGTCATTGCGTCGAATGGACATGTCAGAGATTTGCCGAAGAGTCAGCTTGGAATTGATGTGGATAATGATTTTGAGCCAAAGTATATTACCATCCGGGGAAAAGGAGAGTTACTTGCCAAGCTTCGGAAAGCAGTAAAAAAGGCAGATAAAATATATCTCGCAACTGACCCGGACCGTGAGGGGGAAGCAATTTCATGGCATTTGATGACAGCATTGAAGCTGGAAAACAAAAACACAAGCCGTATCACATTTAATGAGATCACCAAAAATGCGGTCAAGCAGGCAATCAAGCAGGCCAGACCCATTGATACCAATCTGGTGGATGCCCAGCAGGCGAGACGTGTGCTGGATCGCCTGGTAGGTTATAAGATCAGCCCGGTTTTGTGGGCAAAGGTAAAGAGAGGTTTAAGTGCCGGACGTGTACAGTCAGTGGCGCTGCGGATCATTTCTGACAGAGACGCAGAGATCAATGCGTTTATTTCCAAAGAGTATTGGACATTAAACGCTGATTTTTATATGGATGGAGAGAAGAAGCCGTTAAATGCGGAGTTTTATGGTACCCACTCCAAGAAAATGACCATTGAGTCAGAGAAGGAGATGGATGAGATCATTGCCTCCCTGAAAAAGTCGGATTTTCATGTGGAGGACGTCAAAAAGTCCCAGAGAACCAAAAAGGCTCCACAGCCGTTTACTACAAGTACATTGCAGCAGGAGGCTGCCAAGACACTTAATTTTTCCACACAGAAAACTATGCGCATCGCACAGGGGCTTTATGAGGGAGTGTCTGTAAAGGGCAGGGGAACGATCGGTCTGATCACATATCTTCGTACGGATTCCACCCGTATTAGTGAAGAGGCCAAGGCTGCCGCAAGGGAGTTTATTACGGAGAATTACGGACAGGATGCTCTGGCAGAGGGGACGGCAGAGAAAAAATCCGGCAAAAAGATCCAGGATGCCCATGAGGCAATCCGTCCTTCTTATATTGATCTGACACCGGCTCAGGTGAAGGAATCCTTAAACAGAGACCAGTTCCGTCTGTATCAGCTGATCTGGAAACGCTTTATGGCAAGCCAGATGGCAGCAGCGAAGTACGAAACCACATCTGTAAAGATTGATACGGATAAATATCGTTTTACCGCGGCTTCCTCCAAGGTAGTATTTCAGGGTTATCTCAATGTATATCAGACAGAGGAAGATAAGGTAGAAAAAAAGAACTTATCCAAGAATATAACAAAGGGTGCTGCGATGAAAGCGGAAAACCTGGAAAAAAAGCAGCATTTTACACAGCCACCGGCACATTT
Source organism: uncultured Lachnospiraceae bacterium (assembly GCA_902788645.1). Lineage (GTDB taxonomy): Bacteria > Bacillota > Clostridia > Lachnospirales > Lachnospiraceae > Jutongia. The sequence goes on from CADAKW010000037.1 coordinate 2,428, forward strand.
TACCGAGGCTTCTCTTGTAAAGACACTGGAGGAGCTGGGGATTGGCCGTCCAAGTACCTATGCGCCGACGATCTCTACGATCATCAACCGCCATTATGTAGCAAAAGAGCAGAAGCAGTTATATGTGACAGAGCTGGGAGAGGTTGTCAACAGCATTATGAAGAAATCCTTCCCGAGTATTGTTGATGTAAACTTTACGGCTGCGATGGAGGGTCTGCTGGACTGTGTAGAGGACGGAACCGTCAAATGGAAAACGGTTATAGAGAATTTCTATCCGGATCTGAGAGAGGCAGTTGAGATTGCCCAGAAGGAGCTGGAAGAGGTGACGATAGAGGATGAAGTCACAGATGTGATCTGTGAGGAATGTGGCAGAAATATGGTGGTGAAATACGGCCCTCATGGGAAATTCCTGGCTTGTCCCGGCTTTCCGGACTGCCGTAATACAAAACCGTTTTTCGAAAAGATTGGCGTAGATTGTCCGAAATGCGGCGGGGATCTTGTGATGAAAATGAGCCGGAAGGGCAGACGCTATTTTGGATGTATGAATTTTCCGGAGTGCGATTTTATGACATGGCAGAAGCCGTCTGACAAGAAATGCCCACAGTGCGGCGGCCTTATGCTGGAAAAGGGAAATAAGCTGGTATGTATGGATGAGCAGTGCGGCTACGTAGAGGCAAAACCGAAAGAAAAATAATCATTCATTGATACAGTGAAAAGCGTCACGCAAAGAGGAAGCAAGGGGGAGAGCCCGGATGTATGGAGGGGTACAATGAGCTTAGAGCTGTTAGATAAAACACGTAAGATATATCGTCTGCTGAACCGGCAGGAATCGGACAAGGTTGATTTTAATGATTTTTGCCGTATGCTGTCCCAGGAGATGGAGGTCAATGTCCTTTTGCTCAGCCGGAAAGGCAAGATCCTTGGGATGAGGATGAGAAAAGATATACCGGTGATACCACAGCTGCAGGATGCAAGCTACGGAAGCTGTCTGGAAAAGGATATTCATGAAAGGATATTAAATATTCTGTCTACCAAAGAAAATGTAAATCTGCTCACCCTTGGCTTTGATTTTGATCAGATACAGGAGTATCAGGCAATGGTGGCACCTGTTAATATGGCAGGGAAGAGACTGGGAACTCTGTTTGTGTATCGACGGGGAGCCGGTTTTTCCATTGATGATATCATACTGACGGAATACGGTATGACGGTGATCGGCCTTGCCATGCAGAGAGCAGAGAGTGAGGAGATTTCGGAGGAACAGCACAAAGAAAATGATGTGCGTGCGGCAATCCGGACATTGTCAAAGCTTGAGGCGAAGGCGATGCTTTATGTGCTGGACGAGCTGGAGGAATCCGATACGAATATGCTGATCACCAGCCGTCTTGCAGATCAGGTGGGGATCACGCGGTCGGTTATCGTCAACGGCCTTAAGAAGTGCGAGAGTGCGGGGATTATTTCAACGCGGTCTGCCGGAATGAAAGGGACGAGTATTCGTCTGTTAAATGAGTTGTTTACGCCGGAGATGATCCGGAATTGCATGGAACAGTAAAATCTGTAAATAGGTCTTGTTTTTTTTATGATTTTCTTTATAATTATATGTAGTGTAATTGTGTTTACAGTCATACAAGATCTGGAATGGAGATGCATTTATACATAATGTGAGGAGGTTTTCCATGATTTCATCGGGAGCGTATAATTATATCAATGTATTGGAAAAAGTCGCAGATGCAAGCTGGCTGCGGCATTCTGTTATTTCCAACAATATTGCCAATGCAGATACACCGACATTTAAGCGTAAGGATGTTAATTTCCAAAGCTATTTAGAAGAACAGCTGAGTGGCGGAGATTCATTGGATGATGAGGTGGCAGATGCAGAGCTTGATCTGCTCAATGGCAGCATATATACAGATTACAGCACGGTGAGCTATCGTCTGGATGGCAACAATGTGGATATTGATACAGAGAATTCCTATATGGCACAGAATCAGATCAAATATTATACTGTACTTGATTCGATATCACAGGAGTTTTCGAGACTGCGCAGTGTGTGCAAGAACGGCAGCGGTTCATAAGCTGTCTGAAGGTATGGCAGACTTTTGTATCGGTTAGGAAAGGATGGACAGATAAATGGGTGTATTTTCTGCATTTGATGTGAGTGCCAGCGGTATGACGGCACAGAGAACACGTCTGGACGTGATCTCTCAGAATATTGCCAATGTAAATTCTACCCGTGATGCGGATGGAAATATTTATAAACGTAAAACAGTCGTATTTCAGGAGAAAGCGTATTATTCCTTTGATGATGCATTGACATCAGCAACCGGGATGTACGGCAAGGTTGGCAACGGTGTTAAGATCAGCCGCATCACAGAGGATACGGATACAGAGGGAAGGATGGTTTATGACCCTTCCAATCCGGATGCGGACGAGAATGGTTATGTGACATATCCAAACGTCAATACAGTGACAGAAATGACAAATATGATTGATGCGAGCCGCTCTTATGAGGCCAATGTTACAGCATTTAATGCAGCCAAGAATATGGCGCTGAAGGCCTTAGAGGTTGGTAAGTAATATTTGTTGATCGGCGTGGTCCACGGATGGGAGAGACGCTGCATAGAAAAACGATGATCCGTTGAGGAGCAGAGGGCGGATATATCAGGAATGGAGAGTATATATGGAATTATCAGCACTATCAAATGTTGATTTGATCAATGCTTTTAAGGTCCCTGAGATCTCATCGTCGTTGGATGACAGCAAGACAGGGACAGTACAAAAAAACGGAGCCTTTGAAGCATTGTTTAATTCGGCGGCGAATATGATCAGCGATGCAAATGATTACAGCAATGCGGCAGAGGTGGAGGAAATCAAATATTCCATGGGTGAGACGGAGAGTATTCATGATCTTCAGATCGCACAGCAAAAGGCAAACATTTCATTGCAATACGTTGTAGCTGTGAGAGACTCCTTTATGTCAGGGTACAGAGAATTGATGAACCTGCAGTTTTAATGTGTGACGGCACATAGACCGGGGAAGGATCATCAATTGGATGACAGAGACAAATGTTAGGAGAGTTGTATTATGAAGGAAAGAGTACAGGAAATTCCAGCCAAAATAGTAGAGTTCTGGAATAGATATACAAGCAGGCAGAAAACCATCATTATTTCAGTAATATGTGTTGTATTGGTTCTGATCGGTGTGATGGCATATCTTGTATCGCGTCCTACATGGACAAGGTTTCAGCAGTTTGGCAATCTGGAGGATGCATCCAGTATGGTAAAGGCATTGGATGATGAGGGGATTGCCAATAAAAGCTCAAAGGATGGCCTGACACTGTATGTTCATGACCAGGATATGACCAAAGCCTTTTACTGCATGAGTGATAACAATCTCACAGACAAAGGTTATACCTGGGATGATGCGTTTAACAACAGTATATCCACCACAGAGAGTGAAAAAAATCAAAAAAGAGTACTTGCATTGCAGAGTGAGCTGAAAGCAAGTATGATTCAATATTCATTTATTGATGATGCCAAGGTGTTTATTGATGTGCCGGAAAGTACATACAGCATTCTGGACGAAGAGAATGTAACATCCGTAACGGCTATGGTTGATGTCAATCAGAAGAATGAAAAGCAGCTGACCTCGGATGTGGCGCAGAATCTGGCATATTGGCTGGCCAATGCAGTCGGTACGGATGTGGATCATGTGATCATCAATGATTACAACGGCAAGTGTCTGTACAATGGTTTTACAAGTGACGGACTGGGTGGGGATCTTACAGGCGGTTCCACAGAGTATTGTGAGAGACTTCGGAACACCATCGCATCCAATCTCGTAGATCTGCTGGTCCGCTGTGGATATGATGATGTGCAGGTGGGCACTCAGGGCATCCAGTTCAATATGAACAAGATCGAGACCCTGACCAAAAAGTACAGCGTTGCAGACGGTAGAGATTACGGTTATCCTACAAACTATGTACATTCCACCAATGAGGGATCTTCCGGCACGGTAAGTGGTATTCCGGGGACGGATTCCAATGATAATGACGAGACGGATTATGTCATTAATGATGGCAATTCCAACAGCTCTTCTCAGGAGTATGAAAAACTTACCGGTCTTCTGACAGATGAGACCATTGAGAATATCAAACAAGAGAAGCCGGCAATACAGCTGGATCAGTCTTCTCTTGGTATTGTTGTGACCAGATATAAGATATATGATGAGGCACAGCTTGAAAAAGACGGTACACTTGACAATATGACCTTTGATGAGTTTATGGCTCAGAACAATCAGACGACAACCTTTACCGTGCCGAATACGGAGATTCAGCTTCTTTCCAGTGCTTCCGGTGTGGCAGCGGGATCTATCACGGTTGTGGGATATGAGGTTCCGAAATTTGTCCAGAAGACAACCAAGAGCCGCAGCATTTCCGATTACCTGATGATCATACTTGCGGTACTGATCATTGCACTGCTGATCTTTGTAGTAGTTCGCGGAACGGCACCGGTAGCTGTTGCCGACGAGGAGCCGGAGCTTTCTGTAGAACAGCTTTTGGCAACGACCAAGGAAAATCAGTCTTTGGAGGATATCGAGTTTAGTGATAAGTCTGAGACGAGAAAGATGATAGAAAAATTTGTCGATGAAAATCCGGAGGCAGTTGCCCAGTTGCTTCGCAACTGGATCTCAGACGACTGGGAATAATTGTATGAACATTATAAAGGAATTGCAAAACGCAATTCCTTTATCCGCTATAATTGGAAGATAATGATGCCGCAGATCTGAGGCAGAAATGGAGGTTGAAAATGGCTAAGTCAGAGGAAATATCAGGGATCCAGAAGGCGGCGATCCTTTTGATCGCTTTGGGACCGGACAAGTCTTCGTCTGTTTTTAAGCATCTGAAAGAGGATGAGATCGAGCAGATTACGCTGGAGATCGCAAATACCAGAAGTGTTTCACCGTCTGTAAAGGATAAGGTGATGGATGAGTTTTATGAGGTGTGCCTTGCCCAGCAGTATATTGCCGAGGGTGGTATTGGTTATGCCAAGGATCTGTTGGAAAAGGCTCTTGGTGCCGAGAGAGCGAGAGATGTGATCGGAAAGCTGACGGCGTCCTTACAGGTTCGTCCTTTCGAGTTTGTCCGCAAGACCGATGCCAGCCAGCTTCTGAACTTTATTCAGGACGAGCACCCACAGACCATTGCGTTGATCTTATCGTATCTTTCTTCTGCACAGGCATCTGTGATCATTTCGGCGTTGTCTCCGGATAAGCAGACCGATGTGGCAAAGCGTATTGCCCAGATGGACCGGACGTCACCGGATGTGATCAAAGAGGTCGAGAAGGTGCTGGAGCAGAAGCTTGCTTCCCTTGTCAATCAGGATTACACCATTGTGGGTGGCGTAGATGCGATCGTAGATATTTTAAATACGGTGGACCGCGGTACAGAGAAGCATATTATGGAGAGCATGGAGATAGAGGATCCGGAGCTTGCAGACGAGATCCGCAAGAAGATGTTTGTATTCGAGGATATTCTTTCTCTGGACGATCGTTCCGTACAGCGTGTGCTTCGTGAGGTAGATAATAATGAGCTTGCTGTTGCATTGAAGGGATCTAATGAAGAGGTTCAGAACCTTATCTTTAACAACCTTTCAAAACGTCTGGCTACAATGATCAAAGAGGATATGGAGTTTATGGGTCCTGTCCGTATGAAAGATGTTGAGGAAGCACAGCAGAAGATTGTTAATATTATCCGTAAGCTGGAGGATTCCGCAGAGATCATCATTTCCAGAGGTGGAGGTGACGAGATCGTTGTCTAATTTGATTAAATCTGTTTATTTTCAGATGGATCAGGATGATACAAGAGTGATCAATTCAGATCATCAGATGGTACAGTTTGTGCCACAGCTGTTACAGCAGCAGGTGTCTTCTGATCCGGAGACCGGGGATCCGGAAATGGAAGATGGGTTTCAGGATGGGATGAATATCCTGAACATGGATGACGTTCGCAGAGAGGAACGGGAAAAAATGCAGCAGGAGACCTCCCGGGAGAGGGAGGAGCTTTTGGAACAGGCACGTCTGGAGGCGCAGGAGACTGTTCAAAAAGCGCAGGAAGAGGCTGCGCAGATCAGGGAACAGGCGCAGGAGGAAGGTCGGAATGAGGGCTTTGAACAAGGGAAAGCCCAGGCTGACGAGCGTCTGCAGGAGGCAGCATTAAAGCTTCAGCAGCAGATTGAACAGGAGCGTCAGGCGTTAAAGGCACAGGAGGAAGAACTGGAGCCGAAGTTTGCTGAGATCATGGCTGCATTGATCGAAAAGATAACCGGTGTGATCTGTTCTGACAAGAAGGATGTGATCGTTTATCTGATCCATCAGGCTCTCAATCAGCTGGACAAGACAAAAAGTGTCTGCTTGAGGGTTTCCAAGGCGGATGTGTTAAGGATATCCGGCCGGAAGGAGGAGCTCAGACGCTGTGTTTCCGAGGGTGTGGATTTTGACATAACAGAGGATGACAGCCTGGAGGAAAATCAGTGTATTATTGAGACGGATCAGCGTATCATAGATTGCAGTCTGGATGTACAGCTGCAGAATTTAAAAGACCAGATAAAAATGCTGATGATCATGTAGATGCCTGAGGAGGAAGAAGGATGGTTGAGATCGACCTGTCAAAATACAAAATATTGCTGAATCAGTCCTACGAGAAAAAGCTGGGCAAGGTGGCGAAGGTTGTAGGGTTGACGGTGGAATCTATCGGACCGTCGGCAAAGCTGAATGACCTTTGCCGTATCATCACTCAGGATAACAATCAGGTGATCAATGCAGAGGTGGTTGGCTTTCGTGATGACAGGGTTCTTTTGATGCCCTATGACCAGACGGCGGGCGTAGGTCTCGGCAGTCGTGTGGAAAATACAGGAGCACCGTTAAAGGTAATGGTGGGAGATGAGCTGCTGGGAAAGGTTCTTGACGGACTGGGCAATCCCATTGATGGCTCTGAGCTTCATTGTCCGTACGGTTATTCGGTACAGGCAGAGCCGCCGGATCCTCTTACAAGGGAACTCATCGATACGGTACTGCCCTTGGGAGTAAAGGCTGTGGACGGATTGATCACAGTAGGAAAGGGGCAGAGGATCGGTATTTTTGCCGGAAGTGGAGTCGGTAAAAGTACACTGATGGGAATGTTTGCGAGAAATACAAAGGCAGATATCAATGTCATCGCGCTGATCGGAGAGCGAGGTCGTGAAGTGCGGGAGTTTATCGAAAGAGATTTGGGACCGGAGGGCATGAAGCGGTCTGTGGTGATCGTAGCGACCTCGGATAAACCGGCACTGATCCGCAAAAAGGCAGCGATGACGGCAACGGCAGTGGCAGAATATTTCAGGGATCAGGGAAGAGATGTGCTTCTAATGATGGATTCCCTGACACGTTTCTCCATGGCGCAGAGGGAGATAGGACTTGCTTCCGGGGAACCGCCGGTGTCCAGAGGATATCCGCCAAGTGTTTACGGGGAGATGCCACAGCTTCTGGAGAGAGCGGGACGGTCAGATAAAGGTTCTATTACCGGACTTTATACGGTACTGGTTGACGGTGATGACTTTAATGAGCCGATTGCCGATACAGCCCGGAGTATATTGGACGGTCATATCGTGCTTGATCGTAAGATAGCCCAGAAGAACCATTATCCGGCGATCGATGTACTTCAGAGTATTTCCCGTGTTATGAGCAGTATCGTGGATTCACAGCATAAGAAGGCGGCCGGCCAGCTGAAAAATGTACTGGCTACCTTTGCAGAGGCAGAGGACCTCGTTAATATCGGTGCATACAAGGCAGGTTCCAATCCTTCCATTGATTATGCTTTGGCAAAGATTGATGCTGTCAATGAGTTTTTACAGCAGGATGTTTATGAAAAGATCAGTTTTGAAGAAAGCATTCAGCGGTTGGAGGCACTTTTCCCGGAGGAGGATTCATAATATATGGCCAGATTTGTCTTTTCTATGGAGAGTATTCTGCAGATCAAATTGAAGCTGGAGGATCAGGCAAAGGCAGAGTATGCAGTGCAGATGGCAGAGCTTCAAAGGGAACAGGAAAAACTGGAATTGCTTCAAAAGCATAAAGACGAGGTGCAGGAACAGCTTCGACAGCAGATCAGTGCAGTGCTGGATCTGTTCCGGATCCGTCAGCTGGAAAATGGTGTGGAGAATATTAAATACAATATCCGTTTACAGAAGGTAGTGGTATTTAATCAACAGAAAAAAGTCTCTCAGGCAAGAGAAAAGCTAAATGAAGCCATGAAGGAGAGAAAAACATACGAGAAGCTGAAGGAAAATGCATTTGAGGATTTTAAGAAAGAATTGAATGCCGAAGAGCAGAAAGAGATCAATGAGCTGGTCAGCTTTCGATTTGGCAGGAAAACAGGCAGAGAGGGGTAAGTATCATGGCAAAAAATGACGATAATATGTTAGACAGGGAAAAAGGTGGGAGCAGAATTGTAACGGTATTGATCGCTCTTGCAATCATTGCCATATGGCTGGTGATCTTTGCCTGTCTGATCAAGTTTGACGTGGGCGGAATTGGCAGCAACGTATTGTATCCGGTATTAAAAGATGTACCGGTTGTCAACAAGATCCTTCCGACACCATCCGAGGAGGAGCAGGCGAAAGAGGGAGATTATGAGTACACCACATTGAAGGCTGCAAATGCACGTATTAAGGAGCTGGAGAGCCAGCTGGATTCCGAAAACGGAACCACAACCGCCAATGCGGATTATATTGCAGATCTGGAGGCACAGGTCAAAAAGCTTCAGAAGTACAAGGATTCCGAGGATGCCTTTAATAAACGTGTACAGGAGTTTGATGAAAAAGTTGTATTTAATGACAAGGCACCGGATATTTCGGAATATCAGAGCTACTATGAACAGATACAGCCTGATAATGCAGAAAAAATATATCGTCAGGTGTTAAAGAAGCAGCAGTATTCCAAAAAGGCAGAAACCCTTGGAACATATTATGCCAATATGGACGCGGCTGCAGCGGCTGTAAGATTGTCTGAAATGTCAGAGGATCTGGATCTGGTGTGTGATATTTTACAGAACATGCAGGAGAAAAAAGCTGCAGCAATCCTGGAGCAGATGGATAGTGCTTATGCGGCACAGATTACCAAAAAGATATCTGCGGTTGATTAATTAGCTGTCTGCGGAGTATTCCGTTGACATAGATCATTTCAAAATAAAGGAGGTGAAACGATGCAGAGTTTGAGCGCAATAATGCCGGAGGGCAAGGTGACAGCCACATCCGCCGGTGTTGCAGGTACAGGAAAGGTGTCCGATGATTTTCAAAAGGTAATGACAGATATGAAAAGCGCGGATAACAGCCGGAATACCACAGATATGAGTAAGAAGGTATCAGGGGTCCAAAAGAAAAATGTGTCCTTAAAGCAGAAAGGTGCTTACGAAAATATCACAGACAAAATACAGCAGCTCACGCAGGTTCCGTCTGATGACAACGTTGTTGTCAGTGCAGATGCAGCAGAAGCGCCGGCGTTTTCCAAAAGTGATTTTTTGCAGGTGGAAAATGAGATCGGGTCAGTGGTTCAGGATGTCATGGATATGGATCCGGATGTATTTCAGCAGATCCTTGCTTCTATGGGAATAACAGCAATACAGCTCCTTGATACGACGGTGTTACAGCAGTTTGTGGTTCAGGCAAATGGCGGTGATGATCCCACAGATCTTCTTACCAGTGAGGATATGATGCAGCAGTTTTCTGAACTGTCCGCAGCATTGCTGGAGGCGGACTGGACAGAGACGACAGGTTTCACGGGACAGCAGTTGAGCAGTATGACAGCCGGCCAGTTGGAAGACGGCGATTTTACGGAGCTGATCAATGATGTGCTTTCTGAGGATGTGACACAGCAGGATGCGGATGTCACGGACAACGGAGGAGATCAGAAACAGGTTGTTTTTGATGGACTGCAGAATGATCAGGGACAGAGTCCGGTGACGGAGGATGGGATCACGTTGGCAGAGAAACCGGTGACAGCGGAAAGTAAACAGGATACACCGATGGTACCGACTGATGTGGAAGAGACTTCCGTATTGCCTGCAGCGGCAGAAAAGGAAACGGCTTCTACGGATACCGTAAAGGATCTCGCAAAGATTACGGAGGCAGACGTGACTGTTCCTTCTGACAGCGTGGTTGAAAATGTTTTGGATGCAGATCCACAGTCTATGATGCAGGATCCATCCCGTCAGGGAGAGGATAGCGAAGGACAGGCGGATATCCTGAACATGCATTATGATCAGCCACAGGAGACTGCCATAGAGACGCCGGTACAGACCATGATGAGCTTTGTGGAAAATATGGTACAGGCGGCAAATTCCGATGTGGAACAGGTTCAGCAGCCGGTCAACCTGCAGCAGATGATCGACATTGTGAATCAGGTGGTGGAACGGATTCAATCTTCATTACAGGATGAAACAACGACATTGGAAATGCAGTTAAATCCCGAGAGACTTGGCAAAATGCTTCTTTCCGTCAGCAGCAAAGAGGGTGTGATGACAGCCAGCTTTACGGTACAGAATGCAGAGGCAAAGGCCGCGTTGGAGAGTCAGATGATCACGCTTCGGGAAAATCTGGAGCAGAAGAATCTGAAAGTGGATGCAGTAGAGGTATCCGTGTCTGATTTTACATTTACCCAGAGTGGCGGGGCTGATACAGGCGATCAGAAGAACTACCAGCAGGGCAATGGAAAGCGTTCCCGGTTCCGTTTTGAAACGGACGATGAGGAAGACGAAGACCAGATGGAAACAGCACAGACTGTTCGACGGAGTATCATGCCGGACAGCGGTTCAAGTGTTGATTTCACAGCTTAAATGCAGTGATTGCAGGAGAGAGGCTGGTATGAAAAGCAGTTTCTTTACACAAATTTATGCCTGTGGCATGGAGTTCGCAGGTATTGTGAAAGGCAGGGTGATTAAATGAGTTTAGTAGCACCGGTAGACAACGGTCAGGTGAATATTTCAGAGACTTCACAGGAAACCGAAAAGAAAACCGGATCTGCATTGGACAAGGACGATTTCCTCATGCTTCTGGTGACTCAGATGAAATATCAGGATCCGCTGGAGCCGGAGTCCAATACAGAGTATGTAGCACAGCTTGCACAGTTCTCCTCTCTGGAGCAGATGCAGAATCTTAACAGCACAGCAACAAATACGTCAGCATACACATTGGTTGGTAAACAGGTGCGTATCAGGGAGACGTCCGATACAGGTGCCGAGAGAGAAGTACAGGGCATGGTGGAATATGTCAAAATGGAAAACAATAAGCCGTATGTATCAGTAAATGGAGAGATGTTTTCTTATGATGATATTGTAGAGGTGATCGATGATAACTATCTGATCTCCACGTATCTTCCTTCTGTTGAACAGCAGGCGCTTACCTATCTGCATCATGATCCGCAGAACGTCAAGATTACAGGCGTCAGCATGGGATCTAACGGATATGAGGCAACCGGTCTGGCAGTCGCATTGATGGCAGAGGATGGAACGACTACAAAGATCGATGCGGACAAGATGAGCTACAAGAATGGTGTAATAACCATTGACAAGAGTGTATTTGCATCCCTTCCGGCAGGAAAGTATGTTGTTGGAATCGGTTTTGATGACATTAACAAGACCGTCGATTATGCAAGCGTTACATTGACGATCAAGGGAAATGTTGAGAAGGAACCGGATACGGTAGACAAGGATACGGAGAATACCGACAAAGATACCGAAGGCACCGATAAGGATGCGGAGAGTACAGACAAAGCAGAGGACACCAACAAAGAAACAGAGCAGGCTTAAAGCAGAGGGAGTGGATGTTTATGCATAAGCTGAATGAAAATTACACCTCCATTGATATGATGGCAGGTCAGCTGTTACAGCGAAAAACAGCCACAGGCAGAGAGAATTCCTCCAAGACAGAGGTATCCTTTCAGAAGATTTTAGACACGGCAGAACAGAAACAGGATGCCGGCAGACTAAAGTTTTCAAAACATGCAAACGAACGGCTTGCACGACGCAACATCAATCTGTCGGAGACACAGATGGAGCGTTTGGAAAGTGGTACAACGAAGGCGCGGGAAAAGGGAATTCAGGAGTCTTTGGTTATGGTTGACAATATGGCGTTTATCGTAAATGTAAAGAACAATACGGTGGTAACAGCATTGGGAGACAGTGCAGATTCCGTATTTACCAATATTGATGGCGCTGTGATTGGATAATTTATTTTAAGGAAATGTCAGATGCCGGACCTTTTCGGAGGCATGAGATCCCGACTGACAGACGGATCTCGGTGACATTCCTGCAGCATGAAAAGAGACGGTTCATTTTTTGGATCGTCAGGATACTGCGCTGGCACACGGGGCAGCAGATCCGGTTTTACATAAATGTGTGCAGAAATGAGGGTTTTATTATGATGAGATCACTTTACTCTGGTGTAGCAGGATTAAAGATTCACCAGACAAAAATGGATGTAATTGGTAACAATATCGCAAATGTCAATACTGTAGGTTTCAAATCAAGCAGTGTAAATTTTTCTGATACTTTCTATCAGACACTTTCACCGGCCAGTGGTCCAAACAGTACCACCAATACAGCCGGAACCAATGCAAAGCAGATCGGTCTTGGTGGACTGGTTGCATCCATCACAACCAATATTACGGAAAACGGTGGTACTACCACCACAAACCGTGCGTTGGATATAGCCATTAACGGCGAGTCTTTTCTGGTAGTAAATGTAAACGGCGAGCAGCTCTTTACAAAGTCAGGTGCTTTAAATGTAGATCCTTCCGGAAATCTTTACTGTACTACAAACGGTGGTATTGTACAGGGATGGATGGCTGATGATGACGGAAATATCGTTAAGGATATTGCCACAGACCTGAAGATCATGACAGCAAAGCAGACCTCAGCAGCACCAACAGCTACTACTGCTGCAACATTGCTTGGTAATATTGATCCGAACCATACACAGCTCACACCGACTCTGGATGCCAACGGCAATATTACAGGCGGTGGTGTTCCTGTAACCTTCAGCTTCTATGATAAGCTGGGTGAGCTTTATACCGTAAAACTGATGATCACAAAGGATCCCGCTGATCCAAACGCAACAACTACAAGCTCTGTTGTTCCGTATACAGCGAGAGTAGCTGATGTATACAATTCCGAGGGAGAGTCTATCTTTGTAAAGAAAGAGGTACAGGCAGATGGATCTGTCAAATATTCCAGCAGCGGAGCACAGATTTCCTTTGGTAATAAGGGAGCAAAATTTGGAATTGACACATCAACAAACGATCCGACGAGCGGTATTGTAAACGGTGTCAATGAAAACACAGGTGAGTTCACCCTTAGTTCAAGTACTATACCGCTTCTTTTTAACAGTCAGACCGGAAACTTTGCTGCAGTGGATGCGACAGTAGGAACCGATGGCTCTATTACTGCAAACAGAAGCAATCAGCAGTATGCCGGAAATTGTGTAAACTTTGCTATTTATCAGGGCGAGGATGCAGAGCATGTAGGAAATGACAGTACTTTCCCACAGTATGATGCGACAAATGACAACGGTGGCATTGAGGTTGATTTCTCTTCACTAACACAGTACTCCAAGGGTGGTACCAGTGAGGTGACTTATAAGCGTGGAGACCAGGATGGTAAGAATGCCGGTAATTATGCGGGAACCATGTCAGGAATTTCCATTGATGATACCGGAAAGATCTACGGAAAATATACAAATGGTGAGACAAGATGTCTGGCGCAGATATGTGTCGCAACTTTCTCCAATCCATCCGGTCTGGAGGCAGAGGGAGAGAGCTTATTCCGGGCTTCCTTAAACTCCGGTCTGTTTGACGGTATCGGTGAGGAGGTTTCCAAGAGCGGAAGTCTTACAGTGGGTGCACTGGAGATGTCAAATGTAGATCTGGCGTCTGAGTTTACCAACATGATCACGATACAGCGTGGTTTCCAGGCAAATTCACGTATTATCACAACATCAGACACCATGCTTGAGGAGCTTGTAAACCTCAAGAGATAATAATAGAAAATGATCGTATTCCGGCGGTATGATTTCCGGAATACGACGACAATAAGCGGAAGATGGGCGGTATGTATTTCATACAATACCGCTCATTTTCTTCATGTAAAGGAAGTGGTGACAATGATCGATGTAACAAAGATGAATGGCGGAAGTATTACCGTAAATGCGGATCTGATCGAGACGGTGGAAGAGACACCGGATACCATCATAACTCTGACCACCGGTAAAAAAATAATTGTAAAAGAAAGTAGACAAGAAGTAAAAAATCTAGTAAAATCATATAGGAGTGGGTGCAATTCGTTTCGGATTGACTAATCATACATAAGGTGGTGGAAAAAATGGATATAGCTACAATAGTGGGTCTTGTCATTGGTATTGCGTGTTGTATACTGGGTATTATTTCATCCGGTGGTGTTACGGCATTCGGTAACTTTGTGGATCCTGCTTCAGCTATCGTAACATTCGGTGGCGCATTTGGCTGTATGCTTACACAGGCGAAAAGTATCCCTGAGATGGGAAAATGTGTAAAGACGATCTCTCTGGCATTTAAGGTGCCAAAGGCAGATGAGGTGAATGTCATCGAAAACATCATCCGTTTATCCAATATTGCCCGTAAGGAAGGACTTCTGGCATTGGAGGAAGCGGCGAATGATGTGGATGATGAGTTTTTAAAGAAAGGTATCATGCTGATCGTGGACGGTACGGATCCGGAGCTTGTCCGTAGTATTATGGAGACGGAGCTTGGAGCCATTGACGGTCGTCACAATGAAAAGATCAATTTCTGGGCAACATTAGGTAGTATGGGTCCTGCCTGGGGTATGATCGGTACTCTGATGGGACTTGTAAACATGTTGTATAACATGGATGATATGAGTAAGCTGGGACCAAACATGGGTGTTGCCATCATTACGACATTCTATGGATCTATTCTGGCAAACTGGCTCTGTGTGCCGGTCTCATTCAAGCTGAAACAGAATAATGCCCTGGAGATCACGATGAAAGAGATTATGGTGGAGGGACTTTTGTCTATCCAGGCAGGCGAGAACCCTCGTGTTATCGAGGAGAAGCTCAAATCCTTCCTTTCACCGCAGATCCGTGAGAATATGGGCAATGGTGATGGAGGAGCCGCTGAAGGTGGTGAGGCATAATGGCAAGAAAAAAAGAAGAGGAAGAAATCAAAACCGACCTGTGGAAGGACACATTTTCGGATCTGATGAATCTGCTCCTGTGTTTTTTCGTGCTTTTATACTCTATGTCATCGGTGGATGAGGTGAAATATTCCGAGCTGGTAGCATCCATGTCCAACAGCTTCAGCATATTCAGTGGTGGAGCACAGGCGATTGGAGAGGGACAGCTGATCTCCAGCGGTGCCACACAGTTAAATAATCTTGATGAATATTATTCTGATATGGGAAAGGCTGCGGAGGATACCGATGCAGAGGATCCCATGGCTGAGGAAAAGAAGAAACAGGAGAAGGATACAAGAAAGCTGTACAGTGATGTGGTAGAAGGTACCGAAAAGAATCGGATCGAGGATTCCGTCAGTGTCACAATGGATCAAAATTATCAGTATGTTATGATCTCGTTGAGCGGCGGTGTTTTGTTTGATTCCGGAAGCGCAGAGATACGTTCCGGAGCCAAGACGATTCTCAGCAGGGTGTCATACATATTAAAGAATTATAAAGACCGCCAGATCAAGATTGAGGGTCATACGGACAGCAATCCGATCCACACCAGAGAATACCCGAGCAACCGTTGGCTGTCTACAGCGAGAGCAACCAAGGTTCTGGAGTATTTTGTAGAACAAAAGGGATTAAGCGAAAAGCACATGGAGGCTTCCGGAAGAGGAGATGTTGATCCGATAGCAGATAATTCCACTGCAGCCGGCAGAGCCAAAAACCGCCGTGTTGAGATAAAGATTTACAGTGATATCGATTGATGATATTTTATTTATATCTGATCAGGAATCATGATAGAAAGGAATGGAGAATTTTATGAAGAAAAATATCTTTAGTGTTATCATCGCAGCATTGACTGTGATCAATGTGATATTGACGGCAATCATGTTTTTTGTTATGCTGCCAACATTTCAGAAAACCAATAATCTGATCACCCAGGTTGCATCTGTACTGAATCTGGAGCTTGATCAGGAGGATTCCGAGGGAGCTCAGGATTATACTCTCAAGGATCTCGAGCAGTATACGGTTGCATTTGATGCACAGCAGACTTTAAACCTTGCATCCGGTGATGATGGCAAGATGCATTATGCAATGCTGGATGGATATACACTTTCCTTAAATAAAAAGGCAAAGGATTATAAAGATGTAAGTGAAACACTCAAGGCAAATGAGGCAAAGCTTACCGATGTGATCCGTGGTGTGATCCAGTCTCATACAGTAAATGACATCTCAGAGGATGTGGTCAAGAAGGAAGCTTTAGAGAAGATTCAGACCCTTCTGGATTCAAAAGCAGTTGTTGAGGTCTCCATGACTAATCTTATGTATAATTAATTATTTGCTTTTTGGATCAAATGTGATATGATTATTATGAATGAGTTTATATTAAGTGACTAATTTTGGCTGAGCTTCGGACAGGCATTACAGGAGTTCAGGTGTGAGGTGAAGATAATGGGAGATGTCTTATCGCAGGATGAGATTGACAGTTTGCTCAGTGCATTAAATAGTGGTGAGATTAATCCTGATGAGATTGATGATACCCCGAAGGTGGCAGTAAAAGATTATGATTTTGCCAGACCGTCAAAGTTTTCAAAGGATCATTTACGTACCTTAGAGATTATTTTTGAAAATTACGGAAGACTTCTTTCGACAAATCTTCCGGCGTATCTACGGAAATCGGTCCAGGTTGAAGTGATGAATGCAGAGGCCAATACTTATTCTGAGTTTTCCAATGCATTATCCAATCCGGTACTGTTGGGAGTGGTTGATTTTGCACCCCTTAGCGGAAGTATCCTGATGGAACTGGCTTCCAATCTCGGTTTTGCGATTGTGGACCGCATGCTTGGCGGCGGTGGTAATCCGCTGGAAAAGTCCAGAGAGTTTACAGAGATTGAGTTGATCATATTAGAGAGGATCATGGAGGTCTGCACAGGACTTCTGGTTGATCCGTGGCAGAGTGTGACAGAGCTTACGCCGCGTCTTGAGCGGATCGAGACAAACTCACAGTTTGCACAGTTTATTTCTCCGAGTGAGATGACAGCGATCGTTACCATGAATGTAAAGGTTGGTACGGTTGAGGGATTGATGAATATCTGTATTCCGTACTCTTGTGTGGAATCAGTGATTGATAAATTAAATACAAAGTATTGGTATTCCACTATGCGGGAGAGGGATGGAGACCATTACGAGGAAGCAATTGAGGAAATTATCAGTCGTGCCAAAATACCGATTAGTGCCCTGCTTGGAAAGAGCACCATATCTGTCAATGATTTTATGAACATACAGATAGGAGACATTGTGAAGCTTGATTCCAAGGTGGATGATGAATTAGATGTGTATGTAGGCAATATTAAGAAATTCAGAGCACTGCCTGGTGCCATTTCGGATTCTTATGCTGTCCGGGTGACGTCAGTAATAAGGGAGGAGCAATAAGCACCAACAACGATGACGCTGACAGACGCAGAGAGAGATGCGGTCGGAGAGATTGCCAATATTAACATGGGAACCGCAGCAACGACATTATCTACTCTCCTGAATAATAAAGTAACCATTACGACACCAAAGGTATCGTATGTTACGATCAATGAAATATCAGCACAGTATGATAAGCCATGTGTTTTTATTCATATTTCCTATATTGATGGAATTTCAGGAAATAATGTTCTTATATTAAAAGAGCACGATGTAAAGGTGATTACCGATCTCATGATGGGAGGAGACGGCTCCAACACAGATGGTGAATTGACAGAGCTTCATCTGAGTGCAATCAGTGAGGCGATGAATCAGATGATGGGATCAGCAGCAACATCCCTTTCTTCTATGCTGGACAAGAAGGTTGATATCAGCCCGCCTACAGCAAGTGTAGTGGATCTCAATGACAGTATTGATGATGTGGCTGTATCCAGTTTTTTGTCCGATGAACTGGTACAGGTGTCGTTTACAATGAAGATTGGAGATCTTGTGGATAGTCAGATCATGCAGTTATATCCTTTTGATTTTGCAAGAGATCTGTATCAGAAATTTATCGGTGATACAGGGCTTGACAAAGAGGAGGAAAAAGCAGAACCGACTCCTGCACCGGCA
>CADAKW010000038.1 GCA_902788645.1 uncultured Lachnospiraceae bacterium
TGATCTTCCGGCATCCAATCCCCCGGATACAGGAGAGCCACAGTTCATACATAAGCATATTCATGAACGTCCCCCCTCTCCCCAGTAACGCCTGTCAATAGATCGATAAAATACTGCTTCGGAAATATGCTCCTTTTCAATCCTGTCGCTACCCGCAAGATCTGCAATGGTCTGTCCAACCTTTAAAATCTTATGATATGCCCTGGCACTAAATTCCATTTTCTGAAAGATATACTTCATATAATCCGCCGCTTCCCCGGATGTCACACAGTACTCCTTTATCTTTTGAGGCGTCAGGTCACAGTTATGGCAGAAAGTTTCCCCTTCATATCTCTTCCATTGCAGCTGTTGTGCCTTTTCCACCCTCTGACGTATCATCGCAGAAGAATCCGGTTCCTTCACTGTATCACTCTCCAGATGATGATACGCAAGAGGCATTGTTTCCGTACAGATATCGATCCGGTCCAGTAACGGTCTGCTGATCCTTCCCAGATATTGCCTGACCTGTCCCGGAGTGCAATTGCATTTCTTACGGTCCGGATACCATCCGCAGCGGCACGGGTTCATAGCCGCCATTAAAAGAGTATGTGCCGGATAACGACAGCTGCCTCGCAGTCTTGATACATGAACCCAGCCCTCCTCCAGCGGCTGCCGCAATACCTCCAGTGTATTCCGTTCAAACTCTGGCAGCTCATCGAGAAACAATACACCACCTGAGGCCAGACTGATCTCTCCCGGTTTTGGATATGTCCCTCCACCGATCAGGGCTCTCTGGGTTGCCGTATGATGCGGCGAACGAAACGGCCGCTTTGTTACCAGAGGCGTCTCATCCGACAACAGTCCGGCAACACTGTATATCTGCGATATCTCCATCTGTTCTTCAAAGGTCATTGCCGGCAAAATCCCACTCATCCTGCCGGCGATCATAGACTTGCCTGATCCCGGCGGACCGATCAGCAATAGATTGTGCATCCCCGCTGCCGCTACCTCTGCTGCCCTTCTCGCCGTTTCCTGTCCCAGCACCTCCTTAAAATCCAAGGCTTCCCGGCTCTCCTCCGTCATTTTCTCCCGATCGGAAGGCTTATATACAAACGGATCCCTACTGCCCTCCAGTACCGTTACAGCCTGTCTGAGACTCCGGACTCCGATCACCTTCATCTGTCGCACCACAGAAGCTTCCTCCTGATTGTCCTGTGATAATACACAATATTTTATCCCCTGCTCTAATGCAGCATAAACCATAGGAAGAACACCGTTCACAGGGCGCACTTCCCCTTCCAGGCTCAACTCTCCGATAAACAATATGTCACAAAAATCCTGTCTGGAAATATAACCATACGCAGATAATACCGCAACAGCGATCGCCAGATCGTATCCGGTGCCATCCTTTCGAATATCTGCCGGTGAAAGATTGACTGTCACTCTCCTTGGTGGAAAACGAAATCCCGTATTCTGCAGCGCAATACGCACCCGCTCCCTGGCTTCCTTCGTCTCACCTGAGAGATCGCCAACTAAAGAAAATACAGGCAGTCCATCTGATATGTCTGCCTCAATCTGAACCATGTGACCTTCAATGCCCTGAATGGCCACACAAAATGTCTTACTATACATATTGACTCCTTTCGCCTGCAGCAAAAGAAGCTTCCCCTCAATATATACTTTACCCCCGCAATATAAGTAAACTCTTATATTGCAAAACAGGCAGATCCTGCAACAAACTGTCATAAGATCTGCCTGCTGTTTTCAGCATTATAACACTGGTATTTCAAAAAAACAATGCCTATTATTTATTCAGCATCTTTTTAATCTCATCCATGAAGATACCGACATCCTTAAACTCCCGATATACAGAAGCAAACCTCACATATGCAACAGGATCCAGCTTTTCCAGATGATCCATGACCAGCTCACCGATATAGCTGCTGGGAATCTCCCGCTTTTCCTGATTGAAGATCTCGGCCTCCACCTGATCTACCAGCGCATTCATCTGGTCTATGGAAACAGCCCGCTTATGGCAGGAACGAAATACACCACTCTCAATCTTGGTCCTGTCATAGCTTTCTCTGCTCTGATCCTTTTTGATAACAACTAACGGAATCGCCTCGACCTTCTCATATGTTGTAAAACGCTTTCCGCACTGATCACACTGTCTCCTGCGTCGGATCGATGAATTATCATCTGCCGGTCTGGAATCGATCACTCTTGTATCGTCCTCCCCACAATACGGACATTTCATGCCATTTACCTCCATCTTTTGTTCTTAGCAACATTATCGTTCAAACAAACAAAAAATGCAAGCAGATATTTTTACTCATCCCACTGACACTTTTGCAGACATCTTTCCCTTTCGACCTCCACAAGGATCACATCCGTTCCGATCCGCTGTATCTGTTCGTAAGGAATAATATATTCATGATCTCGTCCGAGTATCCCAAGTACTTTACATGGACCGGGAATGATCAGATTGCAGATCCGACCTGTTTTTACTTCGAAGTCTACATCACAGACATTTCCCAGCCTTTCCCCATCACAGATATTGATCACTTCCTTTTCCCGAAGCTCCGACATCCGCATAAAATCCCTCATTTCCAATTATACTTTTGGTTTCTGCAATATACCTGCAAACACGTTCTTTACATTTTATGCCGCAAAACCGATAATATACGGAATTCATCCGATGCTATGCAAGATAGTTTTTCATGGAATGAAGTGCTCTTTTTTCCAGACGGCTTACCTGTGCCTGGGAAATCTGTATCTCCTGCGCTACCTCCATCTGGGTCTTTCCTTCAAAATATCTCAGTTCAATGATCCTGTGCTCCCTCTGGCTCAAGCGGTCTATCGCTGCTTTTAATGATATCTGCTCAACCCACTTCTCCTCTTTATTCTTTTTATCACTGATCTGATCCATAATATAAAGATTATCGCCACTCTCTGCATAAACAGGCTCATACAGGGATACCGGACTCTGGATCGCATCCAGCGCAAACACGATCTCCTGCGCCGGGATCTCCAGCTTTTTCGCAAGCTCCTCCACCGTAGGCTCCTTATCGGAATCTTTCATAAGAGATTCTTTCATATAAATAGCCTTATATGCAGTATCCCTTATGGAACGGCTGACGCGAATGCTGTTATTGTCCCGAAGATATCTTCTCACCTCCCCAATGATCATAGGAACAGCGTATGTGCTGAATTTCACATTTAATGTGGTATCAAAATTATCAATGGCTTTCATAAGACCAATGCAGCCGATCTGAAACAGATCATCGACATTTTCATTCGTCCCTGAAAAACGCTGGATGATACTCAATACCAGTCTCAGATTCCCCTTAATAAACGTATCTCTTGCTTCTTTATCTCCCTTTTTTATCTTTTCAAATAATTCTGTTTTTTCCTCGTTCGTCAATAATGGTAACTGGGACGTATTTACCCCGCAAATCTCTACTTTATACATTGCCATGAGCGTTCTCCATTCTGCGATAGAATTTCTATGCAGCATACACTGCCGTGAGACACCGGTATGATCATACCGGCTATGTAAAGTAGGATTTGCGATTCCTTTTATTTTATACCTGTTCCAGGCGCATGATTTCTTTTTTCAGCCGCTTCATAATTTTCTTTTCCAGCCTCGAAATATATGACTGGGAGATGCCCAGCAGATCAGCAACCTCCTTCTGCGTTCTTTCCACGCCGTCCTTTGTGTTAAGACCAAACCTGAGCTCAATGATCATCCGCTCCCGCTCTCCCAGCTTTTCCAGTGCCAGCCGGAGAAGCTTCCGGTCAACCTCCTCCTCAAGGTTCTTGGAAATGATATTTTCATCCGTTCCCAAAATATCCGAAAGCAGCAGCTCATTGCCATCCCAGTCCACATTCAGTGGTTCATCAATAGACACCTCCATCTTGACCTTATTATTTCTCCTCAAATACATTAATATTTCATTCTCAATGCACCGGGAGGCATACGTTGCAAGCTTGATATTTTTTAACGGATTAAAAGTGTTGATCGCCTTAATAAGACCAATGGTCCCAATCGAGATCAGATCCTCCACACCGATCCCGGTATTATCAAACTTTTTGGCAATATAAACCACCAGCCTGAGATTATGCTCAATCAAGCGGCTCCGGGCTTTTTGATCCTCCTCCGTGCCTAAAAGACCAAGTATCTGACTTTCCTCTTCCCTGCTGAATGGAGCCGGCAGGATCTCCGCTCCTCCGATATAATGGATCTCTCCCCCTTTTTTCGGGAAAAACCATCCCCGCAGCTCCGGCATAATACGAAGCTGAAATTTATTCGGCATGCTTATTTTTATCATTTTTTCATCCTTTCTATTTTATTTTCTGCCATACATGATCAACTGTATTGCAGAATCTTCTGACAATCTGGGACTCACTGCCGCCAGAAATCCCCTATATTCTGAACCATCCTGCAGCTGTAACACCGGGATCCGGTATGCCGGCAGCATCCCATCTCCGCCAATGGATTGAAACGGGATCAAAAGCGGACGCTGTTCTTTTGTGATCTCCAGCTGATGAGCCAGCGGTTTGGAAATGATCATCACCCTCTCCCCGCTGTAGGGACTCACAAGGCAGTTTCCCGTATCCAGCAGGACACGTAAGGGATAGCGTTTTCCGTCGCTCATAACGATCACTCCATCCATTGTATTGGCTCGTCTGTCTCCCTGACGCAGATAACCTTCCATAAGCCAAAACACCGCCAATACGCCTGCCGCCCCCGCAAACAGCATCCATATACCTGTAGCGGCTTTTGTACCAAACCACTCCCGGCACAAAAGCAGTGCTCCTCCGGTCAAAATGCTGACCTGCACAAAATACAGCATATCCTTTAACAGCTCCGATATCTGCCTTTCCCGAAAACACAGCTGCAGCATTTCAAACGCTGACAACACTGCCAGCAAAAGAAATACTCCCGACATCCATTTTCTTCCGGTCATACTCTCATACAACATTCCATGCCGCCTGAGATATCGCAGCCACACCACAAGTATCATGGTCATCTGTCCGCTTTCCAGTACAGATACCCATACCAGACGCCATTTTCCGAGATATTTCCGCCTTACAACAGCTGTCATTTTCAACAAAAAAAGGTTCATTATGAAGTTCAAAAGCCAGAAGATGTCCCAATAAAACCGAATTGTCATCTGATCATCCTGTCATCTCCTTTCCGTTTTCTAAAAACAATTATATGCAAGGGTTTCCGAAAAAAATGTCAAACAGAGGCGAAAGAAAAAAAAGTCGTGTCTGTCATCTCGACAAAACACGACTTTTTCAGCCAATTTTATTTTATAATACGATCATTTGACCGCCAGAGAAGTATTCTTCCAGCGAAGACTATTGCTATAGCTCAGCTTCACACCATCCCCGTTCTGAACCTCAACCACAAAGGTATTCGGAATCTGATCCGGCTCATATGCCTTCTCCTTATCCACCTTACGGTCCGAACGCTCCGGGGCTTCCTTTAACAGGAGATGATGCTCATCGATCCACTGGGATTCAATCTCTTTCCCGTCAAAATAAACCTTACAGTACGGTGTAAAATTATCTCCCCGCACAATATACTCTCCATCCTTCAGAGAAACATCGGCAAGCTTCAATGCCTTGGTTCCCATCTGCAGATCTGTTGCAGTAAACGGAGTCTCTCCATCATAAATATAATTCTCCCCATAGAGCAGATCATACTCCAACGCCTTTAAATCCTCCCGGTAGCTGTCACTGTTTCTGTCCGCCTGCTGATGATATCTTGTGATCACACCCTCATGGATCCCAAGCTGATCTAACACCTCCGGATAAAGCTCATATGCCTTCAGATCCTGATCCTTCTCTTTGAGTCCATAATTGTTCCAGATAATATACTGGGTCTCATACAGACTGCCATCGTTCAGATCCTCATCTTTCAGATCGAGACTTGGCAGATGATCTCCATAAAGCACCAGAACCGTCGGCTTCTTTCTTTTGCTCAGAGCATTGACCAGATCACCGATCATACGGTCCACTTCATTGATCTCATTGACATAATACTCGTAAGATTCTTCCTTGCCCTCCGGTGCATTATACACCTTGACCGGATCCTTGGCATCCGGCTTCACATCATTGTACTTGCCATGACTCTGTACTGTGATCCCAAACGTGAAGTCCGATCTGTCGGTATTGTCATCCAGAGTCTTTAAGATCTCATCTACCATAACACCATCCTTTGCCCATCCGTTTGGGTTTAATGTGATGTTATTCATATACTCAACAGACGTAAAGCTGTTAAAGCCAAGATTGGAAAAAACTTTATTGCGTCCGTAGAATGTGGCTGTATTATTATGCACTGCATGACTGGTATAACCAAGCTTCGCCAGATCAGTACAAATACTCTCGGAAGTCTTGCTTTTTAATACTGTTTTATACGGATACTCACTCACACCAAAGTCATGCTGGCTCATACCCGTGAGAACTTCAAACTCTGTATTTACTGTACCTGCTCCTACCGTCGGGACAGTCAGCTGTCCATTGGAATACTCTTTCTGAAGACGGTGAAAATTGGGCAGCGGATCTCTGGAGAAGCTGACACCCTTCACACCACAGATATCAAAAAAGGACTCCAGCTGGATCATAACGATATCCGGTTTTGTCTCGGGTTCATCCTTTTCATTATCCTGAACAGACTCCTTGATCTGTGCCATGGACTCCTGGGAATAATCCTCCGGTTTTTTAATGCCGGTATCAATGATACTATTGGCAAAACAATAGACAAAACCATAATTTTCATATGCCTCGGAAATATTGGTATAATTCTCAGCCAGTGCCTGCACGGACGTGCTGGATCTGTGCATCACAACGATCCCTGCAGCAAGTGTCAGTATCACCAGTGTGGAAAGCATATACGCCTTTCTTGTGGCATTTTTCTGGAAACACGGTGTCCTTTTAAACAGGCAGATCATGGAGATCACCAGGATCGCCACTGCAAAAAAGATCATCACCACATTGAAAGCCGTCAGGTAATGACCGGACACACTGATGGCACTGCTGATCAGTGTAAAATCAACGGCCGAAAACGGCGTGACCCTGAAATGCAGGATTACAAAATTGACAACGCCGAACAAAAGCCAGACGACAGAAATCAGAGAAAGCACAAAAATCTCTCTCTTGAAATACATGGCAACCGATAATGTCAGCATAATGATCAACACGTTGAACAAAAACAAAAACGGCTTATCAAACATATACGAAAATGCCGAAAAAACAGACTTTCTATTTAGACTCTCGATCACTATATCCAGGATCACCGGCAAAAAAACATATAAAGTAAAAAATTTCTTTACTCGTAACAATTTTTCTCCCATAATTTACCTTCCTTTATATACTGTCTTTAATCTCTCTTCATAAGTAATCTCCGGTCTATCGCTCTTTCAAGTAATATATCTTATGAAGTAAAATACTACCGGCAGAACAGATCTCTGCTCACGCCGATAGTATATCACTTTCTATTTCTAATTGCACGAACTTTTTATGATGTCTTTCTTAAATTTTTATGAATCCATTCTGCATCTTCACAGCAGACATCATAAAGCATGGAACTACTGCACCGCTGCTCCTGTCGCAGGCTGGGCAGCAGATACGGTAAGATGGATCGTGACCTTCGTCTTATTGCCGGCCTGATCCTGCACCTCATAAACCACCTGATAGCTTCCATCCGCCTGTTTGGTGATCTTTACATGAACATCCGAAGTCTTTAATGAAGATACATTGTCAGATACGCCGATCAGGGATCTTGCATACTTTTCATTTACATGAACAGATGGATCTACCGGATATGTTCCGCCATCGGTTACCCCTGTGATCTCCGGTGCCTGACTGTCTACATACGCCTTCACACTAACCTCTGCCAGATTACTTGCATTCTGCGCTTTATAGGTAACTTTATAAACACCCTTTTTCAGCTTCTTAAAGACAACCTTAACATACTTGCCGGCAAGCGCCTTACCCTTCTGGGTGATCGTCACATTCTTTAAAGCTCTTCCTCTGGTAAGCTGATCTGCTGACTGTACATAAAGATCCTGTGCATTGCTGATCTTTGGTGCCGGCAGACTTGACGTTACCTTCACTTTAACAATCTTTTGTACCTTACGCCCGATCTCATCCTTAAGCTTATAGATCACCTTATATACTCCCGGTTTGCGGGTATCAACATTCTTTACCTGCGCTCCATGGTAACGTACTGTTACTTTTATACGGGATGTAGCATCGTATCCTGTGGTATTCTTTGCTGTCACACCCTTTTTTGCGGAGTATGTACCATTATACGGCACTGTCTGATTCTTTGTGCCTGAAATGCTTGGTTTTTTCTTATTCCATGGATTGCCGGAGCTCCAAACATCCGTAGGATCCCATGTGCTGGAGGATGGCAGCTTAATTGCAGAAGGCTTGCCGAGCGGACCCGGATTTGACGAATTGTAAACGGTAACCGGAGAACCGGAAGGCACATTATCATAGATCCATTTGGCATCGGCAACAGTCAGCCGGACACATCCGTGAGATGCGGTCACCCCCAGCTTATTATATGCATAGGATGACAGCGAGGACGGGGTCTGCTTATAATACCAGACAGAATGGAATAAGATCCCGCCATGGATCCTGGTACAGTACTGGCCATAACACGGTCCCATCAAAGTGTGCCAGCGCATCTTCTCTCCCAGCGGGAAGGTTCCCACCGGCGTATCATAACCGGTAGAACATACCATTGCCTTCACCGGCTTGTATTTTCCATTGGCATCCAGTTTATAGATCGTCACACAGTTTTGTTGTTTATTGATCTTGATCTGATACGTAGATGCCGCACTGACCTTGGATATATTGCCAAACATCGTCACACAGACAGCAGCTGTTACGATCATCACAAGTAATCTTTTGCATATGCTGTTATTACCCTTCATGATTCTCCTCCTATTATTTCTGAATACTTGATATATTTGTGAGCAATGTTTTGATCCTGCCATTGCTAATCTCTTACTCTGTCATATTCTTATAGATCCTTGCCACCTTATCCACAGGTCCCTTTGCCACCAAATGGCCACCGTCCAATATGATGGCACGGTCACAGATTCTCTGCACCTGCTCCAGGGAATGTGATACAAACAGCACGGTCACACCCTTGTCAAACATGTCCATGATCTTTTTCTCACTCTTGCGGCGGAACTTCTTATCTCCCACGGATAACACCTCATCAAGGATCAATATCTCCGGCTCTACCACAGTCGCAATAGAAAAACCAAGACGGGACTTCATACCGGAGGAATAATTCTTGATGGGTACATCAATAAACTCTCCCAGCTCTGAGAAATCCACGATCTCATCAAACTTCTCATCCAGAAACTCCTTGGAATATCCCAGAACGGCACCATACAGATAGATATTTTCTCTGCCGGTATACTCCTGGCTGAAGCCGGCTCCCAGCTCCAGAAGAGGTGCCAGCTTTCCTTTTGTCTGCACATAGCCTGTCGTCGGCTTTAATACTCCGGATACGATCTTAAGAAGTGTACTCTTGCCGGATCCGTTTAATCCCAGCACGCCGAGACGTTCTCCCTTTTTCACCTCAAAATTAATCTCTCTCAAGGCCCAGAATTCATTAAAGTGCAGATCTCTCTTCAAAAAACGGATCATATATTCCTTCAGGTTATCCACACGATCCTGACTCAGATTAAAACGCATTCCTACGTTTTTGACCTTTATGGCAACATTATTCTTCATTGAACTCTCCATTTCTGCAATGACGCAAATTTACATGAATGACAGGCATCCCTTACCCATGATCATAATTTACAGATACAAAATGAAATCATCCTGTTTCTTATAGAAAAGTACCATTCCTATCACTAGAAGCACAACGGCAATTCCCGCCGATAATACGCAATAATACATATTCATTGGTACACCATACAAAACAGAATCACGGAAATTAGCAATGCACATATATACCGGATTAATATTAAATACCCAGCCTTTACCGCTCTTAATAATCTTTTCTACCGGATAGAAAATGGCAGATGCATACATAACAAGCATACAGGCAACTCCCCAGATATATTCCACATCACGAAAAAATACACTTAAGGTTGCCAATATCAGACTGGTGCCTAATGACATCACAAACAAAATGATCAGCGGGATCCATGCCTGGGTCAGATAGATCGTCGGCTCCACCTTCAATACAACAGCCACTCCAACCAGAACCACCAGTGAGATCAGAAAGATAAAAAAGTTGGAAACAACCGATGAAACAACGTATATATACTTGGGTACATAGACTTTTTTGATCATCGAGGCATTGCCGCTGACGGACTTGAGTCCCGCCTTTGTCGCCGACTGGAAAAAGGAAAACAAAAGACGTCCTGTCAGTACATATACAGGGAACTGCTTTGTTCCTTTATTAAAGAACGTACCGAAGACAATGGTCAGAACGATCATGGTCAGAAGCGGTTCGATCAGAGTCCAGAGGATTCCCAGATACGACCGGCGATATTTTAACTTGATATTTTTTTTGACCAATTCATACAATAGGTTATTGTATTTTGTAAAATTCTTAACAATCTGCTTTGCTTTTCCCATAGATTTCCTCATTTCTTCCATACAATAAGCGTATGACAACTCATTTTTTATTATCGTTTCCCTTGCCCTGTGCTGACAGGACACTCGGTGCTAATTATAACATAAGATAGCGAAAAGTCAATTTATTGATCATTGGGACAGAAAAAAATAATAAAGCATGGGGGAAACCAGGTTCTCTAATGTAAAGGAAAAGTATAGCAGTCAAAGTCATCCCTTAAACTCTATTGACCCCACCGCCTCTATGTGATAAAGTACAAGCATAGGAAGGGACGCATTTCAGACAGCATCCCGTTATCCCATCGGAAAGGAAGTCTTTTCTATGATACAGCTCAATCGTGAAGCCGGTATTTCCAAGAAATATGACGGCTCTTTAGATTATGGCATTGAAATGTACGATAATCTTCCATATAAAAGAAACAGTGATGTATGTAATGAAGGTTCCGTCGCTTTATATAGTGGTCATATCATTAAATATTATCTTTGTAATAACGAGGAGGAGGCTTATCTCATTGACAATAAAGATGATGAGATCCAGTCTATCCTGCGCCGTGCCCGGGAAGATGCGGAAAAACGTCAGACGGATGATACCGAACCGGAGGTGATCGGTGATCCTGCCGAGCTTACAGACGAACAGCTTCAGGCTCTGACCACAGATCAGCCTTCCGACAATGAAGATACCGATGCCGAACCGGCCGGTACTCCGGAGGTTGTCAATCTCGATGATATCGAGGACTGGTAAACATAATTCTATACATATTCAAAATCCCGGTAAAGCTTACTGCTCCACCGGGATTTTTTTTTTTCATTTCTAAAAACACTGATCCAGAATATCCTGATCCAGTCCTTTTCTGCCTGTCACGACACCGATCGCAAAATACAAGACAGCTCCCGCCAGAATCCCCCATACCACTGCATTCAGCCCGGCAACATGGATAAAATATGTTGCAAAGATATATATAGCAACGCCTCCTACACTGCTACACACCGCCGCCTGTTTTGTGCCTTTTTTCCAGAACAATCCTCCCACCAGGGGCCAGAAGAAAGTGCACTCCAGCCCGCCAAAGGCAAACATATTCAGCATAAAGATAATATCCGGCGGGTCGATGGTTAAAAACATCACGATAGCGCCTAATATGATCGTCAGCACACCACTGACCACCTTGACATGTTTCTGATATGCTTCATTTTTGACCGGATCATCCTTCACCACATAGTTTTTCCATAAATCCTTTACAATGGCCGCTGTGGCAAGGATCAAAAGAGAATCTGCCGTAGACATGATCGCTGCCATAGGAGCCGCAAGGAAAATAGCGGCAATACCGGACGGCATGATCTTCTGCACAATGTACGGAATAAAATAATCGGATGTCGGAAGGTTATCGGTATCAACCAACGCCCCGGCCCATGTTCCTGCCAGATGCATCCCCACAATGACAAATCCACAGATCAGTACACCGATCCACATAGCCCGGTGCAGGCTTTTCGTATCCTTGAAGCCCATGGCACGCACCGCCGTCTGGGGAAGTCCCAAAGTTCCGAAGCCAACCAGGATCCAGTAGCTGAGCAGTCCCCCGGGCGTGTACTTCGAGAAAATATCATCATACACTCCCGGCAGATTAGCCGCAAGTCCGGCATCGATCGACGCCAGATTCCCGCCGGCTTTCAGCACGAAGAACAAAAATAAAAATGTTCCGATACACATGACAATTCCCTGAATGGTGTCCGTGATCACCACCGCACTGAACCCCCCCACAGCCGTATATAAAACCACAACTGTTCCAAAGATCAGAAGGGATGTCACATGATCCATGCCGGTGATAGATGAGATCAGCGTAGCTCCTCCGGTAAACTGACTGATCATCTGTGCAATAAAAAATACAATGAGTCCAAGACTTGTGACCACCACAAGGGCATCACTCTTGTATCTCGCCTTGAAATAGCCAACCACCGTGACTGCTCCGGTCCTCCGGGAAACCAAAGCAAGCTTATTGCCCAGCACACCAAGCACCAGAAAGGTGACCGGAACCTGAATGGCTGCGATCCATGTCTGCGCATAGCCATAGGTAAGCCCTGCGGCTCCCGGTCCGGAAATGAAAGAGCTTGCCGAGGTGTAGGTTGCCATAATGGTCATTGCCAGAACAATCCCGTTCATATTTCTTCCACCGATAAAATATTTTTTCTCTGAGGAAGTATGAAGCTTCTTTTCCGCCCGCCTGCTGTAAACAAAGCTGACGATCACATTGAATAATAAATATCCAAGGAAAACGGATAAAATGATCATCTGATTCTTATTCATCGCCACTCTCCTCCTCATCATAATCAAAATCAATAAACACAAATTTCAGCAGCCAGAATACTCCGATCATGGCAAGAATCACCGTGCCAAGCACCGATACCACAAACCATGCGGGCATATGAAAGATCGTCCACCCGGTAGAATTCAGCAAAAAAGCTGTCAGTACATGCCACAAAAAACAGATAAATACAACGAAAACCGTCGCCTTGATCTCTTTCAAGCACTGCTTATGTTTCTCTTCCTTTGTTAATTTTGTCATTTGGTCAAACCTTCCTTTCCGTGTACCTTTTTCCGGACAAAATAAAAACAGATCACCTGCATTATGATGGTTAAGATCCATGACACCGGATAGGAAATAAACAGAAAATCCAATGCCCGGTGCTGTGGAAAAACCCAGTAGATCCATACAACTCTCGTTCCAACCGTTCCGATCACAGAAAGGATCATCGGCACAGCAGAATGCCCCATCCCCCTGAGTGCTCCCGGAAACAGATCCATGATCCCGCATAAGAAATATGTCACTGTAGTGTACAGCATAATGTCGGTACCACATGCCACCACATCTGCACTCTTTGTATAAATATGCATCAGCTCCGAGCCAAACAGATACGAACCGCCTCCGAGAACCAATGCAACAACCATGGTAAGACCCAGACATTCCATCAGAATCTTATCCATTCTCTTAAATTTACGCACTCCGTAGTTCTGGCTGGTAAAGCTCATACATGCCTGTGTAATGGAATTGACGGACACATATAAAAATCCCAGAATATTATTGGCTGCCGTATATCCAGCCATGGCAACGGACCCAAAGGAATTCACCGAGGACTGCAGCAGTACATTGGAAAAGTTAATGATAGTACTCTGAATCCCGGCCGGCACACCCACCTGAAAGATCTGCTTTACATAGCGTGCCTTCATGCCAAGCTTGGAAAACCGCAGCTGATAGCTTCCCTCCGAATAATACAGGCAGCGAAGCACCAGCACGCAGGATATCCCCTGCGAGATCACAGTGGCGATCGCAACTCCGGCTACTCCCATATGAAACCGGATCACCAGGATCAGATTTAATACCACGTTTGTGGCACCGGACACGATCAGAAACATCAGAGGGCGTTTTGTATCTCCTACTGCCCGCAGGATCGCCGCTCCGTAGTTATACAACATGAAAAACGGCATCCCCACAAAGTAAATACGCATATATAATGTGGAAAGATTCAGCACATTATCCGGTGTGTCCATCAGCTCCAAAGCTCCCTTTGCAGACACCACTCCCACGATCCCCATGACAACGCCGCTGATCAGAGCCAGCGTGATCGCCGTATGTACCGTTTCTGACATCTCCTTGTCTTTCCCTGCCGCATAAAACCTCGCCGCCAGCACATTAGAGCCCAGAGAGATCCCGATAAAAAAATTAACAAATACATTGATCAGCGCTGTGGTTGATCCCACTGCTGCCAACGCTTCGCTTCCGGTAAACCGTCCCACCACGATAATGTCCACTGCATTAAATAACAGCTGCAGGATACCCGACAGCATTAACGGAATTGAAAAGGATATCAGCTTGTCCAGTATGGAACCGTTGCACATGTCAATCTCATATTTGCTTTTCTTTTGTTGTGTACTCATTGTTACGCCTCACTTCAATTAATTTATCTTATTTGATTCTAATCATACATCCCCCACAATTAATATATGTATCTTTCATAGTCCTGCAATTCGTGAAAAATATTATCTACAACTACTACATTATTTTCCATTCGATATAATAAAAAATACCTATGCATCTTTTGTAACAATAATATTATGATATTCCATATTTATCCCTTATTTCATTTGATATTTCTGCTGTATCTTTAACCATTCCCTGTGCCGCATGTTCCCGCGATTTTTCCAATTTATTCAATAATTCCCTCTCTGTTAATGCTTCATAAGGATTTATGCGTGTCCTTTTAATTTCGAAAGGAAAGCCATTTACAGCTAATGCCTGTGTTAAAAACATGCGGATTGCCGTTGTCGTATCTGTTCCCAAATCTTTAAACAAAGCATCTGACTTTGCCTTTAATTCATCATCTACTCTTACCTGAATCGTACTCGCCATAACGTAACACCTCCATATTACAATACTCTCTACTTGCCATTCCATTAAAAACTTTTATTTATATAAAAGAATAGCAATACATTAAGTGATATGTCATGATTCACGTTCACATGCCACCTTTATACAACAAATAAGGGAGCCGAAAGCTCCCCTGAGTTTAAAATCTTCCACTTTATGGCAGGAACTCTCCCGAAGATAGTCATCTATCCGCTGATAGTATAACAGAATTCCGGAAAATTACAACCCCCTATTTATATTGTATGATTCTATCCCACAAAAAGCGCAGTCCCTCTACCAGATCTCCTCCTCGATCCGCAGCAGCCGGTTATATTTTGCTACACGGTCGGTCCGGCTTGGAGCACCTGTTTTGATCTGCCCGGCATTGACCGCCACAGCAAGATCCGCAATCGTGGTATCCTCCGTCTCCCCGGAACGATGAGATATGATGGCACGCCATCCGTTTTCCTTTGTCATACGGATCGCATCCAGAGTCTCGGTCAGTGTACCGATCTGGTTCACCTTGATGAGCACGGCGTTGGCCGCATTTTGCCGGATTCCTTTGCGGATACGTTCTGTATTAGTCACGAAAAGATCATCCCCCACAAGCTGCACACGGCCTCCCAGAGTACGGTTCAACTGTTCCCAGTGCATCCAGTCCTCCTCTGCCAGACCATCCTCGATGGAATAGATAGGATAACGGTCACAAAGCTCCTTGAGATAGGCAATCATCTCCTCCGGTGTCTTATAAATTCCGGATTTCCAGAAATAATACATGCCATCCTTTCCTTCCCGGAGTGCCGCATCATACATTTCTGTTGCCGCTACATCAAGGGCGATCCGAAAATGTCTGCCCGGCTGATAGCCTGCTTCCTCAATGGCACGGATCAGAAAGTCCAGTGCCTGCTCATCCCGTTCAAATGCCGGAGCAAAGCCTCCCTCATCTCCTACAGATGTGGTATAATGCTCTGCCATCAGAATACGCTTCAAAGTATGAAATACCCTTGTTCCTGCTTCTAGCCTCTCATGAAAACTCAAAAATCCTACCGGCATGATCATAAATTCCTGAATATTCATGGAGGAGTCCGCATGACGTCCTCCGTTAATGACATTCATCATAGGAATCGGAAGCTCTCTGGCACCACAGCCTCCCAGATAACGATAAAGAGGAAGCTTCATTCCGGCCGCCGCAGCTTTTGCTACCGCCAGAGATACTGCCAGAATGGCATTGGCTCCCAGATGAGATTTATTGGCTGTGGCATCCTCTGCGATCATCCACTGATCGATCTCCCTCTGTCTGGAGGCATCCATCCCCTTTAGTCCCGGCGCAATGATCTGACGTACTGCCTTTACTGCTCCCCTTACGCCCATTCCCATATAACGGCTCTCTCCGTCCCGAAGCTCCACCGCTTCAAAGGCTCCCGTGGACGCTCCGGAAGGGACACTCGCCACACCTCTGGCTCCGCATTTCAGGATCACCTCTGCTTCCACCGTAGGATTTCCGCGGGAATCAAGAATCTCCCTTGCCAGAATATCCCGGATCTTCATCCCCTTGTCACCGCTGTTTTTTATTTCAGACATACTATCTCCCCTTTCCATCACTGTTTAATACTGGTATAACGAATAATTAATAATTGATGGTTCATGTATCAAAGATTTAATTTTCGTTGTATTAGTATCTGCAATGATCCGGGAAATAATCCGCCAAAATAACATGAAATTTATGCACGCGAAGGCAAAGTGAAAATGGAACAATAATGTTTCCTATCCAAGCGCACCCACACGGAACATTCGACTGCAAACGAAATCTATTGTTTTAAAGAAAAAAATAAACTCCAGATTACTTCATGAATCCGGAGTTATCAGCACATAATCAAACAGCCAAAATGTAAATCTCCCTTGAAATGGGATTGGATATTTTGTAAGGTGCTTGCCACCGCCGGCATTTATGCCCTGTTTTTAAGGGCATTATGTGCCGCTGCGTGTGGCATTGCAGCGAAAGCGTGCCTGCCAAAATATCTGATCCCATCCAAGGGAGTCTGTATTCTAATCTGGTTTATTTTTTCTTTTTCCCGAAACGACCTTTTTTCTTTTCAGCCGGCTCGCTGTTTTCTTCCTTTGTCTCCGGCTTTCCATACATTGCCTCGTCGAACTTCTTCAGAAGCTCCTTCTGCTCTCCGTTCATCTTGGTTGGTACCTGTACCACTAATGTGACATACTGGTCACCCCGGATAGACTTATTCCGCAGAGACGGAACACCTTTTCCACGGAGACGGATGCGGGTGTCTGTCTGTGTTCCCGGTTTTACGGTATATTCCACCTCTCCGTCCACCGTCTTGATGCGCACATCACCGCCCAGTGCAGCCTGTGCAAATGTGATCGGTGCAGAGGAATAAATATCGATTCCCTGTCTCTGGAAAATTGGATGACGGCTAACTGCAACCTCCACCAGAAGATCGCCTCTTGGCCCTCCGTTTACACCAGGATCTCCCTTTTCACGGATGCGGATACTCTGACCGTTATCAATGCCTGCAGGAACTGTAACGGAAATCTTGCGCTTTCTGGTAATATAACCGGAGCCATGACAGTCAGGACATTTATCCCGGATAATCTTACCGGTACCACGACAGTCAGGACATGTCTG
Organism: uncultured Lachnospiraceae bacterium; assembly: GCA_902788645.1. Lineage (GTDB taxonomy): Bacteria > Bacillota > Clostridia > Lachnospirales > Lachnospiraceae > Jutongia. The sequence goes on from CADAKW010000038.1 coordinate 17,644, forward strand.
TACATTTCTGACCATACCAAATAATGACTGCTGTGTATAAACAACCTGCCCCTTACCACCACACTTTGAACAGGTTTCCGGTGTGGTTCCGGCCTTTGCACCGGTACCATGACAGCTTTCGCATTCATCCTGCAGCGGAAGATCTAACTCCTTCTCCGTACCAAAGCATGCCTCCTCAAAGGTAATGCGGATCGTATGATGCAGATTCTGTCCCTTCATAGGACCATTACTCTGTGCTCTGGAACGACCGCCTCCGAAGAAATCTCCAAAGATGTCTCCAAAAATATCTCCCATATCCATGCCGTTAAAGTCAAAGCCACCGGCTCCACCGCCTGCGCCTCCTTCAAAGGCTGCGTGTCCGAACTGGTCATACTGGCGACGCTTATCAGGATCACTTAATACGCTGTATGCCTCCGAAGCCTCTTTAAACTTTGCCTCGGCTTCCTTGTCCCCCGGATTCATATCCGGATGATACTTTTTGGCCAGCTTACGATATGCGGATTTTAATTCGGAATCAGATGCACTTTTACTGACACCGAGCACTTCATAATAATCTCTCTTCTCTGCCATAACTCTCTCCATCTCTCATACTGTTCTTTTATAGATAGACAGACCATTAACCGGTACGTCTGCCTGCGGCATTCGCGCAATCAATGGTCTATCCCATAAATGATGCCGGGGTCAAAAGGTATTCCCCTGTATCATAATTTATTTAATTAGATCTCGCGGTAGTCACCATCTACAACGTCATCAGAAGCATTTCCTGCTCCGGCGCCTGCTGCACCACCCATGTTGCCCATGTCAGGACCTGCACCTGCGGCACCGCCATTTGCCTGCGCCTGCTGCTCATACATCTTTGTAAATACAGCCTGTGCTGCCTCCATCAACTTCTCCTTACCTGCCTTCAATGCATCAACATCTGCATCGGAAAGCTCCTCAGGATTTGTCTTCTCAACTAACTCCTTCAGGCTGTCAAGCTCTGCCTGAACCTTTGCCTTCTCGGAAGCGTCTACCTTGTCACCGACCTCATCCAGAGCCTTCTGTGTCTGGAATACCATAGAATCAGCCTCGTTGCGGGCATCAATGCCTTCCTTACGCTTCTTATCCTGCGCCTCAAACTCAGCAGCTTCCTTAACTGCCTTATCAATATCCTCATCGGACATATTAGAGCCTGCAGTGATCGTGATATGCTGCTCCTTGCCTGTACCAAGATCCTTAGCGGATACATTTACGATACCGTTGGCATCAATATCAAATGTAACCTCGATCTGTGGAACGCCACGACGTGCCGGAGGGATACCATCCAGACGGAACTGTCCAAGAGACTTGTTATCCTTGGCAAACTGACGCTCACCCTGAAGAACATTGATATCTACAGCACTCTGATTATCTGCAGCCGTAGAGAAGATCTGGCTCTTCTTGGTAGGGATCGTTGTATTTCTCTCGATCAGCTTTGTTGCGATACCACCCATAGTCTCGATAGACAATGACAGTGGAGTAACATCCAGAAGAAGGATATCACCGGCACCGGCATCTCCGGCAAGCTTACCACCCTGTACGGAAGCACCGAGGGCAACACACTCATCCGGGTTCAGAGACTTGCTTGGCTCGTGACCAGTCATCTGCTGTACCTTATCCTGTACAGCAGGAATACGTGTAGAACCACCAACCAGAAGCACTTTACCAAGCTCAGAAGCTGTGATACCTGCATCACGGAGTGCATTGGTAACAGGTGTTGCTGTTCTCTCTACCAGATCATGAGTCAGCTCATCAAATTTTGCTCTGGACAGGTTCATATCAAAATGAAGTGGTCCGTTCTCATTCATGCTGATGAATGGGAGGTTAATATTTGTTGTAGTAGCGGAAGAAAGCTCTTTCTTTGCCTTCTCAGCTGCCTCTTTTAATCTCTGCAGTGCCATCTTATCCTGAGACAGATCTACACCGTTGTCTTTCTTGAACTCAGCGATCATATAATCTGTGATCTTCTGATCGAAGTCATCACCACCAAGGTGGTTATCACCGGATGTTGCAAGAACCTCGATAACG
>CADAKW010000039.1:0-541 GCA_902788645.1 uncultured Lachnospiraceae bacterium
GCGATCTGCAGCGCATAGCTTGCCACATCCTGTTTATTATCACTGATAAGTCCCTGATACACCTTGATCTGACGTGTCTTTTCCTCTGATATCTGCTCCAGCTTTTCCTTTTCGTATTTCAAAGTGATCTTGGTCGCTGTCACTTCCTTCTGCTTCTCTTCCGCTTTTTTCTGGGCCAGAGCCACCTCATCCAATACCTGCTGATATCTGTTTAACAGTACCTTATCGTAATCCGTAACCTTCTCAACGTATTCTTCCCTGCTCAGAAACTCCGCAAGGCTGCGGGATTTCATCAAATACACCAGATAATTACTGTCGGAATTTTCATACATATATTTGATATGGGCTTTCATGCCATCGTACTGCTCCTGCTGCAGACTCTGCGCCTTTTCATACTCCTGATTAACCTCCTGGATCTCTTCCTTGACAGCCTTCATCTCTTCTTTGTTGCTGTCAATATTATCCAGCAGATTTGTCATCTGCATGTCAAGGGATCTGACATACTTACTGACATCCTCTGTAAACTGCTGTATATTATCCA
>CADAKW010000039.1:564-20470 GCA_902788645.1 uncultured Lachnospiraceae bacterium
CCCTGATAGCTGCTGTCAGCCGACGAACTCTCTGTATCAGAAGATGCTTCGCTGCTCTGCTGGGGTGCTGCATATACCTTATCCATGATCTTTAAGCCCGGCATATCTGTTTTTACAAATCCTGCAGCCCCTGTGATCACTGCTCCTGCCAGCCATATACCGGCAGCCACTTTCCATCTGCGTCTCATCCTGTCTCACTCCATTTCCTGTGCAAATCTCCTGCTGCATTGTCTCTCCCACTCCCGGTACTCTCTTATACCTGAAGATGTTTCCGGACAGACATGGTACTTCCCAGCACACCAATACCAATGCCGATCCCCATACAAAGCGGCAGCAGCACGCCAAATACCTTTGCCGTGCTCACAAATGCAAGCCAGCCGGAAAGCGCAGAAAAATGTGCCATAATAAAGGAAACCACACTTTCATACATGAGCCGCAGGATCACCAGCGGTATCGCTGCTCCAACAATCCCCATGGCTATGCCCTCCACAATAAACGGCAGACGCACAAAAAGATCCGTGGCTCCGATCAGCTTCATGATCGCAATCTCATCCTTACGTACATTTATTCCCATATCTACCGCAGAGTAGATCAAAAATACCGATACCAGGATCAACAGCACGATAATGGAGATAGATACATAGCCGATCAGCATATTAAAACTGCCAAAGCCTGTTGCTGCATCCTGCGCACTGTTTACCTTTCTGACACCGCTTAAACCCTGAATAAACGAAACAGTCTCCGTCTGTTTTGTCACATCCTTCAGGTACACCTCATAGGATGCCGAATGAGCCAGCGGATTATCATTTCCAAATACATTGACCAGCTCCTTCTGATCCTCCAGTATCTCTGACTGAAATCTCTTCCAGGCTTCCTCTGCCGATACATAATCCACACGCTCTACCTCTTTACGCGCCTTGATCTGCTCACCAATACTGCTGATCTGCGCATCGGTTGCATTTTCATCAAAAAATACAATAATACCTACTGTGCTTTCTGCGTTATACACCATATGTTGGAAGTTGGTAAATAATGAATAAAATACTCCCAGCAGGAACAGACATGCCGTAATAGTGCCAATGGCTGCCAGAGAAAATATCTTGTTCTGGATAATACTTTTAAGTCCCTGTTTGAGACCATACCATAATGTACTCACTGCAAATATCCCCCCTGTCTCGCATCGCTTGTAATCTGCCCCTTGTGCAATGTGATCACACGCTTCTGCATCTTATTTACGATGTCCTCGTTATGGCTCACAACCAGCACTGTCGTTCCCAGCTCGTGTACATCCTGCAAAAGCTTCATGATCTCCCATGAGTTTTCCGGATCCAGATTACCGGTAGGCTCATCTGCTAACAGGATCGCCGGCCGGTTTACCATTGCCCTGGCAATGGCCACTCTCTGCTGTTCTCCTCCGGAAAGCTCATTGGGATATGCCTTAAGCTTCTTGGCAAGACCTACCATCTCCAGCATAGCCAGAGAATTTTTCCGGCGTTTTTCCCGGCTTGACACCCCCACAACTCTCTGCGCCAGTGCCACATTTTCAAATACATTCATCTCATCCAGCAGACGAAACTCCTGAAAAACAACGCCCAGTCTCCGCCGGAAATACGGCAGCTCCTTGCGCTTCATATTGGCCAGGTTCTTTCCCGCCACCTCAATCCTTCCGGAGCTGATCGCCAGCTCCCCCAGAAGTGTCTTGATCAGGGTAGACTTACCGGAGCCGCTGCTTCCCACAATAAATACAAATTCTCCTTTTGCAATCTCCAACGAGCAATCCTTCAATGCAGCTGTTCCTGTAGGGTATACAAGATTTACATTCTGCATACGGATCATGGTCTCCATCCCTTCACTGTTATTTCCAAAGGTTTTTATTCCTGTCATTTCCATCCTCATTTCCATTCAAATTGCAGCCATCACCGGGCATATCGTACAAAAGCCCCATTTCTGGGGCTTTCACGTTTTATTTGAATTAATATTCAAAGGTTTCCATATACTTCATGTACTTGACTACCATCAATGCAATCTTAAATGTGATCGCATCCTCAAATACCCTCAGATCCAGATTGGTGCTTTTCTGCAGTTTATCCAGACGATATACCAGCGTATTACGGTGAATATAAAGCTGTCTGGATGTCTCTGATACGTTCAGACTGTTTTCAAAGAACTTATTGATCGTAGCAATTGTCTCCTCATCAAACTCATCCGGAGATTTATCACCGAATATCTCCTTGATAAACATCTTGCACAAAGGCATTGGGAGCTGATAGATCAGACGGCCGATTCCCAGGCTGCTGTATGCTACTACATTTCTATCGCTGTAGAAAATCTTTCCTACGTCCAACGCCATCTTGGCCTCTTTATACGAACGGGATACATCCTTAATCTCATTGACCATGGTTCCATAGGATACATGAACCGATGTCATGGCCTCCGTATTGAGCATATCCAGGATCACCTTTGCCGTCTTATCCATATCCTCATATGTTTCATTTGGTTTTACTTCCTTAACCAGAATGATGTTTTTCTCATCTACCTGCGTAATAAAATCCTTTGTCTTGCTTGCAAATAATCCCTTTACGATCTCAAGGGCCCCTGTATCCTTTTCATTCTTGGTCTCGATCAGGAATACCAGACGACGCGCTGTGGTATCAATGTGAAGCTTTTTGGCCCGGTTATAAATATCCACCAGAAGCAGATTGTCTAACAACAGGTTCTTGATAAAGTTATCCTTGTCGTAACGCTCCTTATATGCCACCAGCAGATTCTGGATCTGAAAAGCCGCCAGCTTTCCGACCATATATACATCATCGCTGTCGCCCTTGGCAAGGATCACATATTCTAACTGATGCTCATCAAATACCTTGAAAAACTGATACCCCTGCAGCACCTGACTGTCTGCCGGCGAATCCACAAACCCCATTACCGCTTCTTCATACTCTTCCACATTGTTGATCGTCGTAGCCAACGCTTTTCCCTCTGTGTCCATAACACAGATATCAATACGGGTAATATTCTTTAACCCGTCGATCGTTGTCTGCAATACCTGATTTGAAATCATACAACCCCTCCACATTTGTCTTATCTGTTGCTTTATTATAAATTTATTGTTATTTCTTCTAATATGTAGACATCACCGAATACATTTTATCATCATTTTGCACAAATGTAAAGAGGGCCGTCCCTATGGACAGCCCTCCATTTTTACAATTATATAACCACTCCGGCACATCAATCACCTGATCGATCCTGCCTTTTTCGTCTTTCAGACTAGTTTGTGATCGTTGTCTCTGTATCCTTATCAAAGATATGGATCTTGCTGGTATCAAGAGCGATCTTGATGGTATCGCCAGGACGTGCAGTTGTACGTGGGTTAACACGAACAGTGATATCATGTCCCTCAACCGAGAAGTACAGGAATACTTCGGCACCGAGCATCTCGTATACACGAACGGTTGCGTCAAGTACGTTGCTGCTGCCTGCATTGATGAAGATCTCCTCATCCTTGATATCCTCCGGACGAATACCCATGATAACTTCTTTATCTATGTATCCACCCTCAACAAGCTTCTCTGCCTTGCTCTCCGGAAGCTTCACTGCATAAGAACCGAATGCAAGCTTGATGCCCTCTTCGTCTCTGACAACCTTACAATCGATGAAGTTCATCTGTGGAGAACCGATGAAACCAGCTACGAACAGGTTACATGGCTTTGTATAAAGATCGATTGGTGTAGCAACCTGCTGCATAACACCATCCTTCATAACTACGATACGGGTACCAAGTGTAAGAGCCTCTGTCTGATCATGAGTTACATAGATGATTGTAGACTCAAGTCTCTGATGAAGCTTGGAAATCTCTATACGCATCTGTACACGAAGCTTTGCATCCAGGTTGGAAAGCGGCTCATCCATCAGGAATACCTTAGGATTACGAACGATTGCACGACCCATAGCCACACGCTGTCTCTGACCACCGGACAGAGCCTTTGGCTTACGATCTAACAGATGCTCAATATCGAGGATCTTAGCTGCCTCGTGAACGAGCTTGTCAACTTTATCCTTTGGAGTCTTTCTTAACTTAAGACCAAATGCCATGTTGTCATATACTGACATATGTGGATACAGAGCGTAGCTCTGGAATACCATGGCGATATCTCTGTCCTTAGGCTCTACATCATTTACCATTGTGTTACCGATCCAGAGCTCACCGGATGTGATCTCCTCCAAACCAGCGATCATACGAAGTGTTGTAGATTTACCACAACCTGAAGGTCCTACGAAAATGATAAATTCCTTATCTGCGATATCAAGATTAAAATTTTTAACTGCGACGAATCCGTTTGGATATGTCTTGCCAACGTTCTTTAATGATAAACTTGCCATTGTGTGTTCCTCCTATAATGTTTTAAATAATATGCCTTTCAAGTTTTCGCGTTTATCCCTAACGCTTTACCCAAGAATTATATTACACTATCCAAGCATTATTGACCATAGCACAAATAGCCAAAGAACATTTTAATGTTTTGTGCAAACCGTATATTTTTATTTTTTTTCGTTCATTTCGTCAAAAAATAGTCCTCTCGCGGCCGCTACGACTGTACCTTTTCCACAAATCCCTCTCCCTGAACCTCCCGAATGTCTGAAATAATGACGAACGCTTTTTTGTCGATATTCCGCGCGATCTGACTAACTCTGTTGATCTGTTTCCGGTCTACTACACACATGAGCATTTTCCTCTGTTTTCCGGTGTACATACCTGCCCCCTCCAGCACGGTCACACCTCTGCCAAGCTGGGACATGACACTGTGTCCGATCTCCTCATAGTGATCCGATATGATATAGGCAAGCTTTGCAAAATTGCCCCCTGCAACAATGGTATCCATCAGTCTCGTGGTGAGATATATGGCCACGGCCGCATACACGGCAGGACGGATGCCAAACACCCATGCTCCTGCTGCGATGATCAGACAGTCCAGCAGAAACAAAATCTGTCCCACCGGATAATACGGAAAAAAATGATGGATCACAGCTCCCAGCAGATCCGTCCCTCCCGTGGAGCAGCCTCTTGAAAAAACAAGGCCAAGTCCCGCCCCGGTCAGAACGCCCCCCACAACACTTGCCAGCACAAAGTCCTTCTGCGGTGTGTCCGGCACAGGGATCAGAAAGAGTGCCCCCGTGAAACAAAGGTTTGCAAACAAAGTCATTCTCATATAAGACCTTCCCTTGATCTTCAATGCCGTCAGAAAGATTGGAATATTGAGAAGCAGATTGGACAGCCACACCGGCACCCCGTTTCCAAGCCACTGCCCGGTAAGTCTCCTCACAACAATGGAAAGTCCCGATATTCCCCCTGTCACCATACCTAACGGCTCATATACCAGATTGACCGCCAGTGCCATGCACACGGTTCCTGCTGCGATCATCACAAAGTCCTTCCCTTTTCCTCCCGTTATAATCTCTCGCTTCATACCCGTCCTCTTTTCAAAAAAAGGATGATGGCTATCTGCCATCATCCTTTGTATAATCATGGATTTCATTTAATTCGTTCTGATTATTATATTTGGCTACTTTCTTGCGAAATATGCGGGTACGCACATCTTTTTTGACTGCCTGCTCCCGGAATATCCTGTGATACAGGCCTTCCAGCCGCAGCTTTCTGACCCATTCCGGCGTCTCTCTCTGCATGGCAAGGATCAGCTCTGCAACTCCGCCTATGGCAATACAAAGCTTTGCGTTTAACAAAGAGGAATGTTCCATGATCCAGCTCTCCTGCACACCTACCGGCAGATTTAACAGGATCATATCCGGTGTATGGCTGTTGATCTCATTGACGATCGCCGCATCCTCCATATCCATTTCGCAGGAATAGGCACCTACCATCCGCAGCTCCGGCTGCATTTTCTTGCAATAGTGCTGCAGCTTTTCCACGGAATCCTGATTATCCGCTATGATATAAAGCGTCCTGTCCTCCTTGATGAGATTTTCCAGCATCATGCCCAGACTACGATAGCTTACAACCATATTTCCCGCTTCCAGATCATCCACATGATGCGCTGCCAGCAGCGCCTTTTCTCCCGGCAGAAACAGATCCGCCTTTTCGAGAAGCGTACGATATTCCTCATCCTCCATCGCTTTATTCAGCATTTTGGTGGAAGCAAACATAATGACATCAAGATGATCATCTGTCAAGTATTCATTCATTTTTCGGATAAAGACGTCATTGCTCATCATATCCACGTCAATATCCATGATCTTTACTGAAGCCTGCATAATTATGTCCCATTCTAATTGGCATCTACCGTGCCAAGAATTATTTCAATGTCATAGCCATTCTGTACCTCTCCCACTACAAGTTCCGGATCCTTAAAATACGCTGTAAGATCTGCTCCCATTTTCTTTTTAGGAACAATGATCCTGGTCTTGGTCAATACCTCCTGGGTATAATCTCCAACCTTTGGTACCGTAAAACCGGCATCTGTCAGCTCTTTCTGTTTTGAAGCAGCAAGCCCGGAAATCTTACTTCCGTTGAGAATAAGGATCTTTTTCCCTTTGGAGCTGACCTGCTTTTTAACCGGCACTGTTTTCTCCTCGCCCTGAGGCGTTGTATATGTCTCTGTGTTGTCTTCCAGCTGCTTGATAAACTTCGCTGCCGATGCAGTGTCCACCTGGAACAGCTTATCTCCGCTCTCACCCGGGAGTCCCCAATAATGGTAAAGAGAGGTGTCCATCTTCATATATGCCTCGATATATCCAATCTTGTTATAAACCGTGAGATTGGACTGTACTCCATCCTGCTTATACTGCTCCTTGATATAAGACATGATCTTGGACTCATCCTCTCCCAGATCATTTAACTGATTGGTAAAGGAATCACTGAGCACAGACACCTTCATGCTTACAGATGCACTGTAAGTCTGTGGCTTGGCACTGGCGTCCGGCGTAGCTGTCTGCTGTGTTGTTGCTGACGTTACCTTTTCGTAGGAGGTCGTCATCTTCTTTTCCTGATAATGAAGATCATATATATCCTGCGTGATCACTGTAAAATAACTAATGTCCGTCTTTAACAGTTTTTCCATGATCAGCTCTGCGTAACCATACGCCTTTGTGTCATCCAGATCAATGAAATACTTCCGCAGCTTGGAAAGCCGTACGATCTGAGGGATCTCCTCATCTACCACACAAAGCTTCTGATACATCTTTGCCGGGATCGTATAATCGGTATTGACCGGAATCGTAATATAGTCCATATTGTAGGTTTTTGTATTGCATATCTCAAGCATCATATGTGTGATCTTCTGCTTGTCATTTACCACATAGATCAGATTCTTGGATATCTCATCTGTCTGTGCCTGATCAAGGATGGTCTCAAGCTCCTTCTCCTGTACATCCAGTTTACCTGCCTCCATCTGCTTGGACAGATATTGGTAAGAAACCTTGTAACTGATCACACCCACCGCCAAAATAGACACAATTACCAAAATTGATTTCAATAAGCTCTTAAAAAAGAACATCACTGCATTTTTCTTCATATCAGTACCTTTCTTTATTCTTTGAAATTATCCCCATAGAATTATTTTCAAAAATTTATAACATTATAGCAAATTATAGCAAACTTCCCAAACAGTGTAAAGACTTGCATGAAAACTCCCTTTCTGTATACTATATATTGTGTCCAAAACAGATATAACGACTAAAGAAGGGATTATATATTATGAATAAACATCATATTATCATCACAGGGGCCTCCCGCGGGATCGGCCGAGCCATTGCTCTGCTATACGCATCCATGGGATGGAATGTCTCCGTCTGCTGCCGTCATAAGGGCATAGATATGGAACATACCCAGTCCCGGATCACCGCAGCCGGCGGCCAGTATTTTACATATTATGGCGATATGGGGGATCCGGAGGATGCGCAGACCTTTGTCAACAATGCGGTCCGCACCTTCGGCATCCCGGAGATCATTGTCAACAACGCAGGGATCTCCCACCTCGGTCTGCTTCAGGATATGACACCGGAGCAATGGGATACCCTGATACGCACGAACCTTTCCTCCGTCTTTTATACAAGCCGCGCGATCATTCCTTATCTGCTGCAGGAAAAACACGGCAGGATCATCAACATCTCCTCCGTATGGGGCAATGTCGGTGCTTCCACAGAGGCTGCCTACTCTGCCTCCAAGGGAGGGATCAACGCCCTGACAAAAGCTCTGGCCAAGGAGCTGGCACCCAGCGGCATTCAGGTAAATGCCATTGCCTGCGGCATGATCGACACATCCATGAATGCCTTTCTGGAACCGGACGAGCTGTCTGCTCTCACAGAAGAGATCCCTGCCGGCCGTGCCGGTACCCCGGAGGAGGTTGCCGCCATGGTACGCCAGATAGCAGAATCTCCGGAATATTTAACCGGCCAGATCATCACTCTGGACGGAGGATGGATCTGACCGGTGGAATCAATTTATTTTTCGTAAAATTCTTTGGTCTGGATAATCTCTGCAGGTACTTCCACACGATCCTTCTCCCATACACGGAATTTCAGATCGTACTCCCGGAGCTTCTTGCCTGTTTCCCGTTCATAGCACGCCATGGCATTCTGAAAGACGGGCTGTGCCGACAGATTCTGGCGGAGCTCCAGCGCAAAAGGACAATATGTGGCAAGGATCTCCCGCACCGGTTTGCTGAGAAGCATACCGCCCTGAGACTCATGCAGGATCCAGTTGCCATAATCTGCAGCGAAGATCTCTCTGCTGTTGTTCCGGTGCTTCTGGATCTGAAGCTTCAGTTTTTCCTTGCGGTCATCTGACAGCTCACGGTTCTTACGGTAAAACTGAAGAAAATCAGAATATTCACTGGTCAGGGACTTGTACTGGATATTGTTCCAGTATACGCCCTGCATGGTACGGCAAAGCTCCCATCGGAAAGCTCCGGTAAGATGAACCACAGACTTGTCCAGGTCACCCTCCAGAAATACCGGAAGCAGCAGACGCCCCGGCGTGTTTCTCTTTCTGCCGCTGAGCTCCTGCCACATAATATCCTTGGAGCCGACAGTTGGCAGCAGGATCACATCAGGACATACCTCTTCCTGTATAAACTCTTTTTTGATCCCGGGTACCTGCTTCTGAAACAGAACCTCTCTGTAAAATGCCGAAAAATCGATCCTGCGCAGTCTGTTAAACGCCGCACACACCTTTTCCTTGGACAGGAAATTCTTTTCCAGTGCCGTACATCCCTCGGTATACAAAAACGGCACAAAGGAAACGATCTGTCCGCTCACCAGACGGTGCGTGATGCGGAACATGTTCATAACCTCAAAATGCAGCTTCTGCTCCTGATCTTTCAACAGCTCGTCCTGCTGCTGCGAAGTGATCTCTTTATTTTTGACCTTATCCCGGAGATTCTCCTCATAATCCAGATCAAATTCATTCTTTGATGGCATGCGGTCACCGTTCATGATCGCCTGCAGCCACTCCTTCATATCGTATACCTGACAGCCGTTCTGATGGATCCCGCCATTGTCCAGGGACAGCAGATCCTCGATAAGATCCTCCCGCAAAAGACGCTCGCTCAGAAAACCGTACCGCAAAAACAGATCCACCTCGACCGGCGTCTCCTCCTTGGAATAAAAATCCTTCAGGAACACCTTTTCATAGATCGGATAATATGCTTTCATCAGAGAACGTCGAAGATTTCTCGCCTCATCCGAGGAGCTTTCCTTATCGTCCAGCGCTTCAAACTGTCCCACAAGATTTTCAAACTGCTCTGCCGCATCTGCCTCAATCTCTCCAAATGCAAGGATCGTACCGAGAGTGTCCACAAGCTCCGCCGCATCCACATCGGAGGTCTCCACCAGTGCAAGGGTATCTCCCGTCATATCCAGAGTATTCCCCACACTGCGGGAAGGATTGAGAAGATTAAAGTATGTCTCCTCCATAGAGGCTCTGTCAATGGCACTCTCCACATCTGCACGTTTCATCAGAGTTCCTTCCAGAGCATTGATCTTGTCGATGACCTCATCCAGCTCTGTCATCACCTCTCCTGCGTCCTGATCCGCCCTCTGCAGAATAAGGGCAAAGCCGGCTACCGATGCGTAAAGGTTTCTGCCATCCAGGATCAGATGGCGCATCATAAGCTCCAGATACTCCGTCAGTGACTTGCTGAAATCATGAAGCTGGTGAAGCAGATCCACCTGTTCTCTCACATGATAAACACAGATCTCCGCGGAGCTGCTGTAAAACGCTTTCTGAACATCCATCGGCACTTTGGCACATGCCTGATAATAATGCACCTTGTCCAGAGGAAGCATCTGCGGCTCGTCAAACGGCTGGAGCTTCTCTATGGACGGGAGCTCCTGGAAATAAGCTCCCGTCTCCTTGGAAATCTCCTGACACTTGCGATATACTCTGCCAATCAGCTCATAGGCCCCCTGTGCAGCCTCTAACAGCTCCTCGTAAGCCGTTTCCTGCTCTGCGAGAGACCTGTGAAGCCCGGATACCATCAGTGCCACATAATCCTTATTAACCTGCATGATCCTTCGGATGTCACTCATAGCTCCGGAAGAAGGAAATACATATATCACTGCATTGGTCTGTGCGGTATATGTCACACTATGAGCCCCACGGTTGAGATCACGAACCCCTAAAAAGCAGCCTGATCCAACCACCAGATTGATCCCATAGCCATGCACACGTATCCTGCCCTTTACAACCATGGCGATAGAATCCAGAAACTCTCCCGCTTCATATATATCCGTCCCCTTGAGGATCTGATTGATACTTCCCTTTTTTAACTCTGCTTTCACTGCCTTTCCCCCTTTGTCACCCGAACATTCACTATAGTAGTTTTATTCTACCAAAATTTATGTCAGAAATAAAGAAAAAAGTGGCATTCCATCCACTTTTCTATCCTTATATATCCATTATTAACTTATATTAAAACCGTGCATTCTGCGTTGTACACACCTCTGCGGACGTTACCGGTACAGTTAGCTCGGCTCCGGCAACCTCGCGGCACACGGGAGGGCTCACTTAGTGCTGCTAGGTTCCCCTCCTGACACGGTTCATGAGTTCCCATTGCGCAAGACCAAAACGTCATCACCACTTATACCGGGCAGCTCCACGATCAATGCGTCCGAAACAGAACATCACCCCTGCTGTAGCGGATTGCAGGTACAGGGCACCGCTATCTCCCCGGCTAGCACGGAAGCTTTATGACATAATTACACAATATAATACTAGGTAAGGCTCATTATATCCTCTCACACAGGATATTGTCAAGATATATTTCCTTGTTATTTTCCCCTGCACATGCTAAACTAATGCAGCAGGAAAACAAAAAGGGAGGTATCCTACATGAAACCAGAATATGATACAAACCGCCTTCTTCTCAGTGTAAGCCATCCGGATAAGGCATCCGGCGTTCTTACGTTTTATGAAAAGAACCGTGAGTTTTTGGAGCCGTATGAGCCTGTCAAAAGACCCGGCTTTTATACTCTGGAATTCCAGCGTTCCAACCTCACCTTTGAATATAATTCTTTCGTCAAATCCCGCTATCTCCGGATGTGGCTTTATGATAAACAGCAGCCCGGGATTCCCGTGGGCACCGTCTGTTTCAGCAATTTTCTCCGGGGCGCTTTTTCCAGCTGCATGATCGGCTACAAGACAGATAAAGACCATCTCCGTCAGGGATATATGCTGGAGGCCTTGTCCTTTCTGCTGCCTCTTGTATGCCGTGAATACCGTTTTCACCGCATCGAAGCATATGTCATGCCCGACAATCTCCCCTCCATCGCACTGTTAGAACAGCTAACCTTCCATCAGGAGGGACTGCTCCATGACTTTGCCCAGATCAACGGGAAATGGGAAAATCATTATATCTATACATATCTTGCATGATCTTTGTCCCGGGGATTATTTTGATTCCTTCTCCTCTTTCTGATCCTTTTTTGCTTTATTGATCCGGCGAAGCTCCTTAAAAAAATCCTTTAACAGCTTCTGACATTCCTCCTGCAGGATCCCCGTCTCCATCTGCACCTGATGATTCAGCCTCTCCATCTGCAACAGATTGATAATACTGCCCGCGCAGCCTGCCTTGGGATTCATCGCCCCGATCACAACCTCCGGGATCCTGGCCTGCACGATCGCACCGGCACACATGGGACACGGCTCCAGAGTCACATACATGGTGCATTCCTCCAGTCGCCAGTCTCCCATTTTTTTGCTCGCCTTGCGTATCGCCGCGATCTCTGCATGACCCAGCGCCGATTTCTGCTGATTTCTTTTATTGTAGCCTCTGGCAATGATCTTGTCCTCATACACGATCACGCACCCAATAGGAACGTCTCCTGCCTCTGCAGCTTTTTTTGCCTGACGCAGCGCTTCCTTCATATATTTTTCCTTCACCTTGATTTCTTCTACCATTGTAGTCTTCGCTCCGTTTTTTCTTATTGTAACATCCATTTTAACACAGATCCTGTCTGTTAGAAAACCCGCATTTTGCCGGAATATCCGTCACAGACGTTCCACCTGCGGTATTTCTAAGAAATATCATACATCCAGTAACCAAATGCACCGTGACGATCCTTTACCTGTGACAGCGGCTGAAACTGTGTCATACGACATTCCTCCGCCCATCTGCCGTTATCCTCGCTGTATATGCCCGGCACACCTATCGCATAACTGCCTCCGTCCATCTTGGTAAAGATCAGATGACGGTAACAGTAATATCCCCGAAGTAAAAACGGATTACCTGCCAGAGACCAGTACGCTACCGGAAGATTTCCGATGTCCTTCAGGTCGATCCGCACACATTCTCCCATACCTGCCGTTTCAAAGGGATACATTTTCGGAAATATCCGCAGCATTTTTTCACAAAAATCCCGGGAACGTACGCGGGAGTCCTTCTGCCTGCTGCCCTGTCTGACCGTTTTCTTTACACAATCTTCGGAGCATACAGAAGATGCCTCTACCTGCGGCTCCTCCGGTGAAACTGCCGTGTCCTCATGGGTTTCCTTCTGTTTTGGCAGAGCTTCTTCCTGAAAATCATATTTTCCTGATACATCCTCCGTCTTTCCCGGCACAGCGTTCTCCGGTTCCACTTCCGTGGATCTCCGGGAAGCCTCTGTATTTTGCGTGATTCCCTGCTCTGAAATCACAATATCCTTCCAGGTGGTTGCATAAAACACATTCTCCGGCCCCGTTATATAAATCCCATCCATCTGTCCAAAGGTGTAGTCTGTTCCCGCCACATGGGACTGTGATGTTTCGATCCTTCCGGCAAAGCTGTTTCCGTTCCGCACAAGCTTTCCCGCCGGTATAGGAAACAATCCCTGCTCCTGCTGCATAAAAAGCGACATTTTGGGAGATACTGAGATCATATCCTGAAAACGTACTGTAATGCGGCATCTGTCATTTCTTAATTCAATCCTTGCATAACCGACATTTTGCCCCTTTATCCCCTTTTCATATCGATAAAGATAGGAAACCATCCTCTGATATCCGCTCATATTTCCTCCATTCCGAAATGATCCATCCGGCAGTCCCGAAAGTCATCATCCTCATTTTTTATATCTGATCGTGCAAACGGCAGAATTATCTTTTACCCCCTGCATCATAATATATGTAGATTCTCAATCTCTTAGAACAGGTGTGGACAATTTATCAATTAATTGTTATACTGAATTTTACGTGTATAAAGAAAGGAAGGATTATTATGAGCGAAAGCTGTTCCCATGATTGCGGAAGCTGCTCTGCCGACTGCAGCAGCCGTTCCCCGCAGAGTATGATCGAACAACCAAATAAAGAGAGCCGCATCGATAAGGTGATCGGCGTTGTCAGTGGAAAAGGCGGCGTTGGCAAGTCCATGATCTCCTCTATGCTGGCGGTCAATCTCCAAAGAAAGGGTCACCACACTGCCATTATGGATGCCGATGTGACGGGGCCGTCTATCCCAAAAGCTTTTGGTATCACACAGCATGCCATTGGCACAGACACGGTGATCTACCCGGTAGAAAGTAAGACCGGTATCCAGACCATGTCTGTCAATCTCCTGCTGGAGGACTCCAATGACCCTGTCATCTGGAGAGGTCCTGTCATCGCAGGTACCGTAAAACAGTTCTGGACAGATGTATTATGGAAAGATGTGGACTATATGATCGTGGACATGCCTCCGGGAACCGGCGACGTGCCTCTGACCGTATTCCAGTCTCTTCCGGTAGATGGAATTGTTATTGTGACTTCTCCTCAGGAGCTTGTTTCCATGATCGTCGGCAAGGCCGTTCGCATGGCACAGATGATGAACATCCCGATTCTTGGTATCATTGAGAACATGAGCTACGTGGAATGTCCGGACTGCGGCAAACAGATCCACATCTTTGGTGAAAGCCACGTCGATGAGGTTGCAAAACAGTATAATCTGCCGGTTCTTGGCCGCATCCCAATGACTGCCGAAATTGCTGCCGCCAGCGATGCCGGTAATGTCGAGGAACTGCAGGGCAACTGGTTTGATGACGCCATCGCAGCGATCGAGAAGCTGTCCTGATTTTTGATATTTATGATCACGATAGATACTTCCGGACGGGAGTTACCTATATAATACAAAGTATTTGTGAGTGTACAGATCTTTGTTCTAACACACAACAAAGCCGGAGGGCTGCCATATTTGTGACAGCCCTCCGGCTTTTTAATTAACTTATATATAATCTCTTACAGCTTCTCAACACCAAGTGTAACCTTCTCGCCATTGATGCTCCACTCCTTGACAGAGCCCTTTGCTCCGTCATAGGAAACCTCATCGGCCAGAACCTCGGACTTGATCTGCTCCTCATTGTCCTGAATTACCTTCTGAACCTTGTCGTTGTCCTGCATGCTGACTCTGATATGATCCATTACCTCAAAGCCTGCATCCTTACGCATGGTCTGAACCTTACTGATGATCTCACGTACGAAACCTTCCTCCAGAAGCTCCGGTGTCAGGTTGGTATCAAGAACTACCGTAATACCATGATCACTGTCAGATACATAACCCTCCATCTGTGCTGCTTCGATCAGAAGATCATCCTTCTCTAAAGCTTCATCCTGACCATCTACCTGAATCGTCAGAGTTCCCTTTTCATTGAGCTCTGCCATAGCAGCCTGTCCGTCAAGCTCTGCAAGGATCTGTCTTACATCGTTGATCTTCTTGCCGAAACGACGTCCCAGAGTCTTAAGCTGTGGCTTAAAGCTATAGGTTGTCAGCTTGCTCACATCATCGGTAAGCTCTGCTTCCTTCACATTCAGCTCGTCACGGATGATATCTACATAGAAATCACTGAGCTCCTTGCCGGCCTTGATATACATCTTGCCGATCGGCTGTCTGTTCTTGATATTTGCTGTATTTCTGCAGGCACGTCCGATCACAACTGCCTCAAGGACAACCTCCATATCTGCCTCAAGCTGAAGATCGATGTGTGCCTCATCCACCTCAGGGAAATCACACAGATGTACACTCTCCGGTGCGCTTGGATCGATAGAGCATACCAGGTTGCGGTAGATATCCTCTGTCATAAATGGGATCATTGGTGCAGCCGCCTTGGAGATCGTAACAAGTGCGGTATAAAGTGTCATGTAAGCATTGATCTTATCCTGCTCCATGCCCTTTGCCCAGAAACGCTCACGGCAGCGGCGTACATACCAGTTACTCATCTCATCCACAAACTCCTGCAATGCTCTTGCTGTCTCCGGGATACGGTATGCAGCCAGATTCTCGTCCACAGCCTTAACGGTACTGTTCAGGCGGGACAGAAGCCATTTATCCATAACAGAAAGCTTGTCATAATCTAATGTATATTTTGTTGCATCGAACTCATCGATATTGGCATAAAGTACAAAGAATGCGTAGGTATTCCAAAGAGTACCCATGAACTTACGCTGTCCCTCCTGCACTGCCTTTCCATGGAAACGGTTTGGCAGCCATGGAGCACTGTTAATATAGAAGTACCAGCGGATCGCATCGGCACCGTACTTATCCAGTGCATCAAACGGATCTACTGCATTGCCCTTGGACTTACTCATCTTCTGTCCATTCTCATCCTGAACGTGACCCAGAACGATAACATTCTCATAAGGAGCCTTGTTAAACAGAAGAGTTGATTCTGCCATCAGAGAATAGAACCAGCCTCTTGTCTGATCCACAGCCTCGGAAATGAACTGTGCCGGGAACTGCTGCTCAAAGAGATCCTTATTTTCAAACGGATAATGATGCTGTGCAAACGGCATTGCTCCGGAATCAAACCAGCAGTCAATAACCTCAGGAACACGGCGCATGGTCTTACCGCAGTCCGGACAGGTAAATGTCACGGCGTCAATATACGGGCGGTGAAGCTCTACCTTTGCATCCTCCGGATTGCCGCTTCTCTCAGCCAGCTCGGCACGGCTTCCGATGGACTCCTGTCTGCCGCAGCCCTCGCACTCCCAGATATTTAACGGAGTACCCCAGTAACGGTTTCTGGAAATACCCCAGTCCTGAATATTCTCCAGCCAGTTTCCGAAACGTCCGGAACCAATGGACTCTGGGATCCAGTTGACTGTATTGTTATTGCGGACCAGATCATCGCGAACCTCTGTCATCTTGATGAACCATGACTCGCGGGCATAATAGATCAGCGGAGTATCACAACGCCAGCAATGAGGATAATCATGTTCAAACTTCGGAGCTGCAAAAAGCTTGCCGGATGCATCCAGATCCTTTAACACCTCCGGATCAGCCTTCTTTACAAAAAGTCCTGCAAACGGAGTCTCCTCGCTCATCTCACCCTTACCGTTTACAAACTGTACAAACGGCAGATCATAGTTACGTCCTACATTGGCATCGTCCTCACCAAATGCAGGAGCAATATGAACGATACCGGTACCATCAGACATCGTTACGTAAGTGTCACAGGTTACGAAGAAGCCTTTCTTGTGCTGCTTGTCCGCACATTCCTTGGCGCAGGCATAAAGCGGCTCATATTCCTTATGCTCCAGATCACTTCCCTTATATGTCTCCAGTACTTCATAAGCCTTAACACCTTCCTCCTGTGCCAGACTGCCAAGTACATTGTCTGCCAGAGCTTCCGCCAGATAATAGGTATATCCGTCTGCTGCCTTTACCTTAATATAAGTATCCTCCGGATTTACACAAAGTGCCACATTGGATGGCAGTGTCCAAGGAGTTGTGGTCCATGCCAGGAAATATGCATCCTCGCCAACCACCTTAAAACGAACGATTGCAGAACGCTCTTTTACCAGCTTGTAACCCTGTGCTACCTCCTGGGAAGAAAGAGGTGTTCCGCATCTTGGACAATAAGGCACGATCTTGAACCCTTTATATAGAAGCTTTTTGTTCCAGATCTCCTTCAAAGCCCACCACTCGGACTCAATAAAATTGTCATCATAGGTAACGTATGGATTGTCCATGTCAGCCCAGAAACCAACGGTACCGGAGAAATCCTCCCACATTCCCTTGTATTTCCAGACAGATTCCTTACACTTCTTAATGAAAGGCTCCATACCATACTCTTCGATCTGCTCCTTGCCATCCAGACCCAGAAGCTTCTCCACCTCAAGCTCAACCGGCAGTCCGTGGGTATCCCATCCTGCCTTACGAGGTACCATATATCCCTTCATGGTCTTGTAACGCGGGATCATATCCTTAATAACACGGGTCAGCACATGACCGATATGAGGCTTACCGTTAGCGGTAGGCGGTCCATCATAAAAGGTATAAACCGGCTTGCCCTCTCTTGCTTTCATAGACTTCTCAAAGATCTGCTGATTCCGCCAGAACTTTCCTACGTTTTTTTCTCTGTCAACGAAATTCATGTCAGCTGAAACTTTCTGATACATACGTTTTCCTCCTTCAAAAATATCTGATCCTAAGCAGACCGGTATCAACAATCTGCTGTTTCATGAACCGTTATATAAATAAGGCTGCTATTGCATTGGAAACCAGATGTTTGTTTCCTATAAAAAAAGACTCTCATCCTAAACAGGATGAAAGCCGTAACATTCATAACCACCTATTTAATCTGTACGGAAATGGAGCAAACTCACTGCCTTGCCCTTGTGTATACCACTTTGTACACAATAACGATTCGATACATACCCCTATAACGGCGGGATCCGTCAGGCTGTACTGATAACACAACGTTCCAGTCTGCAACTCAGGAGTGATCTTCCCTCATCTATCCAAGAGAGTCATCTCTATGCATCCGGTTCGCACTATCCCGGACTCACTGAAGCGTTTCCAAATAAGGTACTGTCTCCGTCACAGTTTTTCACTATAACCTTATATTAGTATCCTTTTTGCCGCTTGTCAACCGTCAACTCATAAAAGTTTCGTTTACTCCGGCAAATCCCTGCCCTTAAGTTTTTCCTCTGTCATCCGTGCCATCTCTAATATATACTCTTTCATACGATCATCAGCACGACGGTATATATTGATAAGCCGTAATTCATCATCCGTAAACTCCGTTGAATCTACTCCCAGAAAATATCCCACCGACACGTTCATGCCCCTGGCAATACTTTCCAAAGTTCCGTTAGGAATAGAAATCCTTCCATTCTCATAGCGGCTCAGAGTCTGCTGTGTCATATGAAATTTTCTTGCAAATCTATCCTGAGTCAGCCCACTTTCCTTACGGATATTACGAACTCTCATTCCAATCTCTTTGTCACTCAAAGCCATGCATACACCTTCTATAAATTTCCAAACAAATTTCATCTTGTAATCTTTTGTTTATAATTATACTTGCGCAGTATGGTTATTTATATTCTGTTTCCGTTTGTGTATAATCTTATTTGGAATCCTTTCATCTTTTTAACGTATCAGCCCCTTGTGCGATAACCACTTTTTTGTTAAAATTAATTTTCGCAAATGCATTAATTGTAAAAATAAACCAAACTTTATTAATTACCTTATGCTATTAAAATAGGATTATTCATAATGTTCTTGATAACAATGTATTTGCAAAAAATATTATGTTTCTCTAATATAAAATATGTAACATAAGAGGAGGGGTTTTCAATGAACTCTTTTGATCGGGAAAAATATCTGGAACAATTGCGGATGTACTACTCCGGAGACCGCGATGATACAGATCAGTTTCTCGAAGACATAAGAGATTCTCTGGACTGCTATCTGAAGGACCATCCATCTGCTACACCGGCAGAGATATTTCAGTACTTCGGGCATCCATCAGGCGCCAATCCAAACGGAAGCAGATCTTTTCAAGAATTTTGATCATACTGATCTGCGCTGTCTGCTTTATGGCACTTGGGGCATTTATCATACACAGCCGGCATGTACTCAACGAAGTAAATGGTCATGCCGATGTGATACTGGAAGAAGATGATTTTAATATTCCCGGTTCTTCAGATGTAACCTCCTCCCCAGAACCAGACTATCACGTTATTAATTAGGAGGAATCTTTATGAAGAAATTTTTTAAAGCACTGACATGTTTAACACTTGCACTTTGCCTGTTGGCATCCAGCCTGCTGGTCTCTAACCCTGTATCAGCAGCAGAAACCACCGTTTCCGAAGAAACGATTCAGACGGATGACGGGGGCTATTGTATCATCACAACCACGGAAACTGTAATTCCATCGATCACCCGTGGCACAACAAAGAGAAAAGGGGCAAAAAAGTCATACAAATACTATAATGCTAGCAATGTGCTTACTTGGGAATACACACTTCATGCAGCTTTTATGTATGATGACTATTTGGTAGTGTGCTCTGATGTATCAGAGGAAATCACTATCCACAATATCAGAAACTGGATTTGCGATGAGTCAAGCCGCTGGAAATCCGGCAACACCGCTTATGGTAAGGCTGTATTCCGTCTTCTGACAACATCTGCCAAAAAAACTGTTAATCTGCAGATTTCATGCA
>CADAKW010000040.1 GCA_902788645.1 uncultured Lachnospiraceae bacterium
AATCGTATTATCTGTCATTTTAGTGGTTCATTATCATCTCATGTATTTTCTGGTCGGGAAGAGGCAGGAGCCTTGGGTATCTCGATGCATCCGATGTACGCGTTCAGCGACAAATTCCATTCATACGAACAATTTCATACAGCGTATCTGACACTGGAGGGTGACCCGGAGGCTGTTGAAGTGATGAAGCCCATGTGGGAAGAGCTTGGTCATCATGTGTTGACCTTAAAAGCACAGGACAAGATCAAATATCATGCGGCAGCAGCCATGGCGAGCAATGAAATGCTTGGTCTGATGCAGGCAAGTCTTGATGTCCTGTCAGAATGTGGATTCTCCGAAGAGGATTCCATGGCGCTTCTCACGCCATTGGTACAGGGCAACATTGCTTCTATGCTGGAAAAGGGATGCGTGAATGCGCTGACGGGACCGGTGGAACGCGGTGACGTGCAGACGGTTCAGAAGCATTTGCAGGCGCTGGAGGGCAGCGAGGCGGGAAAAATATATCAGAGCCTTGGCTGTACTATGGTAGAGCTTGCCAAGCGGCGCAATCCGGATAGAGACTATGCACCGATCCGGACACTGTTTGAAAAGAACATGGAGTAAGAGCTTTTAGAGACCACATCCATCTGTCCGTAAAATGGAACAGAACAGAAATCGTTACCGGTTATATACAGGTGTACCGGTGACAGGAAATGCGACTATCGAAAGGATAGCGGATATTCAGAAAGGCTGGTAATCAAATGAAAAACACAGTACAAACATGGAGACAGGCAAAACAGATATTCAGAAAGGCTGGTAATCAAATGAAAAACACAGTACAAACATGGAGACAGGCAAAACAGGACGGCGTAAAGATCGCAATGCTCACCGCATACGATTACTCTACGGCAAAGCTGGAGGACGAGGCAGGGGTTAACGGGATCCTGGTAGGAGATTCCCTTGGAAATGTGATCCTTGGATATGAGGATACGCTTTCTGTGACCATGGAGGATATGATCCATCACGGCGCTGCTGTTTCCCGCGGAGCCAAAAACGCACTTGTGATGATCGATATGCCATTTATGTCATATCAGACATCTGTTTATGATGCGGTGGTCAATGCAGGACGCCTGATGAAGGAAGGGCGTGGCAATGCGGTAAAGCTGGAGGGTGGCAAGGAAGTCTGCCCGCAGATCAAAGCTATCGTGGACGCAGGAATCCCGGTATGTGCCCATCTGGGACTGACACCACAGCATGTCAATGCATTTGGCGGCAATAAGGTACAGGGAAAGAGCACAGAGGCTGCCCAGAGTATCATTGATGCTGCACTTGCCGTACAGGAAGCAGGAGCCTTTGCGGTTGTTCTGGAATGTATTCCGGCGAAGCTCGCACAGATCATCACGGACAAGCTGGAAATTCCGACGATCGGTATCGGTGCCGGTGTGGGCTGCGATGGACAGATCCTGGTATATCAGGATATGCTTGGAATGTTCTCGGATTATTCTCCAAAGTTTGTAAAAAGGTTTGCTGAGGTCGGAGAGGTCATGAAGGAAGGCTTTGCCAAGTACATAAAGGAAGTACAGGAAAGCACTTATCCGGCTGAGGAACATACTTTTAAGATAGATGATGACGTATTGGACTTTTAAGATAGATGATGACGTATTGGATAAGCTGTATTGATTAAATGATGTCCGATATATAGGATAGTCCGAAATATCGGACAGAAGATCAGACGTTTCGGAAATTTTAGTCGATGATATGACAGCGTGAAAGGAAGTAAGATAAAATGAAAATTGTAAATACAGTAGCAGAGGTAAGAGAGCAGGTAAAAGAATGGAGAAAGCAGGGGCTGACCGTAGGCTTGGTGCCAACCATGGGATATCTCCATGAAGGACACAAAAGTCTGATTGACCGTGCCGTAGCAGACAATGACCGCGTGGTTGTCAGTAGCGAGGATCTGGAAAGCTATCCAAGAGATATGGACAGGGATGCCGCTCTCTGTGAGGATGCAGGAGCAAGCCTGATCTTCCATCCGGAGCCAGCGGAAATGTATCATGATGATTTCTCAAGTTTTGTGGATATGAGCACATTGACAGGCGGTCTTTGTGGAAAGACAAGACCGATTCATTTCCGTGGAGTTTGTACCGTGGTTTCCAAGCTTTTTAATATTGTGACACCGGACAGGGCATATTTCGGACAGAAGGATGCCCAGCAGCTGGCAGTGATCCGTCATATGGTATCGGATCTCAACTTTGGCATTGAGATCGTGGGCTGCCCGATCATCCGCGAGGAGGACGGTCTGGCCAAAAGCTCCAGAAATACTTACCTCAGCCCGGAGGAGAGAAAAGCGGCTCTCGTATTATCGCGCTCTTTGAAGCTTGGTAAGAAGCTGATCGAAGATGGCGAGAAGGATGCCAAGAAGGTGATCGCAGCCATTCGTGCAGAGATCGAGAAGGAGCCTCTGGCAAAGATTGATTATGTGGAGATCGTAGACTGGAATACTCTGGAACCGGTAGAGAGCACGGAGGGAGAAATCCTGACAGCAATGGCGGTTTACATCGGCAAAACAAGACTGATCGATAACTTTATTAAGTAATAAAAGGAGATTGAACAACATGCAGATTACAATGTTAAAGGGCAAGATCCATCGTGCCGTGGTACAGCAGGCGGAGCTTAATTATGTGGGAAGTATTACTGTGGATCCGGAGCTGATGGAGCAGGCAGGGATTCTGGAATATGAGCTGGTACAGATCGTTGATGTGGAAAACGGCAACCGCTTCGAGACATATACCATTGCCGGAGAGCCGGGCAGCGGTATGATCTGCCTGAACGGGGCAGCGGCAAGACAGGCGCAGGTAGGAGATCATGTGATCATCATGTGCTATTGCCAGATGACACCGGAGGAGGCAAAGGATCACAAGCCGAAGGTAGTTTTTGTGGATGAAGAAAATCACATCAGCCGTGTGACAAATTATGAAAAGCACGGACAGTTGTCGTAAGGCTGAAATGATCTGATAGAGGTGTCGTATTTATATCACAACAAACTGTCCTAAAAATAGGACAGATCATACAGCAAGGAGAAATGGACATGTTAAAGGGAAAAACAATCGTACTGGGTGTGACAGGCAGCATTGCCGCTTATAAAATTGCAAATCTCGCAAGTATGCTGGTAAAGCTTCATGCAGATGTGCAGGTGCTTATGACGCAGAATGCCACCAATTTTATTCATCCAACGACATTTGAGACGCTGACAAGCCACAAGTGTCTGATCGATACATTTGACCGCAATTTTCAGTATAGTGTAGAGCATGTGGCTCTGGCAAAACAGGCGGATGTGGTGTTGATCGCACCGGCCTCTGCCAATGTGATCGGCAAGCTTGCCAATGGCATTGCGGATGATATGCTGACTACAACAGTTATGGCATGCCGCTGCAAAAAGATCATTTCTCCGGCGATGAATACAGCCATGTATGAGAATCCGATCGTTCAGGACAATCTTAAAAAATTAAAACATTACGGGATGGAGATCATCGAACCGGCAGTCGGTTTGCTGGCATGTCATGACGTCGGAGCCGGAAAGCTGCCGTCCGAGGATATCCTGTTACAGTATATTTTGAAAGAAGCAGCCTGTGAGAAAACCATGGCAGGTAAGCGGGTTCTTGTAACAGCAGGTCCTACGGTGGAAGCGATCGATCCGGTTCGTTATATCACCAATCATTCCACCGGAAAGATGGGATATGCTATCGCGCGGGAGGCAATGCTCCGGGGTGCACAGGTAACACTGGTGACTGGCCCTGTTGCGATCGATCCACCGATGTTTGTGGATGTGGTACCGGTGACAAGTGCGGCAGATATGTTCGACGCCGTGACCAGCCGGGCACAGGAGCAGGATATCATTATCAAGGCGGCTGCGGTTGCGGATTATACGCCTGTCACCACAGCAACCGAAAAGATCAAAAAGAAGGATGGGGATAACGCCATTGCACTGACTCGTACGAAGGATATTCTCGGATGGCTGGGAGAGCACCGCAGAGAGGGACAGTTCCTTTGTGGCTTCTCTATGGAAACACAGAATATGCTGGAAAACTCCCGTCAGAAGCTGACGAAAAAGAACGTAGACATGATCGTTGCCAATAATCTCAAGGTGCAGGGGGCCGGATTTGGCGGTGACACCAATGTGGTGACGTTGATCACAGCAGACGGTGCCACAGAGCTGCCACTGCAGTCCAAAGAGGAAGTGGCAGGAAAGCTGTTGGAAGAGATTATGGGGAAAATGCAGGGGTGACAAAAACAAAAGTAAATATTAAAATAGAATTAGGCTGGGTAATTACGAAACAGCCTTTTGAAGGGGAAAGTGTATTTAAGGTTTATTTGTATGAGGGGGAGCGTATGAAAAAGTGGAAAAAATATGCATGTATTGGATGTCTTTTTGTTTTTGCAATATGTGTCATTGTCATAGTTGATCATAAGAAAACCAAATCGCCGGTTCAGGACAAAACAACTACGGATGTGAGGAAAGATTATGACATTTTGAGAGCCGGTGAACTGGATATGAACCGGGTGACGGATCAATATCTTTTATCGGTGGAGGACTTACTGGAAAATGGATCGGAGGGTGAACAGGTAAAAGAAATGATACGATCTGTCGGCGGCCTGTTAGAGCATAAGAAAACAGGCAGATTATATGTATCAAAGCAACCGGTTTATTTCTGGGATGCAGGACAGAGCCAGGTATATGAAAAGCAGGTTCTGTTGATGGTCTTTGATGAGTCCCTGTCCAGGATAGGATGCTGCAAGCTTCAGATGGATTATGACAGCTCAGGAAAAAAACGTACTGTTTCAGATAATGAGGGGTCGGTGTATCAGGACGCAAAATATTTATTGAAAGATAAATCGCAGGAATTTGCATATGTGAGTGTGGAATCAGACAAGACGCCTTTTTGGAGAGAGGATCTTCTGATGGATGACAAGAGCAGCATCGTGACAGGAACCGGTGGATGGGGCAGTTTTTCAGTGACTGCGAAGGGAGATTATTTTGGAGCGCTCAGGAAGGTCGAGGGTATGACGTTTTCTTATAACAGTCTGACAAAGAAGCAGAATCTGATCGAAATAGAATGGTAGCTCCGGAAAATACCGGAAAGGATATTGGTTGAGGAGAAGCAGTATGGACCGGTTCAGGGAGGAGATGTATTAATGCCTAATACTTTACCTCCACCAGAAACAGTCCCTGAGCCGGTGCGGTAAATCCTGCCTCCCGGCGGTCAAGTGACTGCAGGATGCGGGGAATATCCCCTGCGGAGCGTTTGCCGCTTCCCACTTCAAGCAGTGTTCCGGTCAGGATACGCACCATATGATATAAAAATCCATTGCCGTAGAAATCCAGAGTGATCCGGTCGTTATCGTTTGCGATCCGGATATCCCGGATGGTACGGACAGTGGATTTTTTCATGTGGCGGTTATCACAGAAGCTTTTAAAATCATGTTCCCCTGTCAGATATGCGGCTGCTTTTTTCATCTCTGCAATATCATAAGAAATGCGTGGCTCATATTCCGCCGGGATCCTGGCTGCATAGCGGCGTTCAAATACATTTGGCACTACTGCATTGTCGATCACATAGCGGTAGTGCTTTTCCTTTGCATTGAGTCTGGCATGGAAACGGACCGGGGCTTCCTCTGCCGAAATGACGCGGATATCCATGGGAAGGGCATGATTAAAATAATCCCGGACATAATCGGTATCGGCAAATATTTTCTCACTGCGGAAATTTGCCACCTGTCCCAAAGCATGGACACCGGCATCTGTCCGGCCGGAGCCGTTGACATCGGTTGGTGTACCGGTGAGCTTCCGGGCAATAGTTTCCAGCTTTGCCTGTATGGTATTGTCTGTATTTCCCTGCTTCTGCCAGCCGCTGTAACGGGTGCCATCGTACTGCAGGATGAGTTTATAATTATTCATAGTAATCCTCATTTCCGGATGGATCTAAAATTGTTTCATGCCACATATTCTATCAGAATATATTTCACGATTCAAGGAAGTTTACTCCATAAAGCTGGTCATATCTTTATAAATCTTTCATATATTTCCATAGATTCTCTGTTGATGAAATATCTCATCAGGTGTAAAATAGAGTCATCAAATTGTACGACAAATCGATTACATCGATGTAATTGTCAGATTTTAAAGGAGGTAAATGATTATGGCAAGGTTTACGTTACCAAGAGATTTGTATCATGGCAAGGGGGCGCTGGAGGCTCTGAAGGATTTTGAAGGAAAGAAAGCGATCATCTGCGTGGGCGGTGGCTCTATGAAGAGAAACGGTTTTCTGGACAAGGCGATTGGTTACCTGAAGGAAGCAGGTATGGAGGTTGATCTGATCGAGGGCATTGAACCCGATCCGTCCGTAGATACGGTTATGAAGGGTGCAGCGAAGATGCAGGAGTTTCAGCCGGACTGGATTGTTGCTATGGGTGGAGGTTCACCGATCGATGCTGCCAAGGCAATGTGGATCAAGTATGAGTACCCGGATGTAACCTTTGAGGATATGTGCAAGGTGTTCGGTCTGCCGAAGCTTCGTACCAAGGCAAAGTTCTGCGCAATCTCATCTACATCAGGAACGGCAACCGAGGTGACGGCATTTTCTATCATTACGGACTATGAGAAGGGAATCAAATACCCAATCGCTGATTTTGAGATCACACCGGATGTTGCGATCGTGGATCCGGAGCTTGCGGAGACGATGCCGAAGAAGTTGGTGGCACATACCGGTATGGATGCCATGACTCATGCAATCGAGGCATATGTTTCCACGGCAAACTGTGATTATACGGATCCTCTTGCTCTTCATGCGATCAAGATGATCCAGAGAGATCTCGTTGGTTCCTATGAGGGAGACATGGAGAAGAGAGACAGCATGCACAATGCACAGTGTCTTGCCGGTATGGCATTTTCCAATGCACTTCTTGGTATCGTACATTCCATGGCGCACAAGACAGGAGCTGCCTTTGCTGATTATGGCGCACATATTATCCACGGCGCAGCCAATGCCATGTATCTGCCAAAGGTTATTGCGTTTAACGCAAAGGATCCGACAGCGAAGGAGCGTTATGGAGAAATCGCAGATTTCATGAAGCTTGGAGGCAGTAATGATGATGAAAAGGTAGAGCTTCTGATCAAATATCTTCGCGGTATGAATGATGCTTTAAATATCCCACATTGTATCAAAAACTATGGTTCGGACAGTTATCCGACAGAGGAAGGGTTTGTTCCGGAGAATGTATTCTTAGAGAGACTGCCGGAGATTGCAGCCAATGCGATCCTGGATGCATGTACCGGTTCCAATCCACGTCAGCCATCCCAGGAAGAGATGGAAAAGCTGCTGAAATGCTGTTACTATGATACTGAAGTGGACTTCTGATGTTCGATCACTTTTCCATCTGAAAGTACCTTTTTATACTTTTCGGAGTCAATGCTTTTGACAGGATACAGACTTTAATGATAAATTTTCTCGATTAAGACAAATGAGAAAATTGAGTTAGTAAGGTTTTCCTCTTGTAAAAAAGAGAAAATTGTATTAGAATGTGGTTATACTAAGAAAAGGAGGATTTTTAAAATGGCATATGTTATTGGAGATGATTGTGTAAGTTGTGGCGCTTGTGCAGGCGGATGTCCTGTAGGAGCTATTGCAGAAGGTGCTGAGCACTATGAGATCGACGCTGATTCTTGCATCAGCTGTGGCGCTTGTGCTGGTACATGTCCTTCTGGAGCTATTTCAGAGGAGTAATTATTACACATGAATTACCGGACTGTCCTCGATGGCTTCACCGTGGACAGTCTTTTCCTTTTCAAAGCAAACAATGAGATTTTTAGAAAGATACGCAGTTTGGACAGAAAGTCTGATCCTGTGTAAGATGGAGGATTAAAATGGACGCTAGAGTAAGTAAAGATATGATCATTAGTGATATGCTTCAGATTGATCCGGGTATTGCCGCTGTATTGATGGCATCCGGTATGCATTGTGTAGGCTGCCCTGCATCACAGGGAGAGAGCCTGGAGGAGGCTGCTATGGTTCATGGCCTCAATGCAGATGAGCTGATTGAAAATGTAAACGGTTATCTGGCCAAGAAATAATTTATTATACAGCCCCCGGGATTGCAGCCGTGTGAAAGCACGACACATCCCTTGCGGCATCGTATATATTTACAGAAAAATCCCTGATACAAACTGCTGCACCGGTTTGTATCAGGGATTTTATGTTTTATTTGCGCGAAAGCTTAAATACTGGCCAGAACCTGCAGTGCATGCTCCTGGATCAGTGGTTCGTAATGCTCCTCATAGTAAGAGTGGCTGGCATACATATTGTGTACCGGTCTGCCATACTCGCTCATGATATTGCAGATCTTATTGAACTCCTCAGGGCTGTGCTCTGATTTGTGTGCGATCAGATAATAAATACCGGTTTTTTCATCCTTATACACGGTATTGGAACCATAATAAGTATATACCAGATATTCCGCAAGACTTGTGAGATCCTGAAGACTCTGGAATGAGAAAATCTTGATCACATCCCGGCTGGCAGTATAATCCTTTGTCTTAGGACGCCGCTCCATACCCAATGCCTCAGAAAGTGAAATGAAGTCACCATCGGATGTATTGTTCTGATCTGTGTCATCGGATAAAGCAGATGACGCTGTGTCGGAGGCCGGTGGTGTGGAATCCATAAGTATATCACTGTCAAACAGATCTAAATCCGACATATTGTCGTCCTCGATCGTAAAGACATTATCCATGTCATCATCATCTACGTTGTCAAAATCAGAGTCATCATCTGTAAAATGAGAAAAACGGGTATCGAGCTCGTCCGGATCATCCACTTTGGTGATCACAAGAACGAGACTGTCCGGATACATAGGGATTGCTTCCACCATCAGGGGAATATCATCCGCTTCAAATCCAAATTCATAAGATGCCTGCTGCATCATATCGCGAAACAGAGCCTTTGCTTTGTCACTGCCATAGGCAAGCTCGCTGATCCGAAGCTCACGATCGCTTAAATCCTTTTGGTTTAAAGTACAGCGAATCTGATGATCATTAATTTTTTCGATACGCATAGGCTCACTTCCCTTCTATATTTTCTGTCCTGAATGAAATCGATTCATCCGGACAGGTAAACTTCTTATTTAAGTTGATTATAAAATATTCTTACGCATAAGTCAATTTTGCGTTCCTCCTTATTTTTTGTTGATTTTAACCAGGAAATACTGGCATTTTCTTGGTGGATTTCTATTATCTGTATTTTTGAGATAAAAAATGACCTAAAACTGATTTTTTGTCTTAGACAGTTGTATAAATGTAACAATAAACAAGGGGGTATTTCGGCGTCAAAAGCCCTGTTTCAGGGTTGTCACGGGGTGTTTTGCTGTCGTATAATTGGAGCTGGAGAGACAATCCTGAGAAATGGAGAAAGGAGGTTGTTTAAAAATGTCAGACGTATAAAGGCACATATCCTGTATATTCAGGGAGGAGTTTCTCCGGTCAGCAGTAAATGTTATTTTAGGTGGGATGAGCAGGAAAGCGTATCACAAATTTGTACTTCCGTGTCATCCGTATTATGGGAGGGTGTGTCTATGAAGGAAAACACAAGTGATTTGAAAGAACAGATGTATTCGTGGATATTGGCGGAAATGGAGCAGGCGGAGGCTGCCGGCTTAAGCGTTTCTGTAGATGGAAGACCCTATACCCTGGCAGAGACAGAGCGGCTTCATCAGGTGATGGAGGAGGCTTATTACATGAAGGATTATGTCGGGGATCGTCAGGGGCGGATCACGCAGATTGATTTTGAACGCTTGGATCATGTCTGACAAAGTCTGTACTGTGTATGGCAGATATATGCCTGCAATAAATGCGAAGCTGTAATAGAACCTTTTAAAACCCAATTAAAACAGATGTGCCGTTTGGAAACCGTTGGCCCGGGGAACATACAGGCACATCTGATTTTCATTTTGTTTCATTGATTTTACAGGACAGGGTGTCCGCATAAAATGCGAGGATTGATTGTACATTGGAAAAGTGATATACTTTTTTTAAGTATACGTATTTGATAAAGATTGATCCGTTTACGTTATTTTATATAGAAAAGAGGGACTGAGCCATGAACAAACAAAAGAAATTGATGATTCCGTTTATAGCACTTTTGGTTCTTGCGGTCATTATCACAGCAATCGCGCTGTTGGTAAGACGTTATATGCCAAGTAACAAAGAAATGCCGCTGAACGATTATTTCAAGGTTTCAGAGGGGGAGATGCAGGTGATCCTGCAGGATCAGATTTATGACACAAAGGCTCTTTATGAGGGAGACCGGATTTATGTAGATTTTGGGATGGTTCACGATTATCTGAATCCGCGATTCTATTGGGATTCCGGGGAGAATCAATTGTTGTACACCACCTCTACCGCAGTGATATCCGCATCCGTAGACAGCAATGACTATTATACCAACAAGAGCAAGGCATCTATGGATTACCCGATTGTAAAGGTGAAGGGTGATACGGCGTACGTGGCGTTGGACTATGTTAAGGAACATACGGCGCTGGATTATAAGAAGTACGATAAACCGGACAGGGTCGTGATCACATATCGTTACAATGAGAAGGCAGATTATGCCAAGGCTAAAAAGAAAGCAAAGATACGTTACCGTGCCAGCATAAAGAGTGATATATTGGTAAAGCTGGAGGAAAACGCCCAGGTGCGTGTTTTAGAGCAGGGAGACAGCACAAAGTCGGGAGACGGCAATGCTTCTTCGTTTGATAAGGTAATGTCAGCAGACGGTGTAGTCGGTTATATCCGCAAGAAAGATCTGGGAAAGATATTCCAGTCAGAGTATACTACAGATTTCAAGGAGGAGCAGTATTCTCATATCCTGAAAGATGGCAAGGTTAATCTGGTATGGCATCAAGTGACGAACAGCTCTGCCAATGATGGAGTCCTCAATCTGCTTAATGCGACAAAGGGAGTCAATGTTGTGGCACCGACATGGTTTACCGTTTCCGGCAATCATGGAGAGATCACATCTCTTGCCAGTGATACATATGTATCCAGAGCAAGGAGTCTTGGTGTGGATGTATGGGGTGTCTGCAATGATTTCAGTAATGACAGCAAGATCGGTAAGGTGCTAGCAAGCACAACAACAAGACAGAAGCTGGTAAAAAATCTCATCGCGGAGGCGATCAAATACAGCCTGGATGGTATCAATATTGATTTTGAACATGTCAGAAAGGCCAATGGTGATGATTTTATCCAGTTTATCCGTGAGCTTGGTATTATGTGCCGTAATAATGGTGTGGTTTTGTCGATCGATAATTATCCGCCTACATCATATTCCATGTACTATAACCGTAAGGAACAGGCTGCCGTGGCGGACTATGTGATCACCATGGCATATGATGAGTATTTTGCGGGCTCTGAGGAGGCCGGACCGGTGTCATCCCTGAATTACGTCAAGGATTCTACAGCCAATACCTTAAAGGAGGTGCCTGCGGAGCAGACGATCATTGCATTGCCGTTTTACAGCCGTCTCTGGAAAGAAACCACCAAGGATGGAAAGGTAAAGCTGAGCTCAGAGGCATATGGCATGCGTTCTGCCAAGGAGGTTATGGTAGATGCAGGAGCCTCATTTGACTGGAATGATGACAGTGGAATGAATTATGCGGAATACACCAAAGATGGTGTTGTATATAAAATGTGGCTTGAGGATCAGACCTCTCTGGAGGAGAAAATGAAAGTTGTTTCAGAGAGCAAAACAGCCGGTTATGCATTTTGGAAGCTGGGGCTTGAGGATTCCGCCGTGTGGGATATGATCATCAAGTATATGTAGTCTGATCGTTGTATTCTATCTGATCCGGTATATTCATAATATAAAATAAAAGCAGTATACCGGAGTAGGTAAAATGAAAAATAAGCTAGACAGAGTGATGGGATTTTTGATCCTGGGGCTGGCATTGGTGGCAATGATATTTGAAACAGGCAATGCTGTTTATACATGGTCCAGACAAAATAACAGCAGCCGGCGCTATACGATAGTGATCGATCCGGGACATGGAGGCAATGATCCCGGCAAGATCGGGATCAACAATGTGCTGGAAAAGGATGTCAATCTGGCGATTTCCCTGAAGCTGAAGGAGATTCTGGAGCAGAATGACTGTCGGGTGATCATGACCAGAGAGGCGGATCAGGGGCTTTATCAGGAGGGTGACACCAACAAAAAGGTGGCTGATCTGCATGCAAGATGTCAGATCATCAACGATAGCGGTGCAGATGCTGTGATCAGTATTCACCAGAACAGCTTTACTTCCGAAAGTTCCAGGGGAGCACAGGTTTTTTATCAGACAACATCCGGAGAGGGAAAGCTGCTGGCTGAAATTTTACAGGAGCAGATGGTGTCCGGGCTTGATCCGGACAATAACAGGGTGGCAAAAGCAAATAGTGATTATTATATGTTAAAAAATACTCAGGCGCCCATGGTGATTGTGGAATGTGGATTTTTATCAAATTCCCGGGAGGCGGAGCTGTTGACGCAAGAGGCATATCAGCGCAGAGTGGCATGGACTGTGGCTCTTGGAGTGCTGCAGTATGTGAGCGGAGGTCATAAATGAGATGAAAACGATAATGCAAACGATAAATCCGGAAAGCTTTCAGGATGAGGAGCTGCAGGAAGCATGCAAAATACTGCAGCAGGGAGGACTGGTGGCATTTCCCACAGAGACGGTATATGGATTGGGAGGAGATGCCCTGCGGCCGGAGGCATCGGCTAAGATTTATGAGGCCAAGGGACGTCCGTCAGACAATCCTCTGATCGTACACATTGCAGATATGGAAGCATTGGAGGATGTGGCGCAGAATATTCCGGAGGCAGCGTATAAACTGGCCCGGCATTTCTGGCCGGGACCGTTGACGATGATCTTTTCCAAAAAGGAAAAGGTGCCAAAGTCAACCACGGGGGGACTTGACACCGTGGCAGTCAGAATGCCGAGTCATCCCATCGCCAGAGCACTGATCCGTGAGTCGGGAGTTTATATAGCAGCTCCCAGTGCCAATACTTCAGGCAGACCAAGTCCCACCAAAGCAGAGCATGTGCAGGAGGATCTTGATGGCAGGATTGATATGATCATTGATGGCGGAGCTGTCGGGATCGGACTGGAGTCCACAATCGTGGATATGAGTACAGGTGTTCCGACGATCCTGCGTCCGGGATATATCACTAAGGAAATGCTGGAGGAGGTTTTAGGACAGGTGCAGGTAGATCCGGCGATACTTGCAAGAAAGATCGATCCAAATATTGTAGCAAAGGCTCCGGGCATGAAATATCGTCATTATGCACCGAAGGGGCAGATGACCATCGTTGAGGGAGATACAGAAAAGGTGGTTGAGGCGATCAACAGCTTCTGTCGGGACAAAATGAAGGAAGGAAGCTCTGTGGCAGTGATCGCGACAGAGGAGACCAGGGGACGTTATCAATGTGACAATATCCGGAGTATTGGTTCCCGCAGGACAGAGGGGTCGATTGCAGCCGGATTATATGATATACTGAGAGAAATGGATCATATTGGAGCAGAATATATATATGCGGAGAGCTTTGAACAGGATTCGCTGGGAAAGGCGATCATGAACCGGATGTTGAAGGCAGCAGCATATCATGTGATCAATGTTTAGAGAGGGGTACTGATTATTGGATTATTCGAAGATTATATTTGTCTGTACGGCAAATACGTATTTGAGCCCTGTGGCAGAGGCGATGTACAGGCAGTTTACAGAGCAGGAGAGGGAGAGTGCCCGGCAGCAGGGACAAAAGGTACCGTCATTTCCGACGTGCTGTTCCAGAGGTCTGGTGGTTTTGTTTTCAGAACCGATCAGTCCGAAGGTAAATGTATCGTTGAGCCAGCATGATCTGAAGCCATGCTCACACGAGAACTCAGTACCTTTGGAGCAGTTTGATATTGCAGAGGATACCCTCGTACTCACTATGACATTTAGTGAGAAGGTTGCATACCTTGAGAAATATCAGGGAGGCGAGGTATATACTTTAGGAGAATACGTTGGGGAAGATACAGATATTGTGGACCCTTATGGCGGAGAAGAGGAGCAGTATGATATGTGTTATCATGAGATTGCCCGGCGGATCCGTAAAGTCATACAGATTTTAATGAAAGAGGAAGAAAATGAAGGAGGACAAGCAGAATGATAGCATTGGGAAGTGATCATGGCGGTTATGGTTTGAAGCAGGAGATCATCAAATATCTGGAGGAAAAGGGAATTGAGTATAAGGATTACGGATGTTATGATGAAAGTCCCTGTGACTATCCTGTATTTGGCAAGAAGGCAGCACAGGCAGTAGCCTCCGGAGAATGTGAAAAGGGCATTCTGATCTGTGGAACCGGGATCGGAATATCCATTGCGGCCAATAAGATCAAGGGAATCCGTGCGGCGCTCTGCCACGATGTGTTTAGTGCAAAGGCCACAAGGGAGCATAATGACGCCAATATGCTGGCAATGGGAGCCCGTGTGGTTGGTCCCGGACTGGCATTGATGATTGTCGATACATTTTTGAACACAGAGTTCTCAAATGCGGAGCGTCATCAGAAAAGAATTGATATGTTGGAGGGTATGTTGGAGGAATAATACTCTTGACACTCTTCATATCAAGTATTAAAATTGGATTCAGTGAATCAATCGTATACATGCATGGAATGTATACAGAATGGAGGAATAGTTATGGCAAAGAAAGATATCGATTGGCATAACCTGGGATTTGGTTATGTAAAAACGGACAAGAGATATGTGTCCAATTTCAAAGATGGCGCATGGGATGATGGTGCATTGATCAGTGATGATACGATTACGATCAGTGAGTGTGCCGGAGTGCTTCAGTATGCACAGACCGTATTTGAGGGTCTGAAGGCGTATACCACAGAGGATGGTCATGTGGTGTGCTTCCGTCCGGATTTAAATGCAGAGCGTCTTGAGCAGTCAGCAAAGAGATTGGAAATGCCTGCTTTCCCACAGGATCGTTTTGTAGATGCGATCGTACAGACAGTAAAAGCAAACATTGATTATGTACCACCTTATGGTTCCGGTGCAACTCTTTACATACGTCCATATATGTTTGGTACCAATGCTGTTATCGGTGTAAAGCCTGCAGATGAGTATCAGTTCCGTGTATTTACTACACCGGTTGGACCATACTTCAAGGGCGGCGCAAAGCCGATTACAATCCGTGTTTCTGATTTTGACCGTGCAGCTCCTCATGGAACAGGTCATATCAAGGCTGGTCTGAACTATGCAATGAGCTTACATGCTATCGTAGATGCACACAATCAGGGATTTGCTGAGAACGTATATCTGGATGCAGCTACCCGTACCAAGATTGAGGAGACAGGTGGAGCAAATATCCTGTTTATTACAAAGGACAATAAGGTGGTTACACCGAAGTCCAACAGTATCCTTCCGTCTATTACACGTCGTTCTCTGCTGATCGTAGCCAAGGAGTATCTTGGTCTTGAGGTTGAGGAGAGAGAGGTTTACCTTGACGAGGTTAAGGACTTTGCAGAGTGTGGTCTTTGCGGTACTGCTGCGGTTATCTCTCCGGTTGGCAAGATCAATGATCATGGTAAGGAGATCTGCTTCCCAAGTGGTATGGAGGAGATGGGACCAATCACCAAGAAGCTGTATGAGACACTGACAGGTATCCAGATGGGACGCATCGAGGCTCCTAAGGGCTGGATCAAGGTGATTGAGTAAATATAATTATAAAAATAAAGCAGGTCAGCCGGACAGGCAGACAGGGGCTATAAAAAGACATCGAATGTGTGACTGTGCTTTTCCGAAACAATTTCGGGAGAGACACAGAGACGTATTCGATGTCTTTGTTGTTTTATCGGACTTAGGCGATGGATCTCATACAGAAATCATAGTCCGTCAACCTGTTTGGCGAGCAGCAGCCGGTCTCCCGGATGTATCTCCTCGGAGGTGAGCCCGTTAAGCTCCATAATGCTTTCCGGGGAGGTCTGATATTCCTTTGCAATATCCCAGAGACTACTGTTGTCACTAACGATAAAGCCTACAATGCCCGGCATTTTCTGAAGACGTTCCAGATCCTGGGGAGCCTCCTCGATCCGGGTAATGACATTACAGCCGGTAGAAGTGAAGACGATCGCACTAACGCTGAGAACCACCTTTGCCTCGATTTCCGTAGCGTCCAGCATGATCACGCTGATCTGGCTGATATCCGTCTGGAGCAGATAGTGATCGTCAGGAGAAATTCCCTTGATCTCCATAAAATGCTGGAAGGGAATTACGGCGTTTAAGCTTCCAAGAGGCCGATCGTCATTTTCTGTAATATATAGGATATCAAGTGCGACAATACCCTCAAGAGCAATACCGTCCTCTTGGATCTCCTGCTCATCGATCTGGACTCTTCCGGAGGCAGTACAGATCTGAAGGATCCGTTCCTGTTTATCGTCCAGCTTGATCTGGTCGGCGACACGGATCACATTCTGCGTCTTTAACAGCAGCTGTTCAAAAGTGACAGGTTCTCTGGAAAGTGATAATTCACAGGCAGTGGAATAAGCATCTTTCAGGATCGGAAGTTTGATATCTTCATAAAATTTCATGGTCATATTTAATGGAAGCTCAATTTCCAGAATCCGCTGTTCTCCGTCTTCGTCCGGCTTTGCCTCGATAGAACCGCACCCCGGCTGGAAGATAATATCCGGGATCATCTGCTCACTGCATTGATCACACTGTACGATACCATCAATAGAGGTTTCGGTTTCCAGATATTCCATCCGGCGTTCTTCGTCTACCGGCACATATAAGACAAACACATGTAGGTCCCCTGTGATACGGATACTGTCCTCCAGAAGACGTGTCTGGAGATTGGCAGGAGTCATTTCATAATAAAGGATCGTATCGATATCCGGTTTTCCCTTTGGAAGTGTAATCTCATCTTTGATACGGAATACATCCTTCTGGCGGGGACCGGATCTGGTATAGGAGATCTCATCGAAGCGTTTATGCAGTCCTTCCGGAACGAGAGTGTCCATTCCGGCACGGGCGGCATCGTCAGAAATGATGTCCACCCCAGCAGGATAACTTGTTTCATCCTCTGCCTGACAGTGGAAGCCAGCGATCGCACGGACGCTGATCTTGCGGGAATGGATCAGTTTGATCTGACAGTCCTCCAGGTCGTAGCTGCAAAAAACAGTATCGGTGTTGGAAAGGCTATCCATGTTTATGCTTTCTTCGAAGGGAATCTGACCCTTCATGTTATGTATTGGACGGATATCATCGTTGCTGGCATACAACAGCTCAAACTGAAGCTGTCCGTGTAAAATACATTTATTCTGCTCGCAGGTGATCTCCGTAAGCTCAAGGCAGCCGTGCTGCTTTATGATAAAATCAATGTCCGGCTTTGTATCAGGCACATTCACATCATCCTCCAGAGTGGTCTGGATGCTGCCGTGGCATTTTATCTGGTTTGTAATCATGGTTTCTAAGGATAATTTCATGGGAATTCCTCCATATATGTGATTTGTTGTC
Source organism: uncultured Lachnospiraceae bacterium (assembly GCA_902788645.1). Lineage (GTDB taxonomy): Bacteria > Bacillota > Clostridia > Lachnospirales > Lachnospiraceae > Jutongia. The sequence continues at coordinate 17,570 of CADAKW010000040.1, forward strand.
CCGTATGTTTCAATATATGAAAATTGTTACAGAGATATTATGAAAATTGTTACAGAGATATTCTAAAAAACAGGGAAAAAGATTGGACAGAAACGGTTATCTGATTTATAATATTGTTATATTTTGAACGAATTATATGAAGTATGAGGAGGGTAATTATGGTTAAAAAGAAAAAGCATAGCAAGAAGAATAGCAGCAGACTGCGGATCAAGATTATGCTGGTAGCGTTATTTCCAATGATACTGATGGCAGTGATCGTGGGGATTACCGCTGCACGTAATATGAGAGAAGGAATGCAGCGGGAGATGATGTATGCGCTGGAGACAGAGGCACATTCTCTGGAGCAGTTGTATAATGCAGTTAATGATGATGCATATTCGGTCAGTGGAGATAAGCTGATGAAGGGAAGCTTTAATGTTACCGATGAGACAGATTTTCTGGATTCCCTTGTGGAAGGAACCGATACGCAGGTGACTTTGTTTTATGGCGATACCCGTATGGCAACAACCCTGAAGGATAAGTCAGGGAAGCGTCTTACCGGTACCAAGGCAGATGAATCCGTTGCCAGGGCTGTGACACAGGATGGCAGGACAGTAGAGGATTATAATATTACTATTGATGGGAAAAAGTATTATGCGTGCTATGCACCACTGAAGGGTTCCGGTGATAAGGTGATCGGCATGACATTTGCCGGTAAGCCGGTAAAGCAGGTAGAGGCTCTGATCAGTCAGCGTACCAGCGAAATTATTATTGTGGAGACAGTGATGGTACTGATCGCATTGGTTGTGATCTTTATCTTGACAAGAAGCATTCAGACAGGACTGCAGGCTGCAGAAAAGGCTGTCCACAGTTTGTCTAACGGTGATCTGACAGCGGTAGTCGAGTCAAAAGCAATGCGCCGTAATGATGAGCTGGGCGATATGGCGAAGGGGGTTGCAGTGCTTATGAATCAGCTTCTGGAGGTGGTAAATCATATCCGTACCTCTTCTGAGCAGCTGCTGAAGTCCGGCACAGATCTCAGCAATATGGCAGCACAGACCAGCTCTACCGCAGATGATATCAGTAAGGCAATCGAGGAGATATCCCAGGGCGCTGTAGCACAGGCGGATGAGATCGAGAAGGCATCTCATGAGGTCGATACCATGGGTCAGCTGATCGGGCATATTGCAGATAATGTAGCAGAGCTGGATCAGGGCACACAGGAGATCAAAGGCTCCAGTGACCGTTCCATCGATATTATCAGAGATCTTACCGAATCCAATGACAAGAGTATGGAGGCTGTTAAGCATATTTCCCGTCAGGTTAATGCAACCAACGAGTCTGCATTGAAGATCCGTGCGGCTGTTGATCTGATCACTTCTATCGCAGAAGAGACCAACCTCCTGTCGTTAAATGCTTCTATTGAGGCTGCCCGTGCCGGAGAGCAGGGACGAGGCTTTGCTGTGGTAGCAGGCCAGATCCAGAAGCTTGCGGAGCAGAGTAATGAGTCCGCAGGAAGCATTGCCGACATTATTGGGGATCTCTTAAAGGATTCCGAGGATTCCGTGCAGATCATGGAAGAGGTTCAGGAGATCATGAATGAGCAGCAGGAGAAGCTGCAGGCAACCAGAAAACAGATCGTGGAGGTTGGAGACGGTATCAGCGGTGCAGCTCAGGCAGCCGGCATGATCCGTCAGCAGACAGAACATTGCAACAGTGCCCGCGCCAATGTAGCAGATGTGATCTCAAATCTTTCTGCAATTTCCGAGCAGAATGCAGCATCCACAGAGGAAACAACCGCATCTATGGAGGAGATGAACGCAGCTATCAATCTTCTGGCAGAGTCTGCACAGCAGCTTCAGGAGCTGTCCAAGTCTCTGGAGGAGAATATTTCCTTCTTCCGCGTTGACAATATCAGAGAAAATATTCACGGCGTAACGGAATGATAAACTATAAATATAGTAGAAAGAAAGGGAAGACAAAATGCTTACATATACAGATGAGATTACGGTGGAGGAGTATAATGACCTGCGACGTTCCGTGAACTGGATCACCGTAAAAGACAAAAGAGCGCAGAAAGCATTGACCAATTCTTTCTATAAACTCATTGCCCGGAAGGACGGCAAGCCGGTTGGGATGGCAAGAATCGTCAGCGACGGTGGCTATACCTATTTTATTACAGATGTGATTGTGCGGCCGGAGTGTCAGGGAGAGCATATTGGTACGGCTCTGATCGACAGACTTCTGGAGTATATCAAGCGGGATGTCATGGATGACGAGACTGTGATGGTGAGTCTGATGGCAGCCTATAAGAGAGAAAGCTTTTATGAGCGCTTTGGCTTTCATACCCGCCCCTTTGGAAATCATGGTCCGGGGATGTCTATGTGGGTCTCCCGGATTGCAGACGGCAGTATTATCACTTCATAAATCTAATGATCAAAGAGAAAAATGATGCAATAATAACAGCCTCGGATATCACCGAAATGTGAAAAGGTGATATCCGAGGCTGTTTTACAATATCTGTTATAATCATTATTATACAAATCGGTTGGTAGCAGCATTATAGCTGTAATCTATCGATTTTAATTTATCGCAGATCTGCTGCTGGTCCAGATCCATGGATTTGCACAGCTCCTCAAGACTCGGATAAAAGTCACGAAGCTGTGTGTTAATGTAACTGACCAGCATCATAGGATCATTTGGAATATTCATGGGAACCTCCAATTTTATGATTTCTTACTCAAACTTCGTACACCGATTATTAGATGACGCCCATAATATTTTTTATGTTTCAAGAAAATAAATATAGATTTTTGCCTCGGAATGTTTGCGGATACCGTGAGGCTGTGACACCAAAATTGACGCAGATCAGTAGGATTTTTGAAAAGTCTTTGCTTTGCAATGTTTCGATGAATACGTGTCTGGACGACTGAGCCTCCTGGGTGGGTTCAGCTATTTCGACAGGCACGCTCCCGCTACAATGCGCTACGCAGCACTACATAGCATCCTACAAAACAGGATGCAAGTAGTGGCGAGCGCAAGTGCCTTACGAAACACGTTCATCGAGTATCGAAACAGCAAAGCATTTAGACTTTTCAAAATCCGTAAGTGACAAGACAATTTTGGTGTTACCAGCTCACGGCTGCTAAAAAAATCTAAGGCAAAAATCATATTTACAATCTGAACATAAGAAATATTATGGGCGCAGCAGTATATGACCTGTGCGAAGTTTGAGTTTCTTATATCATTACTTCTTTTTGTTTTTTGCAGAAACATTGATCAGTTCCACGATCTTTTCGATGGAATTGTTGAGCTGGCTTCGCTGCATTGCCTTGATGAAACGCTCTTTTTCATTAAATGCGGTATTGACGGCGTTCAGGAGCTTTTCGTTGGTGAGCTCCTCCTCCTGGATCACAATGCTATAGCCCTGCTTCTCGAAGGAGGCGGCATTCAGGATCTGGTCTCCGCGGCTTGCCTGGGCGGAAAGCGGAATCAGGATGTTTGGTTTACGAAGAGCAAGGATTTCACAGATGGCATTGGCTCCGGCACGGGAGATCATAATATCTGCGGCCGCCATAAGATCCCGCAATTCCTCCTTTATGTACTCAAACTGTACATAGCCCTTTGTATCCTTAAGAGAATCATCCATCTTACCTTTGCCACACAGATGAATGATCTGGAAACGCTCCAGAAGCTGTGGAAGGATTGCTCGTACAGCTTCATTTACCCGGACTGCGCCAAGACTTCCGCCGATGATCAGGATCACAGGCTTATCATCTGTGAAACCACAGAAAGCAAGCCCTTTTTCCTTGCTGCCCTTGAAAAGCTCCTGACGGATCGGAGAACCCGTAAGCACTCCCTTGTGCTCCGGCAGATGCTTTAAGGTCTCAGGAAAGTTCGTACAGACTCTGTCTGCGCAAGGGATACAGATCTTATTGGCAAGTCCCGGTGTCATATCGGATTCATGGATCACACATGGAATATGACGGGATTTGGCTGCGACAACTACAGGAACGGAAACAAACCCTCCCTTGGAAAATACCACGTCAGGGCGGATGAGCTTTAACAGCTTGCGTGCCTGACTGTATCCACGGATTACCTTAAAGGGATCGCTTAAGTTTTTGGGATCAATATAGCGGCGCAGCTTGCCGCTGGAAATACCGTAATATGGAATGTCAAGCTCCGGGATCAGCCGGCTTTCAATGCCCTCATAGGAGCCGATATAGTGAACCTCGTAGCCCTGCTTTTGCAGCTCCGGGATCAGGGCGATGTTTGGTGTTACATGACCGGCGGTACCTCCACCGGTAAGAACTATTTTTTTCATTTTATATACCAATCCTTTCTTGAAGAATAAACAGGTTGTAAAAGCGACAGTCTCCTGGTTTCTATAATATATCAGAAATCATTCGCTTACTGTCTAATCTATTATATTAGTATTGGAGTATTTTATCAACAGAAACTTGGTTTCACAATTTGAACACGAATTCTACACGATTTCAACAAGAAATCTGCGTATACTAGGCGTAGTATTTCACTTATTTGTAAGAAAGGTAAGGTGTCATATGAAAAAGAAACGTGGGAAAAAGTTTAAGGTGATTGTCTGTGGAGGTGTTGTTCTGGTCCTGGTAGGAGGGATTCTGGCAGGAAGACATTTTCTTCAGGCAAAGAAAGCCTCCTCAGAGGGAGTGACCAGACAGAGTACAACAACTTTGACCAAAATGGATCTCACCGATTCCATCAGTGCATCCGGAACCATTGAGAGCAGGAAGACACAGACGGTATCGGCTTCGGTTAATGATGTGACTGTCCAAAAGGTCTGTGTCAAGGTCGGGGATGAAGTGAAAAAGGGAGATACCCTTGTTATTTTTGATTCGGACAGTCTGGAGAGCAGTCTGACGGACGCAAAGGATGCTTTATCAGAGGCACAGAGTTCTGCCGCATCTGAGGTGGAATCTGCGCAGGAGCAGTATGACACCGCGCTCAGTGACCAGAGCTACAATAATGCAAAGGCTGCCAAAAATGTAAAGAAGGCGCAAAAAGCAAAGGAAACGGCAGCGAAAGCATTACAGACAGCCCAAAATAAGGTGAAGAAGCTTAAAAGCAGTGCAAAGGGAAAGAACAGTCAGGAGCTTACTGCGGCGCAGGAGGCACTGACAAAGGCGCAGGAGGCATATGAGCAGGCAAAATCCGCGCTGGAGACAGCAAAGGACAATCAGACAGATACGGCAAGGCAAAATAAATCCTCTGTGACCCAGGCGAAAAGCTCCGTAAGCAATGCGCAGAGCAATCAGACCAAGAGTGTGAAAGAGGCACAGAAGAAGGTTGAGGAAGCCCAGGAGTCGCTGGATAAATGTACAGTGACAGCATCTATGGACGGTGTGGTGACTTCATTAAATGTATCTGCGGGAGACACATATACCGGCGGAACCATTGCAGAGCTGGATGATACCAGCGGATATACAATTACTACAAGTGTAGATGAATACGATATCAGTGATGTGAAAAAGGGACAGCGTGTGGTGATCCTGACGGAGGCTACCGATGAGGATGAGCTGGAGGGTGTTGTAACCTTCGTGGCACCGTCTACCGGCAGCAGTTCTTCTACAGAAACCGCCGGTGATGCCGCAAATACAGGAAGCAGCGGCAGTGATGGATATGAGGTTCGTATTCGTTTGAAAACCAAGGACAGTCGTCTCAAAATGGGAATGACAGCAAAATGCAGTATTATCAAGAATGAGGCGGACGACGTATTTGCAGTGCCGTATGATGCAGTTAGCGAGGCGCAGGATGGCAGCTATTATATTACAGTGGTAGATAATGATAATACCGGTGTTCAGAAATCGGAAAATAGCACAGAGAGCCGGCAGGCAGGGAATAATACAGAGCAGCAAAATAGTGACAACAGCAGTGCACAGCAGGGCGGTGATGCCGGACAGATGGGAAATCCACCGGATGACCAGAAGGGCCAGAAACCACAGGACAGTGATGGTAAAGACGACAGCACAAAGAGCAGCAGCCAGGCTCAGACACGTCAGATCACGGTAACCAAGGGAATGGAGACGGATTATTATGTTGAGATATCCGGAGATGACCTGCAGGAAGGTCTTGAGGTTGTTGTGCCAACCGATAAGGTCTCCTCTGGAAGTGATTCTTCCTCTGATAAAAGCAGTAATTCCCTTGGTGGTATGGGAGGCATGAACGGAGGCGGCATGCCGGACGGTGGTAACATGGGTGGCAAAGGCGGCTTCGGCGGCGGGCCGGGAGGTGGAAAATAAATGGAAAAAGAGCAAAAATCTCCATATGTTATATCTTTGCAGGACATTGTTAAAAGATTTTATATTGGTAAGCCAAATGAGCTTGAGATACTTCACGGCATCAATCTGCAGGTGGAAAAGGGCGAGTTTGTTTCAATCGTAGGCGAGTCCGGTTCCGGAAAATCGACCTTGATGAATATTATAGGCGCACTGGATCGTCCCACGGAGGGAGAATACTTTCTTCAGGGGCAGAATGTTGGAGAAACCGGTGACAAGGAGCTGTCCATGATACGCAATCAACAGATCGGATTTGTTTTCCAGACATACAATCTGATCCCAAGGACAACGGCGTTGGAGAATGTGGAGCTGCCCATGCTGTATGGCGGCGTGAAAAGGGCAGAGCGGAGACTTCGGGCAAAGGAGCTTTTGAAGCTGGTAGGAATGGAAGAGAGAATGTTTCACAAACCGGAGGAGCTGTCCGGAGGTCAGAAACAGAGGACGGCAATCGCCCGGGCCATGGCCAATGATCCTTCCATCATATTGGCGGATGAGCCCACAGGGGCACTTGACTCAGAAACCAGCCGGAAGATCATGGATATTTTTCATGAGCTTCATAAGGAACAGGGCAAAACGATCGTGCTGATCACACATTCCAGAGAACTGGCAGAGGAGACAGACCGCATTGTCCGGATCTGTGATGGCAGAATATAAACAGGGATATACAGATTTCTGAGGATTAGTATGAAAGGAGGCAGAAATGCTGATTTGGGAAAATATCAGGATTGCCTGTAAAGCATTGTTTTCCAATAAGCTTCGGGCGTTGCTGACAATGCTTGGGATCATTATCGGAATTGGTTCCGTGATAGCGATCATGACTGTGAGCGAATCTCTGACAACATCGATCTCCAACAGCTTTCAGGAGATGGGAGCCAATAATATTACGGTAGGACTATCCGCCAAAAGTGAGGAGGAAGAGGTTCGTGCCGATGGAATGAGGTTTGGTGCCGGTAACCGGAATGCATCCATTACGGAGGACGACAGGATCACCGATGCCATGCTTCAAAAACTGAAAAAAACATTTCAGAGTCAGATTTCTGCGGTGGCGATCAGTGAATCGGCAGGATCTGCTACTGTGGAAAAGGACGGCAATTCCGCCAGTCTGAATGTATCAGGCGTAAATAAAGATTATTTTCAGAGTGACAAGGTTACCCTGCTGGCGGGACGTTCTACAAAAAAGGCTGATCTGGACGGGAACAAGCATGTGATCATGGTATCGGATCAGATGGTGGAAACTCTGTTTGACGGAGACAATGAAAATGCATTATGGCAGAAGATCAGTCTGAACATTAATGGGAATTATCAGGATTTCTATATTGTGGGGGTGTATCAGTATGAAAGCGAAGGGACGGTCAGTGACAGTTCAGAGGATGTTACGACAAATGCGTACATCCCGCTGACAACCGCCAAGGAGATCATGCATTCCGACGATGGATATACACAGTTCACCATTGTTACGGATACTTCCGTATCCAGTGTATCTGATTTTGCGGATCAGATTGAGGCGTTTTTTACACCATATTATATGAGCAATGACAATTACGAGATCGCCACCTCTACCATGGAGTCTATGACACAGTCCATGAGTGAGATGATCCAGACGGTATCTCTGGCAATTTCGTTGATCGCAGGAATTTCTCTTCTGGTGGGCGGCATTGGTGTTATGAACATTATGCTGGTTTCCATCACGGAAAGAACCAGAGAGATTGGAACGAGAAAAGCGCTGGGTGCAACCAATGGTTCCATACGGATCCAGTTTATCATTGAATCCATGGTGTTATGCCTGATCGGTGGCTGCCTGGGAATTGTTGTGGGACTGATCCTGGGATCGGTGGCAGCCTCTGCGCTGGGATATTCCGCAACGGCACCTGTGGCAGCGATCATTGCTGCGGTACTGTTCTCCATGGTCGTTGGCGTATTCTTTGGATATTATCCGGCCAACAAAGCAGCCAGACTTGATCCGATCGAGGCGCTGCGATACGAATAGTGTGAAAAATACTTCTAAAGCAGCTCAAAACGCTGCTAAGAAGTATTACAGTTTCACACCGGAAAAACGCCAAAACAGCGTTTTTCCAGCTGTAGATGCGGCCCAAAGTTTGCGGCGTTGTAAAAATAAAACAACACCTTCGAAAACGGCTTAAAACGCTATTTTCGAAGGTGTTATTTTATACTTTCTGTTTCTTTTTGCGGTGGCTTTCGAAGGATTCCTTCCAGATAGCCGGATGGAACAGGATTAAAAGAGGGAACAGCTCCAGACGGCCTGCAAGCATATCAAACATCAGTACCAGCTTGGAAAATATATTGAAATGTCCAAAATTCTGTGTCGGCCCTACCTTTGCAAGACCCGGTCCCATGTTATTGATGGTGGTCAGCACGGCCGTGAAGTTTGTAACCAGATCCTTGTCCTCGAAGGAGATGGCAAAGACGGAGAGGGCGAAAATGATCATAAATGTAATGAAAAATACATTGATGGAACGGACGACTTCGTGGTCCACCGGCTTGCCCTCCACATTGATCTTGCGGACGCTCTTTGGATGGATATAGCTGTTTAATTCCTTTAAAACGGTCTTAAACATAATGACGATACGTGATACCTTGATACCACCGCCGGTACTGCCGGCGCAGGCTCCCACAAACATGACAATGATCAGTATCGTCTGGCTGGTCTGCGGCCACAGGGCGAAATCCGTCGTGGAAAAGCCTGTGGATGTGGCAAGGGACGCAACTTGAAAGACAGAATGTGTCATTGCCTCAAATCCGGTTGGATACATGGTGCGGATGTTAAGGAATATGATCGTCACAGCGATCAGGATCATGGCGAGATAGTAATGAATCTCCTCCATGGACACTGCCTTGCGGAAATGACGGTATAAAATATAAAAATAAAAGTTAAAGTTAATACCGAATAATATCATAAAGATGGCAACCACCCATTGGATATATGGAGAATAGCCCATCATACTATCATTTTTGATACCGAAGCCTCCGGTACCGGCAGTACCAAACGCTGTGGTCAGCGCATCAAAAACAGGCATTTTGCCGGCCAGCAGAAAGAGGAATTCGATCACAGTCATGCCGAAGTAGATGGCATACAGGATCATGGCAGTATAACGTACCTTAGGTACCAGCTTACCTACTGATGGTCCCGGGCTTTCTGCACGCATCAGGTTGATGCTGGACCCGCCGCTTAAAGGAAGGATCGCCAACAGAAAGACGAGGACACCCATGCCTCCGATCCAGTGGGTGAAGCTTCGCCAGATCAGTGCGGTGTGTGATAAGCCCTCCACATTGCTGAGTATGGTGGCGCCGGTGGTAGTAAATCCGGAGATCGTTTCAAAAAGAGCATCTTCCCACTGTGGGATCTCACCGCTGATCCAGAATGGAATAGCCCCGAAAAGACTGAGAATGATCCAGCTTAAAGAGGTGGCAAGACAGCCCTCTTTCAAATAAAAGACGGTGCTCTTTGGCTTGCGGTATGTCATAAGTATGCCTAAAAGCATGCAGATACAGGCGATCAGAAAGAAATAACCGCCTTCCTTCTCATGATAAATAAGAGACGTAACACAAGGAAGCAGCATGAAAGCTGCTTCAATTTTTAATACATAGCCAAGAATATATTTTAATATAGAATAATTCATAACCCTTCATCCTTTATTTCAGAATATCCTGAAGATCATTAAAACCGGTATGAGTAGTTACTACCATAACCGTATCTCCAACCTGAATTGAATCAGAGCCGGACGGGATCAGAATGGATCCGTTGCGGCTGATAAAACAGATTAACAGATTGTCCTTGAGGGACAAATCCATTAATGGTATATCTGTAACAGCAGATGGTTCATTAACACGGAATTCAATGGCCTCTGCGCGGGAATCAAACATGTGGTACAGTGTTTCAATATTACTGCCCATGGAATCCTTTTTGGCACGGACATATGCAACGATGGTCTCGGAGGTGATATAGCGGGGATAAACAACACTTCCAAGATCAAGACGGCTGATCACATCCTTGAAATTCATCCGGTTGATCTTGGTGATCACCTTTGCCTTGGAGATCTGCTTTGCGTGAAGCGTCAGAAGAATATTCTCCTCGTCAATACCGGTCAATGGTACGAAAGACTCAACGGAATCAATGCCTTCTTCCTCCAGCAGATCTTCGTCGGTACCGTCACCGTTGATGATCGTTGCCTTTGGAAGAAGCTCGCTTAAGGTTTCACATCGTTTCAGATCCTGCTCCACGATCTTAACGGAAACGCCCATTGGCAGAAGCTGCTTTGCGAGATAGTACGCCGCCTTGCTGCCGCCGATGATCATGGTGCTTTTCACCTGATTTGTTTTGATGCCGATATCCTCCAGAAAGAATCGGCCGTGTCCCTTTGGTGCCACAAAGGAAATCTTGTCTCCGCCCAGAAGCAGAGAGTCACCGGATGGAATATACATGGCACCGCTACGCTCGATGCCGCAGATCAACACGCTGGTGTTGATCTTTTTGCTGAGCATTGCCACGCTCATTCCATCTAATATATTATTTTCGGGAATTCGAATTTTAATCAGTTCTGCCTGTCCATGGGCAAAGGAATTGACCTCCAATGCGGTCGGCAGATACAGAATCCTTGCAATCTCTCTGGCAGCCTCCAGCTCCGGATTGATGATCATGGCAAGACCAAGCTTGTCCCGGAGATAACTTGCCTCCCCACTGTAATCCGGTGTGCGGACCCGGGCGATCGTGGAGCAGTTTGCAACCTGATTTGCCACAGTACAGCACAGAAGATTTAATTCGTCTGATTCTGTTACGGCGATCAGCAGATCAGCAGAAGCAATGCCGGCGTCCATCTGAACGCGGTGGCTGGCACCGTTTCCGGCAACGCCCATAACATCGTAAATGCTTCCGATCTCCTGAACCTTTTTTGCATTCTGGTCTATGATCGTGATATCATGTCCCTCTTTGACGAGTTGTTCGATCAGTGTAAGTCCTACTTTTCCGCAGCCAACGATAATAATATTGAGTCCCTGTTTCGCCGGCTTTTTTGCGATCAACATAATCTTAACCTCCCAAAACAAATACCCCGACAACACATTGAAAATGTAAAAGTCAGGATCGCATATCTAAACACTCTATACTATATTCTTTTTTCGTGCAAGTTTCAAGAAAAATTAATATGGATTCATAAGACGGGATTTTGTGCATAGGATGAAGTAAGGTATGAAACGAGGAGAAACACTCAGTGGAAAAGAAGAAATATGGAAAATATCGGTTAGGATCCCTGTCGGAATGCTTGGAGGAGCGTGCCGTACTTCTGGCACAATATATGATCGAGCATAAAGCAACCGTACGTCAGACGGCGTCTGTATTTGGCGTCAGCAAAAGCACAGTACATAAAGATCTGACAGAAAAGCTTCCTATGATTAATCATGCTTTGGCAGCACAAGTGCGTGAAGTACTTGATGTCAATAAGTCAGAGCGGCATATCAGAGGAGGACTTGCTACGAAGGAAAAGTATCTTTTGAAAGAAAAAGAACAGGAGAAATTCCGGAACGCTTATTGATAAACGGGGAATTTCTCCTGAAATATAACATTATGATATGTGTATTTTGCTATTTTGTCTGTTTCTCATTGATGGCACGGATCGTTTCCTGGATATCTTCCCAGGTCAGCTGGTCTGTGCTGAATGAGAGAATGGAATGAAGCGGAGTATCATTGTACATTGCCCGCATCATCATAGCTGTTCCGCCACCCATGCTGTCGTTCTCATTGTCCGCGGCATCGATAAAACCGCTTTTGACCATCAGGGCGTCGAGAGGAGACGGATCATTTGCGTGATCGTATACATCACCACAGGAGGTGATGTCCGTTACCGTAAACGGCAGCTTCTGTTCATTTTCCAGATGAAGCGTCAGGCGCTGGCGTACATCTCTGGAGGATGCGGAGAGTAACAGCTCATAGTCTCCGGATGGTGCATACCAGTCGTGAAGCTGTGTGTTGTAATATGCAAAGGAGCGTTCCTCAAGCTCCAGAGTGACAGTCTTGGTTTCACCGGGCTCCAGGCCGATCTTGGTGAAGTTTCGAAGCTCCTGCTCCGGACGGATCGCATCACACGCCGCATTTTTTACATAGAGCTGGACAACTTCCTGACCATAAACATCACCGGTATTTGTAATGTCCACGGATACCAGAATCTGATCCTGCGGTTTGGCGGTGATGGAAGGAATCACATTTGGCTCAGAGCCTTCAGTTACATTTGAGGCGGAGCTGCTCACGGACTGGCCGTTGACGATCAGCTTTGCATTGGAGTACTCAAAGCTTGTGTAGCTGAGACCATACCCAAATGGGAAAAGCACGTCCATTTCCCGCTTGTCATAATAACGGTATCCTATAAAAATGCCCTCGCTGTACTGAGACTCGTTCTGTGCTCCGGGGAAATTCAGATAGGTTGGATTGTCCTGAACCCGGAGAGGGAATGTCTCGGCAAGCTTTCCGGATGGATTTGCTTTGCCGTAGAGCAGGTCTGCTGCAGCGGCGCCACTGGCCTGTCCGGCAAGATACATTTCAAGGACTCCCTTTACCTCGGACAGCCACGGCATACGGATCGGAGATCCGTTGTGCAGCACGATTACGGTGTTGGGCTGTGCTTTGGTGATCTCGTGGATCAGATGATTCTGGCTCTCCGGCATATCCAGATGTGTCCGGTCAAAGCCCTCGCTTTCAAAGGAATCCGGCAGTCCGGCAAAGATAACAGCCACGTCAGCATCTTTTGCGGCAGAAACCGCCTCCTTCAGGAGCGTTTCATCTGTCTCGTCCTGTTCGGCGCAAAAGCCCTTGCTGTATGTGACATTTGGGTTGTCCTTCAGGGCATCCAGCACACTTTCCACGCGGAAGCAGTTAATGTGGCTGGAACCGCCGCCCTGAATACGGGGTGTTTCTGCAAACTCGCCGATAATGGCAACCTTTTGGGAGTCCTTTAAAGGAAGGATTCCGTCATTTTTCAGGAGAACCGCACAGTTGTCTGCCACCTTGCGGGCAAGCTGATGATGAGCCTCCATATCATAAGAAGCATTTTCTTTCTTATTAGAATAATATTTATCTACTGCGGTCAGGATCCGTTCTACTGTTTTGTCCAGAGTGTCCATGGATACGGTACCGTTTTTTACCGCCTCAACGATCTGTTTGTCTGTTTCTCCGTGACAATCCGGCATCTCAAGGTCCAGTCCCGCATTTAATGATTTTACACGGTCATTCATGGCACCCCAGTCTGTCATGACAAGACCTTTAAATCCCCATTCATCCCGGAGGACCTTATTAAGCAGCCAGTCATTTTCACAGGAATAAGTTCCGTTGATCCGGTTGTAGCTGCACATGATAGTCCATGGCTGTGCTTTTTTGACAACGTGTTCAAAAGCGGTCAGATATGTCTCGCGAAGAGTACGCTCGTCCATCTGCGCGCTGACGTTCATACGGCGGGTTTCCTGATTGTTTGCGGCGAAATGCTTCAGGCTGGTGCCGATGTTTTTTTCCTGAACGCCATTTACAAAGGCTGCGCCGATCTCTCCGGCTACGTAAGGATCCTCTGAGTAATATTCAAAATTTCTGCCTCCCAGAGGAGAACGTTTCATATTGATGCCCGGTCCCAGAAGAACCGCGACATCCTCTGCCTGACACTCGTCACCGAGGGCGTTTCCCACTTCCCTGATCAGATCCCGGTCGTAGGAAGAAGCCATGGCGGAGGCTGTTGGGAAACCAACGGCGAGAATACTCTCGGCCCATCCCATATTATTGCCGACCTCCTCCTGCTTGCGGAGTCCGTAAGGGCCGTCAGAAACCATAATGCTTTTTAAGCCTGCCCGGTCAATGGCCTCTGTGTGCCAGAAATCAGCACCGGAACAAAGGCTTGCTTTTTCTTCCAGTGTCATGTCCTGTATCATTTTTTTTATGTTCATATAAGTCTCCTTTCTTATTATATATTCAAATTTATAGAAAGAATTATTCAATAAAACGGAAAAGCTTGACAACCATCAGATTAGATGGTAAGATGGAAAATGCACTTATTGTGGCAGATTATAAACTAAAACTAGTATAAAATATATTATACCATAGTTTTTAAAGAATGAAAAGCCACAAAATACTCTACAAAATTAAGGAGTGAAACGGCGATGGAGAAAAACAGAATACGTCCGGTAAAAGTAGGCAATGGTGTGAGAATGAGTTATGCCCATCAGGGAGAAGTTCTGGAGATGCCAAACCTCATTGAGGTGCAGACCAATTCTTACCAGTGGTTTTTGGATGATGGTCTGAAGGAAGTATTTCGGGATATTTCCCCAATCTCTGACTTTGGCGGTCATCTCAGCCTGGAATTTGTTGATTTCAAGCTTTGCAGAGACGAGAGCAAGTACGATATTGACCAGTGTAAGGAGAGGGATGCAACTTATTCTGCCCCTTTAAAGGTTAAGGTTCGTCTGTACAACAAAGAGACTGAGGAAATTAAGGAACATGAGATCTTTATGGGTGAGTTGCCTCTGATGACAGCGACAGGTACCTTTATCATCAATGGTGCTGAGCGTGTTATCGTAAGTCAGTTGGTACGTTCCCCGGGCATTTACTATGCGATCGGTCATGATAAGATCGGTAAAGAGTTATTTTCATCTACAGTGATCCCAAATCGTGGTGCGTGGCTGGAGTATGAGACGGATTCCAATGATGTCTTCTTCGTCCGTGTAGATAGAAATAGAAAAGTTCCGATCACTGTATTCCTGCGTGCTCTTGGACTGGGCACCAATGCAGAGATTAAAGAGCTTTTCGGCGAGGAGCCAAAGATCCTTGCAAGTATCGAGAAGGATACAACAGACAATTATCAGGATGGTTTGCTCGAGCTTTACAAAAAGCTTCGTCCGGGTGAGCCTCTTTCCGTAGACAGTGCCGAGAATCTTCTCAATGGTATGTTCTTCGATCCAAAGAGATATGATCTGGCAAAGGTTGGAAGATATAAGTTCAATAAGAAACTGCACTTCAAAAACCGCATCGTAGGATGCAGACTGGCAGAGGATGCAGTGGATACTGTGACCGGCGAGAAGCTGGAGGCAGGTACTCTGATCACAGAGGAGATTGCAGTACAGTTACAGAATGCAGCGGTTCCTTATGTGATGGTTGAGCATGAGGAGCATGTGACAAAGGTTCTTTCCAACCTGATGGTTGACCTTCGTTATTATCTCCCGGATGTGGATCCAAAGAGCATCGGTGTGACAGAGGATGTATATTATCCACTGTTAAAGCAGATCCTGGACGAGAATGAGTCCCAGGAGGATATCATCGAGGAGATCCAGTACAATATCTCTGAGCTGATCCCTAAGCATATCACCAAGGAAGATATCTTTGCTTCCATTAACTACAATATCCATCTGGAGTATGGTATTGGTAATGATGACGATATCGATCACCTGGGTAACCGTCGTATCCGTGCGGTAGGCGAGCTGCTTCAGAATCAGTATCGTATCGGTCTGTCACGTATGGAGCGTGTTGTTCGTGAGAGAATGTCCACACAGGATCTTTCTTCTATCACAGCACAGTCTCTGATCAATATTAAGCCGGTAACGGCAGCGGTGAAAGAGTTCTTCGGAAGCTCCCAGCTGTCACAGTTCATGGATCAGAATAACCCGCTCAGTGAGCTGACTCATAAGCGTCGTCTCTCTGCATTGGGACCTGGTGGTCTGTCCCGTGACCGTGCCGGATTCGAGGTACGAGATGTCCATTACTCTCATTACGGACGTATGTGTCCTGTAGAGACTCCTGAGGGACCAAACATCGGTTTGATCAACTCTCTGGCATCTTATGCGCGTATCAATGAATATGGCTTTGTCGAGGCTCCTTACCGTAAGGTGGACAAGACAGATCCTGCAAACCCTCGTGTTACGGATGAGGTTGTATACCTCTCTGCTGATGAGGAGGATAAATATACCGTTGCACAGGCGAATGAGGCTCTGGATGCAGAAGGCCACTTTGTACGTAACAGCGTATCCGGCCGCCGCCGTGAAGAGACATCCGAGTTCCCAAAGAAGGATATCGATCTCATGGACGTATCTCCTAAGATGGTGTTCTCTGTGGCAACAGCCATGATCCCGTTCCTGGAGAACGATGATGCGAACCGTGCCCTGATGGGATCCAACATGCAGCGTCAGGCAGTGCCGCTTCTGGTGACAGAGGCTCCTGCAGTTGGTACAGGTATGGAGATGAAAGCTGCGATCGACTCCGGTAACTGTGTGATCGCAGAGGCAGACGGTGTGGTTGAGCGTTCCGCTTCCAATGAGATCATTGTAAAGGAAACAAACGGCAACGTTCATAATTATAAATTAGCGAAGTTCCAGCGAAGCAACCAGGGAACCAGCATGAACCAGAGACCTTTGGTCAACAAGGGTGACGAGGTAAAGGCCGGTCAGGTTCTGGCAGATGGTCCTTCTACATGCGGCGGTGAGATCGCTCTTGGTAAGAATCCACTGATCGGTTTCATGACATGGGAAGGTTACAACTACGAGGATGCGGTTCTCTTAAGTGAGAGACTGGTTCAGGAAGATGTTTACACTTCTGTACACATCAGCGAGTACAATGCCGAGGCAAGAGATACCAAGCTGGGTGCAGAGGAGATTACCCGTGATGTACCGGGCGTTGGTGACGATGCACTGAAGGATCTGGATGAGAGAGGTATCATCCGTATCGGTGCTGAGGTTCGTGCCAATGATATTCTGGTCGGCAAGGTTACTCCGAAGGGAGAGACAGAGCTGACAGCGGAGGAGAGACTTCTCCGTGCGATCTTCGGTGAGAAGGCGAGAGAGGTACGTGATACTTCCCTGAAGGTTCCTCATGGTGAGTTTGGTATCGTTGTGGATGCCAAGGTATTTACCAGAGAGAACGGAGATGAGCTTCCGCCGGGAGTAAATGAAAATGTTCGTATTTACATTGCCCAGAAGCGTAAGATTCAGGTGGGCGATAAGATGGCCGGCCGTCATGGTAACAAGGGTGTGGTTTCCAGAGTACTTCCTGTGGAGGATATGCCATTCCTTCCAAACGGACGTCCTTTGGATATCGTATTGAACCCTCTGGGTGTGCCTTCCCGTATGAACATCGGTCAGGTCCTGGAGATCCATCTGAGTCTGGCTGCCAAGGTGCTTGGCTTTAACGTAGCAACTCCTGTCTTTGATGGTGCAAACGAGCACGATATCATGGATACTCTGGAGATGGCAAACGATTATGCCAATACACCACTGGATCAGACAGAGCTTGAGGCAGAAAAGGCAAAGGCTGCTGAGGATGGAGTAGATTATCCGGCAGACGTTGTTCCTTTTGTTGATAAATATAAAGACATTCTCGATCCGGAGGTTATGGATTATCTGGTAGAGAATAAAGATTACCGTCAGCAGTGGAAGGGAGTTCCGATCCGCCGTGATGGTAAGGTACGTCTCCGTGACGGTCGTACAGGTGAGTACTTCGATGGTGAAGTTACCGTTGGTTTCATGCACTATCTGAAATTGCATCATCTGGTTGATGATAAGATCCATGCACGTTCTACCGGTCCTTACTCACTGGTAACACAGCAGCCACTGGGTGGTAAAGCACAGTTCGGTGGACAGCGTTTCGGTGAGATGGAGGTATGGGCACTGGAGGCTTATGGTGCTGCATACACACTTCAGGAGATCCTGACTGTGAAGTCCGATGATGTAGTCGGTCGTGTGAAGACATATGAGGCGATCATCAAGGGAGAGAACATTTCTGATCCTGGTATTCCTGAGTCATTTAAGGTACTCCTCAAAGAGCTGCAGGCACTTGCTCTTGATGTGACTGTTCTGGACGAGAACGGAAATGAAGTACCGATGACCGAGAGTGTAGAAGAGGATAATGATGAGGATATCAAGCCATTGATCGATGGTGATGCCAATTTTGCATTTGGCAGTGGAGAGTCCTTTGAATCTGCCGGTTTCAAGGAAGGAACAGCAGAAGAGTTAGAGAATGACGACATTTTTGGCGATTTTGAAGCATCAGAGGAGCCGGATGATCTGTTATAAGACGAAACTTCGGATTTACACAACCTGGATATGGAAGAATGGAGGTTACTATGATCGATAGTACTGTAAAGGAAGAAAAGCATATCACATATGATGCGATCAAGATTGGTCTTGCATCTCCGGAAAAGATCAGAGAGTGGTCCCGTGGTGAGGTAAAGAAGCCGGAGACCATCAACTACAGAACATTAAAGCCGGAAAAGGACGGACTGTTCTGTGAAAAGATCTTTGGACCAAGCAAGGACTGGGAGTGTCATTGTGGTAAATATAAAAAGATTCGTTATAAAGGCGTTGTCTGTGACCGTTGTGGTGTTGAGGTAACAAAGGCAAGCGTACGTCGTGAGCGTATGGGTCATATTGAGCTGGCAGCACCGGTATCACATATCTGGTATTTCAAGGGTATCCCAAGCCGTATGGGTCTGATCCTTGATGTGTCTCCAAAGAACCTGGAAAAGGTCCTTTACTTTGCATCTTATATCGTACTGGAGGCTCAGGACGGTATTGGTCTGCAGCAGAAGCAGATCCTGTCTGAGGCAGAGTATCAGGAGGCTAGAGCAAACTATGGCAATGCATTCCGTGCCGGTATGGGTGCAGAGTCTATCATGGAGCTTTTGATGAGCATCGACCTTGAGGAAGAGTCCAACACCCTCAAGGAGGAGCTGAAAAATGCATCCGGCCAGAAGCGTGCCCGTATCATCAAGAGACTGGAAGTGATCGAAGCATTCCGTGGCTCAGGAAACAAGCCGGAGTGGATGATCCTTACTGTTATTCCGGTAATTCCGCCGGATCTTCGTCCTATGGTACAGCTGGACGGAGGACGTTTTGCAACATCTGATATGAACGATCTTTATCGTCGTATCATCAATAGAAATAACCGTCTGAAGAGACTGCTGGAGCTGGGTGCACCGGATATTATCGTCCGCAATGAGAAGAGAATGCTCCAGGAGGCAGTGGATGCCCTGATTGACAACGGCCGTCGTGGTCGTCCTGTCACAGGTCCCGGAAACAGACCGCTCAAGTCTCTGTCTGATATGTTAAAGGGTAAGCAGGGACGTTTCCGTCAGAACCTGTTAGGTAAGCGTGTTGACTATTCCGGTCGTTCCGTTATCGTCGTAGGTCCTGAGCTCAAGATCTACCAGTGTGGTCTTCCGAAGGAGATGGCCATTGAGCTGTTCAAGCCTTTCGTTATGAAGGAGCTGGTAGCAGACGGAACAGCACACAATATCAAGCAGGCCAAGAAGATGGTTGAGAAGCTTCAGCCGGAGGTATGGGATGTGCTTGAGGAGGTTATCCGTGAGCATCCGGTTATGCTGAACCGTGCCCCTACACTTCACCGTCTTGGTATTCAGGCATTTGAGCCGACACTGGTAGAGGGTAAAGCGATCAAGCTTCATCCACTGGTATGTACCGCGTTCAACGCCGATTTCGATGGTGACCAGATGGCTGTGCATCTGCCACTGTCCGTAGAGGCACAGGCAGAGTGCCGTTTCCTTCTTCTTTCACCAAACAACCTGCTGAAACCGTCCGATGGTGGTGTGGTTGCCGTTCCTTCACAGGATATGGTACTTGGTATCTACTATCTGACACAGGAAAGACCTGGTGTAAAGGGCGAGGGCAAGTTCTTCAAGTCTGTCAACGAGGCGATCACAGCTTATGAAAACGGCGTGGTTACACTTCACTCCCGCATTACAGTCCGCAGAAGCGGTGTCAATGCAGAGGGACAGGTTGAGATCAAAAATATCGAGTCTACTCTGGGACGTTTCATCTTCAACGAGATCCTTCCACAGGATCTGGGCTTTGTAGACAGAAGCAATCCGGACAATTTCCTGACACTGGAGGTAGACTTCCATGTAGGTAAGAAGCAGTTAAAGCAGATTCTGGAGAAGTGTATCGATGTACACGGTGCTACAGGTACTGCTGAGACAATGGATCATATTAAAGCATTAGGTTATAAGTATTCTACCCGTGCAGCCATGACCGTATCCATTTCCGATATGACCGTGCCTGCAGCCAAGAAGGATATTCTGGCAGATGCGGAAAAGACAGTTGAGACGATCACACGTAAGTTCCACCGTGGTCTCCTGACCGAGGAGGAGCGTTACAAGGCAGTTGTCAATACATGGTTCGCAGCCGATGATAAGCTGACAAAGGCTCTGATGGCCGGTCTGGATCGTTACAACAACATCTTCATGATGGCTGATTCCGGTGCCCGTGGTTCTCAGGCACAGATCAAGCAGCTTGCCGGTATGCGTGGACTGATGGCGGATACATCAGGACGTACCATCGAGCTCCCGATCAAGTCAAACTTCCGTGAAGGTCTTGACGTATTGGAGTACTTCATTTCAGCCCATGGTGCTCGTAAGGGTCTGTCCGATACAGCCCTTCGTACAGCCGATTCCGGATACCTGACCCGTCGTCTGGTGGATGTATCTCAGGAGCTTTCCATCCGTGAAGTAGACTGCAGCGTGGGACGTGATGAGATCCCGGGTATGGAGATTGGTGAGTTTGCCGATGGCAAGGAGCTGATCGAGTCTCTGGAAGAGCGTATTACAGGTAGATTTGCCTGCGAGAATATGTATGATGACAATGGTGAGCTGATCGTAAAAGCAAACCATATGATCACACCAAAGAGAGCCGCACGTATTGTAAATACAAAGGCGATCATGGATGCCGGTTCTAAGGCAAGAGTCAAGATCCGTACGATCCTGACCTGTAAGTCACACATCGGTGTCTGTGCAAAATGTTACGGTGCCAACATGGCAACCGGTGAGCCGGTTCAGGTTGGTGAGGCTGTCGGTATTATCGCTGCACAGTCCATCGGTGAGCCTGGTACACAGCTGACCATGCGTACATTCCATGCCGGTGGTGTAGCCGGTGACGATATCACACAGGGTCTTCCTCGTGTCGAGGAGCTTTTCGAGGCTCGTAAGCCGAAGGGACTTGCCATCATCGCTGAGTTCGGTGGTACTGTAACTATCCGTGATACCAAGAAGAAGCGTGAGGTTGTTGTTACCAACAAGGAGACAGGCGACAGCAAGGCATATCTGATCCCATACGGTTCCCGTATCAAGGTACTTGAGGGACAGGAGCTTGAAGCCGGTGATGAGCTTACAGAGGGTAGTGTAAATCCACATGATATCCTCGCGATCAAGGGTGTCCGTGCCGTACAGGATTACATGATCCGTGAGGTGCAGCGTGTTTACCGTCTGCAGGGTGTAGATATCAACGATAAGCATATCGAGGTTATCGTTCGTCAGATGCTCAAGAAGATCCGTATCGAGAATAATGGTGATTCTGATTATCTACCGGGTGTTATGGTCGATGCCCTTGATTATGAGGACACGGTAGAGGCACTTACCAAGGAGGGCAAGGAGCCGCCGGAAGGAAGTCAGGTTATGCTTGGTATTACCAAGGCTGCACTGGCAACCAATTCCTTCATGTCAGCTGCATCCTTCCAGGAGACCACAAAGGTTCTGACTGATGCTGCTATTAAGGGAAAGATCGATCCACTGGTCGGTCTGAAGGAGAATGTTATCATTGGTAAGCTGATTCCTGTTGGAACCGGTATGAAGAGATATCGTTCCGTAAAACTTGACTGCGATGAAGAGGCAGAGCGCGAGATTGCTGCAATTCGTGCAGCCAAGGCAGCAAAGTCTGAGGAAGAGGATAAAAAGGACGACAAGAAAGACCGTTCTAAGGAAAAAGAAGTGATCGTGGAAGAAGAGTCTGCAAAGGACTTCGCTTCTTCTGACGGAGAGCTTGTATATTCTACTTCATAAATAAAGCTTATATCAGAGGCATTTTATCATGGGATAAAATGCCTCTTTTTTAGGGAATAGGAAAATGCTCGTAACTTAATGCAAAGCCAACGAGAATTGCGAAGCAATTCTTGGAGGGCAAAACGTTGGTTTTGACCGTTTTCCTTTTGTGGAAAATTGCTGTTTATAGGAGTGTATAAGGAGCGTTGTTGTTGCAAATTGTATAAAAGCATGATAAAATATTTCCGTAGGCATAGTGATTTTGTCTACATGCAGATTTATATCATAAAATTAAAGGAAGGATGTTATAATGAGGAGATTTACAAAGCAAATACTGGCTTCAGTTCTTTCATTGGCAATGGTTGTAAGCTCGGCAAGCGGGATCGGCATTGCCTCTGTAAAGAAGACTGTTCAGGCAGAGGAAACGACAGAAGAAGTGCCAAGCAATATTGGCGAAGAGCGTACATTGCCAAGTGGATTTAAGACAAAAGACAATGGCGTGATGAGAGACAATATGGATTCTGCTGCTTATATGAGCAGAATGGGTCTTGGATGGAACTATGGAAACTCTCTGGATCAGGCAATTGATACCAGTAAGATGTCAGATGAGGAGAAGAACAAGGTCGATGTAGAATATTGTGAGACATCAGCCAACAATCTTGCTCTGACTCAGAAAAACGTTGATAGACTGAAGAAATATGGTTTTCGAAATATTCGTATTCCGGTAGCATGGTCTAACCTGATGGACATTTCTGAGGATAAGATGACATACACGATCAATGAAGGCTATCTTCAGCGTGTTGAGGAGGTCATCAACTATTGCTTAAATGACGGACTGTATGCCATCGTAAATATTCACTATGATGGTGACTGGTGGGGACAGTTCGGTGATGCAGATGAGTCTGTACGCCAGCAGGCATGGGCTCGTTTCCGTCAGATCTGGACCCAGGTCAGCAACCGGTACAGAGATTACTCTGACCGTCTGATCTTTGAGTCTGCCAACGAAGAGCTGGGCGACCGTCTCAACGACAACTGGGTAAAGAGAGACACGAACAACAAGACAGGTGTCTTAACGGTTGATGAGCAGTATGAGACCATGAATCAGATCAATCAGGAGTTTGTAAATATTGTCCGCCAGTCAGGAGGCAACAATGAAAAGCGTTATCTTCTGATCGCAGGTTACAGCACCAACATCGAGAGAACCTGTGATGACAGATTTGTAATGCCGACAGATCCGATCAAGGAAAACGGTGTCAGCAAGCTCAGCGTATCCGTTCATTATTATACTCCTTGGAACTATTGTGGCGGAAGCGAGTATCATCAGGGCGAGGGCGATGCACCACGTCTGTATGACTGGGGTACCGATGAAGATATCAAGGAGATGCATGACAACCTTGATATGATGAGCAAGTTTACCCAGCAGGGTTATGGCGTGATTATTGGTGAATATGGTGTTCAGACAACTGCCGCAGACGGTATCGCCAATTATATCTATGAGATGGGACAGTATGCACTGGAAAAAGGCATGGTTCCGGTACTGTGGGATAACGGCGGATGGTTTAACCGACAGAAAAACATTATCTCTTATGACGATGTTGCCCAGGCAATCCTTGACATGACAGGGGCAGAGGGTACCGGCAAAAAAGCAAAAGTAAATACCGGTAAACCACTATACACAGAGCTGCTTGATGAGAGTGTAGTTACTCCGGTCTATACATGGGAAGGAAAATGGAAAAAGAACGGTGGTAACAACGAGACATATTGTGAGCCAAAGCTTACAGTAGTATCCAATGATGGGACAAATGACTGGTATTATCATTGTAACAGTTATGGATATTGGGCCGTTATTTATTCCGAGGCATTAAAGAATGTCAAGCATTTATATGTACGGGTTACCTGTGAAGATGATGATATTGACAGCTCCGCATTGCAGCTTGCATCAGCGGAGTTTAAGGAAGCTTATCCGCCGGAGAACGGACTGTATGATGAAAATGAGGCACTTCAGGTAGCCAATAAGGGCGCACTGGAAAATTGCACCAACGGCAAAGAAACGAATATCAGCGCAGAAGAAAACTGGAGTGGCAAGATCTTCTCCATTGACGAGGATCTGTTACAGGGAAAGAGTATTTTTTGGATCTCTGCATCCAATAAGCCGGTATTTACAAAGATCGAGCTGTTTGCATCTGACGAGCCATTCCCTGAGGTGACTCCGCTGCCGGTACCACCGAGAAGAACTCCGGTTCCGATCCCGGCACAGGATCCAAGCGCAGCGCCAAGCCAGAGTCCGGCAGCTCCAACAGCAAGCCCGCAGAATACGACACCGGTCGCATCAGCACCGGCACAGATCCCGACAAAGACAGCAGTTGCAGCAAAGGGTGATGTCGTAAAGGATAAAAATGCATCTTATACGATCTCAAATACCAAAACAAAGACAGTA
>CADAKW010000041.1 GCA_902788645.1 uncultured Lachnospiraceae bacterium
CGCTGCTCTGTATCATATAACTTTTCTGCCATGATCCTGCTTCCTTTCCGTATACCGGTATATTGTGAACTGACTTTTCAAGAACTCCGTGTATAACATTCTCTATATTTCCTGGCTATTGTCCTACATTTTCTTCCGTATCAGTATAGGAAGATGCTGTTTTATCCGGTGCCGCTGTGGCTGTAGCAGCATTGTCGGTCCTGCTCTGCTGCACAGTAGAAGATGCTGCCGGTGCTGCAGTAGCTTTTGAGTTGCTCTGGGTACTGTCCGTCGATGAGGACGCCGACGGTTCCGTCGTAGCAGATATACTGTTATCGGAAATCGCAGGAGACTTTGTTGCCTTCACATCAGCCGTTCCATCCGCTGCCGTACTGCTTGAACTGCTTCCTCCTGAGCTGCTATCCCCATCTGCCGTGCTGTTTCCCTGATCCTTGCCGTTGCTGGATGCATCTGTCTCATCCTTGATGGTTCCGTTTCCCAAGGCAACCGCATTTCTGGTCTTTAAAAAACGACACTCTCTTTTCATAGCCTGATCATCCGGATACTGTTTCAAGTAATCCTGCGCAATGGTCAGTGCCTCTCCAAACATTCCCTGCCGCTCCATCAGTATCATCTGGTTTTTGCTTAATGTCTGCGCAGCCTCTCCCTTTGCAGATGCCCGCGCCTTGGACAAATACTCCTGGGCTGCACTGTAATCCTCCTCACCGATTGCCATGGTAGCCAGACAATTATATGCATTCTGCAGATATTCTCCACGTCCCTTTGAAACAAACTTTGTTAAATACTTTTTACCTTTTTCATTGTCCCCGGCAGACGTATAAAGCAGTCCGAGATAATATGTGGCCTCCGTATCTCCCTTTTGATAGGCAGTATCCAAAAAATCCTGCGCCTGTCCTGCCGCATCTGCATCTCCAAGCTCCTGATAAATTGCAGCCAGCCGGTAATATGCCTGCCAGTTTTCTTTGTTTTCATCTGCCGCTTTCTGGTAAGCCTTTAATGCCTCCTCCTGCTCTCCAAGTGCCTCCAGAACAACACCTTTGCTGCACCATATTCTATTATTCAAAGAAGAAGTATTTTTTAATTTCAAGGCCTTATCACACAACTCCAATGCTTTGTCATATTCCCTCAGATGGGAGTATGCAATAGCCTGTCCCAGATATACCTGTTTATTGTTCACATTGGCTATGGTATTTTCTGTATCCTGATATGCTTTCTTAAACTGCTTTAATGCATTTTTATATTCTCCCTGCTCATTCAGATACATACCATAGGCAATATAATATTCCGCTCGTTCACTATTCTCTTTAACCGCCTTCTGCAAATACCTGCCGGCATCCTCATAATTTCCTGACTGCATTGCCTGTATCCCTTTTTGATATGATCTATTGGCAGCGCCACATCCTGCCATCAATACACTGCAGCCAAGTACCATGGCTGTCAGCCATACTTGTTTTTTCATAATGCTCCTCATTTCTGATATATATTGTAATATCTCTGTTTTCACCTGGATTTTGGAGTTATTATAGCATAAAAAGAAAAAAAATGGAAACCCTTCCATCCACGGAAAGGATTCCATTTTTTCTCTCTCATGTCTGCATCGTACAGATACTTCTTTATCAGTCCTTGATATCTGCAATAATGCTCTTTAACTGCTTGCGTTCCTTAGCAGTAAATGTCTTCTTGTCAAACAGCTCAGAACAATACATCTCTAGACTGTCATCATCCCAAAACTCGACATCATCACGGATCATCTGTGTACGATAAGTATGCTTATCGATCAGAATACGATAATAAAAATATCTTCCGTCTCTGTACTGCTCAACGAATCCCTTACGGACTAATTTGCCAAGAAATGTTGAAACGGTCTGTGGCTTCCACTCCTTGCCATACTTGTCGTTGGCCAATGTCATAATACGTGATAATCTTGCTCCATCCCCTATATCCCATACGCATTTCATAGTGATCTTTTCACTTTCAGTTAATGGTTTTGCTCTCATAACGAAATATCCTCCTAGTATATCTGTTTAGTCCTCTCACCATCATGCATGGCATATTTTGCAATTTCTATTATAAGCTTTACATTTATAATGGTAACAAATCCACCTATGCAAATCAAGCCCTTTGCTAATATTTTTTTTTAACTTTCTTTGACCAAATTGTGAATGAAGTTACGATAAAATTCATAAAACCACATAACTCTTTTTATACAATCCGCCGTCAATTCTCTGTTATCAGATGCAGTAATTGTCTCCACTCCCCCTGCTCCACTCCAGCAGATCAGCCAGGGTGATGTGATCCAACACGCCATCAATAGCATCCTTCAATCTTTCCCATACTCTTAGTGTAACGCAATTTTCACTTCGATCACAAGTGTTCTCTTCTCCCTCCAGACACGCCACCGGCGCCATACTTCCCTCCGTAAGGCGAAGGATCATTCCAACAGTATACTCCTCCGGTTTACGGGTAAGCAGATATCCTCCCTGAGGTCCCCGGATGCTCCGTACAAAACCGGCCTTATTCAAAATCGATATGATCTGCTCCAAATATTTATCTGAAATCTCCTGTCTGGACGAAATATCCTTGATCCGTACCGGAGTACCATTGTCATGCTGTGCAATGTCAAGCATTAACCGCAATGCATATCTTCCCTTTGATGATATCTTCATATAAAACAATCACGTCCTTCCATGCATTTTATGCAACATATTTATTTATAACATTTTTATTATAACTCATATGAGAAGTTTTTTCCATAGTATTTATCTATGAATTGACGGATTAACACTTTAAATATCACTGCACCCAAAAAGGGAACTGCACGATCGTACAGTTCCCTTTTGGAAGGAAATTTATCCTTTTTAATGTATGACTATTTTTGAAGCTTAGTCATTGACATCAGCACTTGATGACGGTGCAGCTGACTCGCTTGGTGCCGGAGTATCTGTTACATCCGGTGCCTGAGATGGCTTAATGGTAGCTGTTGCGTCCGGTGTCTCTGATGGCTTAGCAGAATCTGTCGGATCCGGTGTCATGGTTGGTGCCGGAGTTACGATCTGCTGCATTGTGATAACAAGTTTTACCTCACCCTGTGCCTGTGGGGTATATGGATATCCGCCACGAACACCGGTAGGCTGAACCTTCACATAATATGTCTTATTGGCATCCAGTGTGACATTTCTCAGATATGCATATACTGTTGCATGATCCTCCTCGTCATCAGATGCATCGGAAGATGTGCCGGTAATGTACTGCATATTTGCATCGAACAGTGCCACCTGACATCCCTTGTTCACTGCATTGGAAACCTTAAAGTCATACTTTCCTGTTGCTGCCGGAGTGAAACTCCAGGTTACATCGTTTCCTCCTATAGAGTTCAGAACTGACTCCAGTGCCAGAGGAGATGCCGCATAAGCAACAGCGCCTGTGATATCTGTTGCAACAGTATAGGTCAGATTTACATCCTTCTGATTATCCTGTGCAACTGCTACCGTACCAAGGGTACGTAATGCATTGGCAAATTTTACCTTTACAACATATGTGCTGCCTCCCGGAAGGAATACTTTGTAATATCCTTCGGAATCAACACTTGGATTTGCAACGCAGATTCCCTTGTCATTGTAGAAATACAAGGTTGTATCCTTGATCTTGTCAGCAAACTGTGTCTGCTGGTCTACAGAAGTTCCGTTAAATACGATACCTTCTACAGAGTAACGAGCCAGTGTTGCCTTGATGGTTCCAACAGAGATATCCTTGTTGGTAACTGTGATCTTGCTTCCAAAGTACTTTCTGTTGCCCTTCTCATCAACGATATAAGCAACATAGCTATTGGCCGGAAGAGCGATATTAAAGCTTCCCCGTGAATTTGTTGTGGTGCTGAAATCACCCTGCGTTGACTCATACTGCTGCTTCTGGCTCTCGAAGTAAATTGTTCTGTTGGCCAGCTTGTTGCTGCTGTTTGAATATGTTGCCTTACCGCTTACTGCGTAAAAACGCTCCGGAATGGTAACGGTTGTCATCTTATCAGCCTTTGTAACCTTAATCTGCTTGGTCATTTCGTATGCAACATCACCATACACCTTTACAATATATGTACCAGCCGGTACTTCCATATCGTAAACACCTACTTCTGCGTCGCCTCCGCGAGCAGAGTAATTGTACTCTGTTGAAGTGAAACATGCATAGCTGTCACCCATTGTTTTGCCAGATGCAGATATGAAACGGACATAAGAACCGGTAACCGGAAGTCCGTTTGTACTCTTTACGATACCGTTTACATTGTACATAGGAACGATCTTTACTGTGATCGTTGCAGTACAGGTACGGTTAGCATCCATAACATCAGTAGCGATTACCTTGTAGGTATGTGTACCGGCTGAGATAGAGTATGGAATACACAGTCTTGTGAAGGATGCACTCTGCTTTGTAACTGTTTTGGCTGCATCATCTGATACCTTGTCAGTACTCAGTCTTACATCTGCATTGTCCGGTGTATCCAGTGTGAATGTATAGTTACCGGAACCTCCCTGAGGAGCGATCTTATAATTCTCAACATAGCAGCTAAGATTGTCGTCTCTCTTATCTGCGTCAAGCTTTGTTGCATTCGCTGCAACCTGAGCTGCTGCCTTATCCTGAATATCCTGATCCCACTCGATCTCTTCGCTGTCATTGCCAACGGCGAGAACAGTTTCATCATAAACACCGAAGTTTACCTTTACAGCAGCCTTTCTTCCAAGCTCATCCACACCCTGAACAGTTACCTGGGAGGTAACTGTTTCCGTCGGGATTCCCTTGATCGCGTAAAGCTTCTTATCCAATGCTAAACCAGCCGGAAGTTTTCCCTTTGTGATATTCATTTTAACAGATCCAATACCGCCTGAGAAGTAATCCTCCATGCTCTGATCCAGTGTATCACCCTTTTTCAGCAGAATGTTAACTTCCTCATCACTTGCCTCAAAGGTTTTCTTGTACTGTGTTTCTGCTTTACTTACACCGGATGTGATCTGTACATATGCACCATTCTCAACGTAATCCTGCAGATATACACGATACTGCTTTGCATTGACCTTGATCAGCTTCTCAACATTGATCGCATTGTTGAATGCCCCCGTTGACTCCTCTCTTCTGGTAACGGTAAGATCTGTCACCTTCAATGAAGTATCCTTTTTCTTCAGCTTCAAAACAAGGCATGAAGTATCGAAAGCATCAACAGAAACAGACTTAAAGTTTGGTTTCTGCTTCTTTACGGTAAGCTTACATTTGATCTTCTTTTTTCCTACCTTTGCAATGACAACGGTCTTACCCTTTTTCAGACCCTTGATCTCTGCCTTCTCCTGTTTCTTTCCACTTTTATTGGTAATCTTGGCAATCTTCTTTTTGCTGATCGACCATTTTACTTTTTTCTTGGCATTCTTTACTGTCAGGGTAGCTGTCTTTCCTGCAGTAATCGTCAGTTTGCTTTTACTAAGCTTTGGCTTCTTGGCAGCTGTAACGATGCTGAAATCAGCACCGCTTCCAGATACCACCATGCTCAGAGCTAAACCAAAGGCGAATGCGCGCTTTTCGAAATTATTTAATTTCATCGGTTCATCTCCTTTATTATTTTTGAAACAATCCTGTTTTCCTATTCCATAAAACTACTTTACTACTGCACTTACATCAATTGTTGTGTACAGAGTAGAATCTGTTCTAAATGCCAGATAAACATCACCTGAGCCCGTTGCACGGAAAGTGATCTTTCCTGCTCCGTCTGCATAAGACGTATCTGTATATACAACATCCTCATCATCGTCTTCATCATAATAAGATGTAGTCTTGGTGTAATGTCTGTAATTTGTGATGAGATCATATGTTGCACGTTCAACACGCAGATCCTTTGCGCCAACTGTCTTAGCCGCATAATTGATCTCGTATGACTGACCCTCTACAACCGGAATCTTAACATATGCGCAATATCTGAGATCCTCATCCTGTACATTCTTTGCACAAACGATAGATGCAACGGCACCATCCAGAGTCAATGCAGTTGAACTCTTCTCATAACCCTGCAGATGCTTTGAAACCTTAATATTTACATTACCAATGGACTGTTTGTAACTTGTAGCAGGTGTCACATTCATAATGTAAGAGCCTGCGGACAGATATACCGTCTCACGGACATTATCAAGAGTCGTAACCCGACTGTATGATGTCTTGGTTCCATCAGAGATTTCCCTGTAGATATCGATATCCCGAGGCATCTCATTGTCTCCGTTGAGAGCTACGGATACATCATATGGAACCGACGTCTTGTCAGCTGTCTCCGGAATTGCAAAACGTACCAGTAGATCATTGTTGCCGGTAGATGCATAAACTGCTTCCTGCTCCAGTGTTAATGCTGCTGCATTGGCATATTCTGCTGTAAATCCGGCATCCAGTTCATTATATACAAAATCCTGCTTTACA
The DNA here is from genome assembly GCA_902788645.1 of uncultured Lachnospiraceae bacterium. Classification (GTDB taxonomy): domain Bacteria; phylum Bacillota; class Clostridia; order Lachnospirales; family Lachnospiraceae; genus Jutongia. The sequence continues at coordinate 6,442 of CADAKW010000041.1, forward strand.
TCTGCACCATTAACAGTAACGGTACCGATTGTTGACAATCCTCTGTCTCCATTATAACGAACGGTGTATGTTCCGTTGTCCAAAAGAACCTGACCAAATGTTCCATGATTTACTCCGTCTACATACTTATGCTCATTGATATTATAATCTCTTTCATACTTGGTACGTGCATAGATCACATTACCCTTTGCATCGTAGAACATCAGTGTTTCATTGCCTGTCAGCTGATCTACCTCAGTGCCCTGATCAGCATCGATCTTGTGAGTCCTGAAGGCTCCTGTTACCTCAAATCTGGATACTGCCAGCTTCTGATCACCGATCTCAGCATTGGTACCCTCCTCAACTTTAATAGGGTTTGCAAAATACTGTCTCTGGTCGTTCTCATCACGCCAGTACATCTTGTATGTTCCTGCCGGAAGTGATGCAGTAAAAGCTCCCTGATAATCAGTGTCTGCACATAATGTCCAGCCCTCATACTGCTTATTTTCTGTCTCGAAGTAAACCTCATCATTCATCACTGCCTTGTCGTTTGCAAACTTGGCAACACCCTTGATGTTTGCAAAGCGAACCGGCATTGTAAGATTTACTGCACCGATCGCATCAGCTGCTACGGTCACCTTATCATTCAGCTCATACTTCACACCATTGTTACCCATCAGCTTTACAGTATATGTACCAGCCGGTACTTCTGCTGCATATGTACCTGCCTCAACAGCCGGTACAACATAAGCAGTAGATGTTGGTGCAGGTGTTGCTGCTGCCGGAGCAGCCGGTGTTGCTGTCGGAGCCTCCCTGAGGATCGTTGGCATAGGGAACGGACCTACCTTGGTAGTCTCACCATGAATATAAAGCTCGTACATATCTCCGTTTGCACAGGTAAAGTACGTATAATCCTCAGCGTCATAATCTGCCTGATGATTTCCTCCCGTCAAAATCTTATTGATGTATGAAAAGCTGTCAGAAGACGTAACATTCTTTGTATATTTCAGGAATGTACGACCAACCTCATAATCAGAGCCATTCTTGGCATCTGACGGATAGAAATACAGGCTCTCGTTTCCTGCTACCGGATTGTCAGCCATATCCTTGACGGTACCACTGACATTGAAGTTCTCTACTACCTTTACAACAACTGTTGCGGTTGTTGTACGGGTTGCATCTGCTGCATCCGTAATGGTGATAGAATATGTATGATCTCCTGCTGCCAATCCATAAGGAATATAAAGCTTTGTGCTCTCTGCTGCTTTCTTGGTAACCTGATTGTTAGAATCTGTTACATCTGTAGAAAGCTTCACTCCTGCATCTGTGCCGGTCTGAACCAGGTCATACTTGTAACTGCCGGAACCACCCTTTGGTGCGATCACATAACTTGTATAAACTGTGTTGGTATCCGGTGTAACCTCTGGATTTACAGTAGCTGTCGGTGCTGTTGTGGCAGCTGCCGGAGTATTAACACTTGGGAAATCCGGATCATAGGTGTACTCCGGAGTTGCTGTTGGTGCCGGAGACGGAGTCGCTGTTGCCAGACGGCTTGCGTTTAACGATACCATATAATCATCCAGCTTGATCTTGTTGTCAGTAGAATCCGCTGCTGCGATCGTGGTCTCATCATACACCTTAAAGATAACCTTAAGGGTTGCCTTTCTTCCAGCCTCATCCTTACCGATCAGAGTTGTCTCTGTGGTACCTGCCTCTGTCGGAATACCTTTCAGAAGACCTCTCTTGCCCACCAGAGAAAGACCCTTTGGAAGCTTGCTTCCCTTCTTTAATGAATATGAGATAAATCCCACCGGCTGATAAAAAGCGTCATCCAGGCTTGTTTTCAGGACAACGTCCTTCTCAAGAAGTACTGTAACCGAATCCTTTTTCACACCAAAGGCCTGCTTATTCTGTACCTCTAAAGAATTCTTGCCAACGGTTACTCGAACAAAGTCATTCAGACCTGCCCCTGAAGTCAGATAAAGACGATATGTCTTCTGATCCTTGGTAGAAAGTGCCTCCACCTTAGGATTTTCATTGTATGAACCTGACTTATATGCCTTTACTGCTACCTTAACATCACCGGCATTCAGTGGTGTTTTCTTGTTAAACTTCACTGTCAGGGCAGAATAATCCAGTTTATCAACAGATACAGACTTGATCTTGTTTGCCTTAACTGTGATCTTACATTTCAGTTTTACCTTTCCAACCTTTGCTACAACAACTGTGGAACCTTTTTTCAGTCCCTGGATTGCTGCGTTTTCCTTCTTTTTGCCACTTGTTGATTTAATCTTAGCAACTTTTTTGTTCTTGACGAACCATTTAACCTTTTTATTGGCTTTCTTCACCTTTAAGGTTACTGTCCCACCTGCTGTGATACTGGCCTTTTTCTTAGACAATTTGACTTTTGCCTTCTTTGTAGCTTTTTTGGTCTTTTTCGCAGCAGAAACATTCACTGAAGAATAATTTCCGCCGGTCACAACCATAGCTACCGCAAGACCACATGCCAGCATGCGCTTTGCAATGTTCTTATGCTTCATTTTCTCTCTCCTTTGATTTTATTTTGTGATCCACGGATACGGAAACCTGAACACAGATTTTCCATTATCCTTAGAATCTACAATTAACATGAATTATATCATAATATAAACCCATTTTCAACAATCACTTTTAACTGGATCCTTATATTTCCGTTACTGACAATGATCCTGCGAATAAAGATCCTGAGAAAAATTTCCAAATATTTTTCGCTTTCAATACCAAAAATCCCACAGATCATTTTGCTCAGACCGGCAATGGGAATCCTGATCTTTTTTGCATCTTTTTTGCAGATCAGCAAATTACTGTCACTACTGTGCCGACACAATGCCTTTCCGCAGATTCCACATTTTGTCAGCCCGTGATACAAATGACGCCCCCTTCTTTTCGCCCCGCCGTTCTCCTTCTCCGGATACCATTTTCCGGCCTCTTCATACATTTTTCTGCTGATGATCGCCTGATGACTGTTTTCATTTATCCTCCACATGTCTCTTGGAATACCGACTCTGACAAATCCGTTTCTGTATTGACTCTCGCTTTTGTGCCATGGATCGACCCCCATGTACACCGGATCATGTAATATCTGCCAAACAGCAGATGCGCTCCACCTCCTGTCATCTGTCTCCTGATTAAGAAGCTCTGCAATCCTTGGGCAGTTCCTTCCCCCGATGCACAATCTGTATATCCGGCAGACCGTCTCAGCCTCCCGCTGCTTTACCACAAGCTTTCCTCCGGAGTCCTTCTCATAGCCATAAGGACATTTTCCCGGTCTCGCCCCGCCTTTTTGCCGCTTTGCCTGTAACGCCCTCTTGGTCTTGTTGGAAATATCCCTACAGTAATATTCATAAAAAAGATTTTTAATACCGTTTTCCAGATTCGGATGATCATAGTCACTGTCATAGTTATCCCCTATGGATACCACCCGGACAGGGTACCTCGGAAATACCGTTTCCAACAGCTCCGCCAGCACCAGATGATTTCTGGACAATCTGGAAAAATCCTTTACCACAAGAGCTTGTATTTTTCCCAAAAAAATACCGGCCAGCATTTTTTGTACCGCCGGCCGGTTCATATTTGTTCCTGTATATCCATCATCTTCAAATATCCGCAGTGCACAATGCGCCGATGCTTCATCCCTTCCTATCCAGTTCTTCGCTAAAAGGATCTGGTTATCAATGCTTTTACTCTGTGAACCGTCTCCTTTGGACACTCTGCAGTACACCGCCAATACATTTTCATCCACCGCCATTTTTTTCTCCGTCTCCATCACTTTCGGTTACCACCTTATCCGATCTTTTCTCTCTCCCTATACTATGCAGACATCATGCACTATTATCACTTAACAAAAGAAAGCAGCTCGTCGATAAAACTGAGTCCCACCTGATATAATACATACAACACAGTGACCGATAAGATCAGTACGAGACAACGATAGATCAGATAACCTCTGGCAAAATTTTTCTTGGCCGGATGCGTCTTTTTGCTCAAAGCAAGCACCAGAACATAGATAAAACCCACAACAGGTATCTTGATCCAGCAGACGCTCAGAAACCATTCGCTGACAGAAACTCCTTCGGCATCATCAAAAGCAACTGCCTTCTGAAAAGAACGGGTAAGCATTTTTTTCTTTTTCTCCTGCTTTTCCCGACGAACTTCCTGCTGTTTTTTTTGTTTTTTCAGCACCAGTTCCTGATGCTTTCTTTCCTTTGCTTCATTGGAATGCCCTCCGTAAATATTATAATCTGCCCGGGCTTTTCTCTTTTTTTCCAACAGCTCCTGCTGTCTCGCCGCTTTTTCCTGCTTTGCGATCACCGAATCCTGCATTCTTTTTTCCACGCTTTTTCCCTCGCCTCATTGTATGTTTCTACTCCGTATCCACGTTATCATTGTTTGTCCCCGATGCGGCATCTTCATGAGCACTGGCATCATATGTTTCCCGGGAAGGAAGAGCCAGCAGCTTCTTCCGGTCACGGATATAATCCCCATGAAGGCTGCTATACTCAGCATAGGACTTGCAGGCTTCCACTGCCTGTTCTGCTTTATCCAGCAGCTCACTTGCATTGGATGGACAGTATGTGTATCCCTCCAGTTTCTTTAATCTGGTCTGAGCCAAAGCAATCCTTGTTTTTTTAGTCAGTGCTTCTCTTTCCTGTCTTGCTTTTTCTGATGCCTCCTCTGCCAGACGTCTGTTTTCTTCGGAACGCTGCTCCTCATACGCCTTCACAACATCCTTCCACTTTATGGACTCATCCTTCAGACTGTCATATTTATCCTTGCATCTGGTACTGTATTCCTTCCGGACATCATCATCCTTTATCACAGCGATCATATCCTTCAGGGTATTGTATGTCTCCGTAAAGGTATAATAATCTGCCATACCGGTAATGGTAAGCTTTTCAAACTTCTCCAGTTTTCTCAGAGCTTCCTTCTGTTTTGACTGGTCTGTTTCATTGTCTACATACTCCGTTGTATCTTCCAAAATGTCCGTTGCAAAATAATCCATTCCATAGCTACGCTTCCGTTCACCTGTTACCTCGGTTCCCTCGATAATATGTCCCTTGCTGTCATATTTTGCCAGACATACTGTATCCGGTTTCTCAAAATCCTTTGGCGCCAGGTTCTGATGGATCTGATTCATATAGTTTTTCCAGATAGCACCGGAAAGAGTTGATCCGTATGTTCCCGGCATAGCTCTCGGTGTATCATAACCGCACCAGACCACCGTGGTGTAATAAGCAGAATAACCGCAGAACCACACATCCTTGCTGGAGTTTGTGGTACCTGTCTTTCCTGCCGTGATCTGTCCGCCATCCAGCTTTAATGCTCTGGCAGTACCGTAGCTCTCGTCAAAAACTCCCTTCAGAACATCTGTCATCATCCAGGCTGCTCCCTTGGAATAAACCTGTGTTTTTTCCTCCGCATCCTTGTAGATCACACCATCAGATACATGGCTGATCTTTTTGATACAGGTCCGGTCGCTGTACTCTCCGTTATTGGCCAGAGTTGTATATCCCTTAGCCATATCCACCACACGGACACCCTCTGTAAATCCTCCCAGAGAAAGTGCCATATTGCCATTGTCCACATAACTGAGATTATGAAAATGCATCTTGTCCAGAAATGACAGACCATACTCTGGAGTGATCGCCTCCAGCACCTGCCACGCAATGGTATTGATAGACCTTGCCACCGCCTCCCTGATATGCACATTTCCCCGATAGCCTCCCCCGGAATTCTTCGGACCGTTTTGGATCGCATGATCATTCACAACCGTAGAAGGAGAAAACTTTCCGGACTCAAATCCCGGAGCATAGTCGATCAGTGGCTTGATGGAGCTTCCTGACTGGCGCGCAGACAGGTATGCCCTGTTGTACGCATCTTTTGTACCACGTCCGCCTACAATGGCTACCACGTAATTGGTATTGTTATCCACACAGACTGCTGCTCCCTGCAGCGCATATTTTCCGCTGTCCGCATTTTTCTCCGCATTATATGCCAGTCCGCTGTCAATGGCCGACTGAAGCTTTTTCTGTTTTTTCTGATTTAATGATGTATAAAGCTTGTAACCACCGGAACGGATATCATTACATTTTGCACTGTATACGGATGCATATTTTGTCTGATAGTTTTCATATTCTTTTTTCGTTTTAAATGTATATTTAAATTCAAAGTTTTCCTTTTCCATCAGGGACAATGCCGCACAATGCACTGCATAGCTGAGCAGATAGCTTTCATTTGATGTCTTCTCTGTTAGCTGTAATACATTTAATTTGGTTTTGATCCCTTTATTATATTCCTTACGGGTAATAGCTCCTCCCTCATACATCTTCAGGAGTACTTCATTTCTCTTTTTTTTCGCCGCTTTCGGATATGCCACCGGATTATAGGCAGACGGAGAATTGGACAGACCGATCAGCATTGCCGCCTCCGCCGGCTCCAGATCCGCAGGTTTCTTTCCAAAGTAATATTTGCTTGCGGAAGCAACTCCATAACAGCGGTTACCATAATAATTGCTGTTACAATAAAACTCCATGATCTTATCCTTGCCAAACTTCTGCTCTACCGTAGGGGCAAGCAAAATCTCCGCCACTTTTCTGGTAAAGGTCTGTTCCTGTGACAACAGATTGTTTTTGATCACCTGCTGTGTAATGGTACTTCCTCCCTGGGTGATCTCTCCCCTGTTTTTCAATAATGCCACACTGGCACGCATGGTTGCCAGAAGATCAACGCCTCCGTGTGTTTTAAAACGCTTATCCTCCACTGCAATATATCCGTTATAAATATAAGGAGAAATATTTGAGATCTTAGTGTACTTAAATCTGCCCGCATTGACCGAACCGATCTTTTTCCCTTTGTCATCGAATACCTGGGTATCCTCATTCATAACAAAATCTTCCTCTGTCATATTGACAAGATTATCAAAAACCACCTCTCTTGCCTCAGTAAACATAGGAATAACTTTAACATACACACAGATGCCTGCGATCAGGCATACCACCAAAATAGAAGCCAGTATTCCCAGCATAGTTCCTAAAATTGTAGAGATAACCCCCAAATATCCGCCGATGACTCCGACCAGTGCTTTTATCCCAATTGTAACCCGATTGATACCCTTCTTCATTCGTGCTCCTCCATTTTGAAGCGAATCATTTCATTTCATTAATCAAATGTTTTTCCATTATAACCCCATCGATTGAAATTATCAAGTTGACACCCTAAATTCTGTCGATTAGAATATAATTTGAATGTTTACACCGTACAGGTGTTCACCATACATATTTTACCTGATACACGACATACATCACAACAGAAAGGTACTGATAACTTATGGATCTGTTACATACAAGAAAACATTTTGGCTTCATTGGTCTGGGACTGATCGGCGGCTCCGTGGCGCGCTGTATCCGTCAGGAACTTCCCGACGCCCGTATATCTGCATATAACTACTATGAAACAAAAAAGCATCCCCGCCTGGAAATGGCTTTAGCCGACGGCATCCTCTCCGATATCACCACAGATATTTCAGAGGTGCGTGACTGGGATGTGATCTTTCTCTGCACCCCGGTCCGCACCAATGTGGCATACCTGAAAAAGCTTAAGCCATATCTCCGAAAAGACTGTATCCTGACAGATGTGGGCAGTGTCAAAGGTGAGATCTATGATGCCGTTCATCAGGAGGGGCTGGATCATTGCTTTATTGGCGGTCATCCCATGGCGGGTACCGAGCATATCGGTTATGAATACTCCTTCGCTTCTCTTCTGAAGGACTGCTACTATATATTGACGCCAACCAGCCTGGTACCCGAGGAAAGTATCCGGTGGATGCAGGAATTTGTCCGAGATGTGACCGGATCCCGCTGTGTGACCATTGATGTAACAGAACATGATGAAGCCACTGCCGGTATCAGCCATGCTCCCCATATTATTTCCGCCGCTCTGGTAAATGCCGTACGGGCACGGGACGACAAGGGAATGTACCAGCTTCTTGCTGCAGGCGGTTTCCGGGATATTACAAGAATCTCCTCTTCCTCTCCGGAAATGTGGACAAGCATCTGCCTTGCAAATAAAGATGCAATCCTTGAATTTTTGCAGGAATACCGTGATCTGCTGGGCAATATGGAACATGCCATTGAACAGGGCAATGAAACGGATATCCGGAATTTCTTTGCCACAGCAAAGGAATATCGTGACCGGTTATTCCCATCTGAGCCTTCTGACCGGAAATAACACTGCCACTTACAAACCATGTTGAAGCTTGTACATCTATACATAGAAAGGACCTTTTATTTATGTTGGAAAATATATTAGACGGGTTAAATCCCCAGCAGGAAGAAGCGGTTAAGCATTTCAAGGGACCACTTCTGATCCTTGCAGGTGCCGGCTCCGGCAAGACGCGAGTCCTCACCCACCGCATTGCTTATCTGATCGATTATTATGATGTCAATCCCTATCATATTCTGGCACTGACCTTCACCAACAAGGCCGCCGGAGAAATGAGGGAACGTGTGGATCAGATCGTGGGCTACGGCTCTGAAAACATCTGGGTCAGCACCTTCCATTCTACCTGTGTCCGGATCCTTCGCCGCTATATCGAGGTTCTGGGATATAAACGAAGCTTTACGATCTATGATGCCGATGACCAGCGGGCTCTGATGCGTGAGATCATCAAATTCCTTGATCTGGATCCCAAAAAATACAAGGAGCGTGCTTTCCTGAACGTAATCTCCAATGCAAAAGACGAGCTGATCGGTCCGGAGGAATATGCCCAGCGGGCTCAGGGTGACAAAATGAGGGAAATCTATGCCCGTGTCTACCAGGAGTATGAAAAACGTCTCCGGGATGCCAATGCTCTGGATTTTGATGATCTGATCTGCAAGACCATCCAGATGTTTCAGGAAAATAAAGATATTCTGTCTTATTACCAGAACCGCTTCCGTTACATTATGGTAGACGAGTATCAGGATACCAATACGGCACAGTTTAAGCTGATCAGTCTCATGGCAAGCACCCCTGCTGATGACGGAGGTGTCGAGCACAATCTCTGCGTTGTAGGTGACGACGACCAGTCCATCTACAAATTTCGTGGTGCCAATATTATGAATATTCTCAACTTTGAGCAGGAATATCCGGATACCCGGGTGATCCGTCTGGAGGAAAACTACCGCTCCACCCAGAATATTCTGGATGCAGCCAACGCTGTGATCCACAACAATACAAAACGTAAGGAAAAGGCCCTCTGGACCAGAAAGGACAAGGGTGATTCCATCTACTATTCCCAGTTTGAGAATGAGTATGAAGAAGCCGAAGCAGTCTCCTCTGCCATTGCCCGCGCCGTAGAAAGCGGAGAGGCTTCTTATAAGGATTTTGCCGTACTGTACCGTACCAACGCCCAGTCCCGTGTCTTTGAGGAGAAGCTGATCAATTACAATATCCCATACCGCATCGTCGGTGCCGTCAACTTCTACCAGCGCAAAGAGATCAAGGACATCCTCGCCTATCTGCGCACTATTGAAAACGGCATGGATGATATCTCAGCCAAAAGGATCATCAATGTTCCGAAACGAGGGATCGGCCTGACCACCATCGACCGTGTCAGCAATTATGCGATCATTCATGGCACCAGCTTTTATAATGCTCTGCGGGACTATGAATATATCGAAAATATCGGTCGGAGTGCTGCAAAGCTTGGAAGCTTCGTGGGACTTATCGAATCCTTCCGTACCAGTCTGGAGGATCCGGACTACTCCATCGAACAGCTTGTCCGTGACGTGGTGGAACAGACCGGATATGAGGCAATGCTTCTGGATGATGACACTGAGGAATCCCAGGCACGTCTGGAAAATATCGAAGAGCTGATCAATAAAGCCGCATCCTATGAGGAGGATCATGAGGAAGACGGTGCTACTCTGGGAGGATTTCTGGAGGAGGTTGCCCTTGTGGCAGATATTGACAATGTGGATGACAGCACTGATATCGTTTTACTTATGACACTTCACAGTGCCAAGGGGCTGGAGTTTCCCTATGTCTATCTGGTGGGCATGGAGGACGGGATCTTTCCCGGAGCCATGGCAGTTTACGGTGAGGATCCGGAACAGGCCGCCGAGGAAATGGAGGAGGAACGCCGTCTTTGCTATGTAGGCATTACCAGAGCCATGAAAAAGCTTTCCTTAAGCTGCGCCAGAAGCCGTTTCCGCAACGGAGAGCATCAGTTTAACCGGCCTTCCCGCTTTATCAGCGAGATCCCACGTTATCTGATCCATGCCGGCAGCGGCTCTTCTACGGCTTCTTCCGGCGGAGTCAGTGCCGCTGAGTTTTTAAAACACCAGCCGGGGGGCATCACCTTTGGAAGCAGCCAGGGCAGCCGCAGCAGCTTTGGAAACGCTGGCAATAGCAATGGCTTCTCCGGCAGAGCCGGCAGCAACAACTCTACCGGAAGATCCTACAATAACGGTTCTGCCGGCAGGTCCTACGGTACCGGCACCTGGAATCCTGCCGCGGAGCAGCGCGTCAAGCAGTCCGGCCATACCCGCGGCAAAAGCGGTCTGGACCTTCTGGCCGGCAATCCTATGATCTCCAAGGGCTTCGGCAGCTCCTATACAGCCCCAAAGGCAAAGGCACCGGCAGCAGAAGCCTCTGCCTCTCCTGCCACCCTCAGCTATTCCGAGGGAGACCGTGTCCGCCATATGCGCTTTGGTGAGGGCGTAGTACAGGTCATCAAACCGAGTGGTTCCGATTTTGAAGTAACCGTAGCCTTCGACAATGGTAACACTCGAAAAATGCTATCTTCATTTGCAAAGCTAAAAAAGGTATGATATACTTATGATAATATTTAGCTGGATTGGAGGTATTGTATGATGAATAATAATTCAAAACTGGAAGAACTTTTAAACACTGCACGTATCAATGAACTCCTTCACAAAAAGGAATTAGAGGAGAAAAACAAAAACGGCATTCTGGTTGCACTTGCCATCGTTGGTGCCGTTGCTACCGTTGCAGCGATCGCATATGCTGTTTACCGTTATTTTACACCGGATTATCTCGATGACTTCGATGATGATTATGAGGATGATTTCGATGACGATTATATCGAGTTTTCCGACAGCAAGCCGGAGGCAGAGAATTAATCCGCTGATACGGTCTTTTCCGTGATGGAAACAATGTCAAACCGAAATGGATCTCCATTTCGGTTTGTTTTTGCCAGTTTACAGCCAATGATCCTGACAGCGTGCTGCCTGTCATGAACATATCATAGAATAAAATACCCGCAGTACAGAAATGAGGAAATTATGAAGCTTTGGGGCGGACGTTTTACCAAGGAAACAAATCAGCTTGTACACAATTTTAACGCATCTCTTTCCTTTGACCAGAAATTTTACAAGGAAGATATCGAGGGGAGTATTGCCCATGTAACCATGCTTGCCAAACAGGGGATCTTATCAGATGAGGATAAAGAAAGCATTATCAAAGGACTGGAGAGCATCCGTCAGGACATTGACAACGGTACTCTTGCCTTTACTGCAGAGCATGAGGATATCCACAGCTTTGTGGAGGCACATCTGATCGAGCGCATTGGTGATGCCGGAAAGCGTCTTCATACCGGCCGCAGCCGTAATGACCAGGTTGCACTGGATATGAAGCTTTACACACGCCATGAGATTGAGGAAATGAACGATCTCCTTAAGAGTCTGCTTGACAGCATCCTCCGTATCATGAAGGAGAACCTTCACACGATCATGCCGGGCTTTACCCATTTGCAGAAGGCACAGCCTATCACCCTTGCGCATCATATGGGCGCCTATTTTGAGATGTTCAAGCGCGACCGTTCCCGTCTCTCTGACACCTTAAAGCGTATGAACTACTGCCCTCTCGGTTCCGGTGCCCTCGCAGGTACCACATATCCGCTGGACAGAGAAGAAACCGCCAGACTTCTTGGCTTTACCGGACCAACCTTAAACAGTATGGATTCCGTTTCTGACCGTGATTATCTGATCGAGTTTTTAAATGATATGTCCATTATCATGATGCATCTTTCCCGTTTCTGCGAGGAGATCATCACATGGAATACCAACGAGTATCAGTTTGTGGATATTGATGATTCCTACTCTACCGGCAGCAGCATCATGCCACAAAAGAAAAATCCGGATATCGCTGAGCTTGTCCGCGGTAAGACCGGTCGTGTCTACGGTGCCCTGATGTCTCTGCTGACTACCATGAAGAGTCTTCCTCTGGCATACAACAAAGATATGCAGGAGGATAAGGAGTTTGTCTTTGATGCTATCGATACCACCAAGGGCTGTATCGTTCTGTTCCATGGTATGCTGGATACTATGACCTTCCGCAAGGATCGTATGCGTGCCAGTGCAGAGGGCGGCTTTACCAATGCCACCGACGCTGCAGATTATCTTGTAAACCACGGCGTTCCATTCCGTGATGCCCATGGCATTATCGGCCAGCTCGTACTCTACTGCATCGACAAGGGCATCTCTCTGGGCGAGATGAGTCTGGAGGAGTACAAGGCCATCAGTCCTGTTTTTGAGGAGGATATCTACGATGCCATCTCCATGGAGACCTGTGTCAATAAACGTAATACCATTGG
>CADAKW010000042.1 GCA_902788645.1 uncultured Lachnospiraceae bacterium
TGCCGGGAGTGAATGCGGGACAGACATCAGTGTAAATGATGAAGATGAAATCACCGAATCCGATTTTAAAAATCATTATCAGGCGTACTGCGAGGCATCAATCTCAAAATTTTTACAGTTGAACTGGGGAGAAAATCCCCGGCAGGGGGCGGTATTATATTCCCCGGTGAATCTTTATATGGCATTGGGAATGTTGTCGGAGATGAGTGATGGAGAGACGAGGCAGCAGCTGCAGGATGGACTGAGCGGTCTGGATGAAGAGACATCGGTCAAGAATCATATGTGTGTTTCTGTTGAGGAGCAAAAGGACAAAGGGGACGGACGGCAGACTATGATCCGGCAGACATCACAGTGGCTGTATGGCAAAGCGGACTCCGGCGTCTGTTCCTTTGGAAATTCAGTCTGGTTTAGTGACCGGTACGATTTTTCTGACAGCGTAAAGGATATTTTGAAGAATAATTATAATGCACAATGCGATTCCGGCAGAATGGGAGATCCGGCTTTTGATGAAAAGATACAGAAGTGGCTGGATCATCAGACGGGAGGGAAACTTTGCAAGGAGATTTCTTCCAATATAAAAACAGAGTCGGATATGGCAATGATGCTTCTATCTGCTGTAAATTTTAAGGATGAATGGGAGGAACCAATATTTGACCGGAAGGACACCCGCAAGGATACATTTTACGGACGCAATTATTATACCTGTGGAAATACCACGGAGGAGGAAAAGCTGGATAAGGTGACCTGTGATTTTATGAATACCTCCTGGAATGGTTTATGTATGGAAAACAAACGATTTCAAGCCGTATCTATCCCTATGAAGAATACACGGATGACGCTGGTGCTTCCGGGGAAAGGAGTATCTTTTGACCAGATGAGCAGCGCAGAGAATATAAAAGAGATCATAGAGCTGTGTGATCCGGAATGCTCAAAGTGGAAGCAGGGGCTTGTAAAGCTGTCGTTACCAAAGCTTCAATTTCAGTCAGATATGGATATTATCCCAATGCTGCAGAAAATGGGGATCAAGGATGCGTTTCGGGTGGAAAAAGCAGACTTTGGACGCATATGGAAGAATAAGGATAAAGAAACATCTGTGCCGGATCTCTATGTGAGTAAGGCAAGACAGGCCGGGGTGGTAAAGGTTGAGGAGGATGCCAGGGAATGTGTCAATGATACATGGCTTCAGACGTGGAATGCCATCCCTCCGAAACGACCGGCAGTATTGCCCGGATTTTTGGCGAAGATCATTCGAAATCTGTCTTTAAACAGATACAGACATATGCATACAAAACGAAGAGGGGGAAACAGTGTGGATATTGCTCTGGAAGAATTACAGGATTGCGTTACCGATGGAAGGACAGTGGAGGAGCAGATAGAGCTTAAGGAATTGTCGGCAAGCATTGCGAAATTCTTGAACCGACAGTCGGAGAGAAACCGGGCGATCTTTCTGCAGAGATATTTTTATATGATGCCCACAAAGGAGATTGCAGAGAAGCTTGGAATGAGAGAGGGGACTGTGAGATCAACACTCAGCCGGATGCGTAAGGATCTGAAGGGCTGGCTGGAGAAGGAGGCGGTTTATCTGTGAAAAAACAAGATACAAACAAAAGGGTAGAGCAGATTGCAGATGCCATTGGAGAATTGCCGGAGCAGATGATCTGTGATGCTCTGGATTTTGAAGGGATAAAGAGGAAACAGAAAAGGAAACGAAGACATCGCATAGAGGTTTTCAGCGGTCTGGCAGCAGCGGCGGTTATATGTATAGTTGTGTTGCATGGAAGTGATCATGCATTTTTACAAAGGCGGACAGCGGATATAGATAAAACAGAAGAAAAGGCCGCATTAAAGGGAATAGATCAGACAAAGGATGCGTCACAGGCGGAGCTGGATATCTGGTGCATGCCATCTGAAATGGGTGGGGATGCAGCAGGATATGAATATTCTGATAATCAGGATAAAAGCTCAGAAAATGCAGATGTGAAAAAAGAGAGCGACACATATAGTCAAAAAGAAAGCCGGAGGAAGACAAAAGATGAGGGGGCAGCTTCGGTGTCGGGAAACAATACAGCGGATAATGATTCGGATGCTGCCGGATCTGCAAAGTCAGACAGCAATTCTGCCACAGGGGAAACCGAGCACAATGGAGAACCGCTTTTGGCAGGAGAGAGACAACTTCTTCATACCAACATTACGGGCGAAGGGGAGGATAAAAGAGTACATTTTACATTACAGTTTGGGGAAACAGACGATCGGATCAGCTATACATTAAAGGCCTTCGGAGTATCTATGGAGCTGATAGCAGAGAATTATAAAGTAAAGAATAAGATTATTTTACAGGGGAACAGGAAATCAAAGGTAACCTGTGCCTCCGGTACACAGATTGGCTGTTCTCTCCGGGTTACAGATATAGTGGACAAAACAGTATCGCCGTCTATCTCTGTCACCAAAGAAAATAACAAAACGGGAGAAAAGATAAAAGGGGAAATAAAGGTGGAACAAAAGAATGGGATATATTATTTATACCTGACGGAAAAGTAACAATAATTTTTGTGGAGTCCAATAGAAAATGAGGTGTTTTCAAAACAAAATAAGAAGTTTCCCGTAAGGAAAATAAAAGCATCCCATATCCGGAGCCGGAATATGGGATGCTTTTTAAGGTATAGGAAAATGCTTGTAACTATATTAAATAATATAAAACCAGGTTTCATCCGGATCTACAGGTTCATTGACTGTTTTCTGTCCTTGATGATATTTTAACTCCTGATTCTTGATATTTACCTTTGTGCCTGCCGGAATGGAGGTAGTGATAAATACATTACTTCCGATCACGCAGTTTTCTCCGATGATACTGTCTCCGCCCAGAATGGAAGCACCGGCGTAGATGGTGACGTTGTCACCGATCGTAGGATGACGTTTCTTGCCCTGAAGTTTCTGGCCACCGCGGGTAGAGAGTGCACCAAGCGTAACACCCTGATAAATTTTAACATTCTTTCCGATGGTTGTAGTCTCTCCGACAACGATGCCGGTTCCGTGGTCAATAAAGAAGTATTCGCCGATGGTGGCACCGGGATGGATATCAATACCGGTGGTGCTGTGAGCATATTCTGTCATGATACGCGGAATCAGAGGCACATGTAACAGGAACAGCTCATGGGCGAGACGGTTGATCGTGATCGCCTGAAGTCCCGGATAAGAAAGAATAACCTCCTCCTTGGAGTAGGCAGCCGGATCGCCGTCAAAGGCAGCCTGCAGATCGGTTTCCAGAAGAGCACGTACCTTTGGTAATGTGTGGAAAAATGCCACGGTGAGACGCTGGGCCTCCACATGAAGCTCGCAGTCATCGGCATTTTCGTAGTCCGGAGAATATTTCAATGCCAGCTCGATCTGTTTATTCAGACGAAACAGGGTATCTTCGATCAGAACCCGGGTGCTGTTTTCCATGATATATATTTTGTGGGAGGTATCCCGGAAATATCCCGGATACATAATCTTCATCAGATTGTCAATGATCTTGATGATCACAAAGCGATCCGGCTGGGTGAATAGCTTCATTTTGTCGATGGAGCGATCATGGGTATAATCCTTTAAAATAGTATCGACAATGTTATTTACGTTATTTTCAATAATTTTATCCATTTGAGTCCTCGTTTCTGTGTACGTGATCCTAAGTGATCTTACACGTTTTATTTAGAATATATTTCATTATATATTTTTTATCACATTAATTGCTTATTTTTTGATCTGATCCAGATCCCGCATCCACATTGCCACGGAAGCATCACTAGGCATACGCCAGTCGCCTCGTGGGGAAAGTGCTACACTTCCGACTTTCGGTCCATCCGGCAGACAGGAACGCTTAAACTGCTGGGCAAAAAATCTCCAGTAGAAGGTGCGGAGCCATTTATAGATCGTGTCCTTGTCATAAGCGTCTTCAAAGGTATAGCAGGCAAGACGATAGATCTTGGATGGGGTGTATCCAAAACGCATCATATAATACAGATAAAAATCATGCAACTCATATGGTCCCACCAGATCCTCTGTTTTCTGGGAGATCTCTCCATCCTTTGGCGGGAGGAGCTCCGGGCTTACCGGGGTATCCAGAATGTCAAGAAGAACTGTACGCAGCTCCTCGTCCTCCGTGGTTTCGGCATAATAGAGAACAAGATAACGTACCAGCATTTTTGGGATGGAACAGTTGACACCGTACATTGACATATGGTCGCCGTTGTAGGTGGCCCAGCCCAGAGCCAGTTCAGACATATCTCCGGTACCGATCACCATACCGTTTTCCTGATTGGCAACATTCATCAGGATCAATGTACGCTGGCGTGCCTGGGAGTTCTCGTAGGTGACGTCATGTACCTCGGGATCATGGCCAATATCACGAAAATGCAGATTCACAGCTTCGTGGATCGGGATCTCCTGCAGGGAGGCTCCAAGTTTTTGTGTCAGTGTGCAGGCATTTCTCATGGTACGGTCCGTGGTTCCAAAGCATGGCATGGTGATGGCTTTGATGCCGGAACGATCCAGACCAAGCAGGTCAAATGCCCGTGCGGTGACAAGAAGTGCCAGTGTAGAGTCAAGTCCGCCGGAGATACCGATGACGGCACTCTTACAGTGGGTATGTGCCAGACGTTTTTTGAGTCCCGTTGCCTGGATATTAAAGATTTCGTTGCAACGGCGGTCGCGGTCCGCTTTGGCACTTGGCACAAACGGAGTACGGGAGTAGAAACGTGTCAGCTTCGTCTCTGTGATATCCCGGAAGGAGAAGTGGCATACCCTGTAACCGGCCTGTGCAGGCGGGGTGATCTCAAAAGTACCCATGCGGCGGCGTTCACTGACCAGACGTCCCAGATCCAGCTCAGACACGGTCATTTCATTATGAAAGCGCTCGGACTGGGAGAGGATGCTGCCATTTTCTGCAATCAGGTTGTGTCCGGCAAAGACCAGATCGGTGGAAGATTCCCCCTCTCCGGCATCAGCGTAAATGTATCCGCAGATCAGACGTGCGGACTGGTTGCTGACCAGCTCACGACGGTAAATTTCCTTGCCTGTGGTCTCATCGCTGGCGGAAAGATTTGCAATCACCGTAGCGGATGCCATGGCATGATGACAGGATGGTGGGATTGGCATCCAGAGATCCTCACAGATATCAATGCCAAGTACGAAATCCAGCAGATTATCTGCGGCAAACAGGAGCTTTGCCCCAAAAGGAATCTGTTTTCCATGGTTGCCCAGAGCCGGAATATCGACAAATTCATTTTCGGCAGGTGCCGGTGCAAAATGTCTGGCCTCATAGAACTCGGAATAATTTGGAATGTGCTGCTTCGGCACAAGCCCCAGAACCTCTCCGTGATAAATGACAGCAGCAACATTGTATAAGCGCGCATTGTACAGGAAAGGAAGTCCCACAACGACCAGCATATCTACGGTACCGGAGGCTGAACGGATCTGCTCCAGGCCTTCCAGACAGCCATCCAGAAGGATGTTTTGTAAAAAGAGGTCATTGCAGGTATATCCCGAGATACAAAGCTCCGGAAAAACCAAAACCTTTGCACATTCCTTTTCTGCACGTTCCATGCACTGAAGGATCTGTTCGGTGTTGTAAGCGGTATTTCCCACTTCGATGTCCGGTGTAACGGCAGCAACCTTGATAAATCCATCTTTCATAATGATGCCATCCTTTCCTTGATAAATTAACGATTAGTTCTAATTATACCCAAAAGAGAGGAAAAAGCAATCATTGTCCCCGGCCCTTTGAGTATTTCATATCACACAGAGATATGTTATGATAGTTTTTGTTGTGTAATAAAGCGGTTGTGGTCCGGGTTACAATATTATGCCTGTGGTCCGGAGGTTGCAGACGAAGGGAGGAATGTACAATGATTATGGATATATTATATCGACTGTTTTATACGGTATTCTCCATGAGCTGTATGGCGCTTGTGCTGCTTCTGGGGATCCTGTTTTTACGTTTCCTTTTTCGCAATCTCTCTAAGGGACTTACGCTGGTGTTGTGGTGGATCCTGTTTTTGCGGGCGGTTTGTCCTCTGGGGATGAGCAGCCCTGTGTGTATATATGATCCGTGGAACCGCCGGTTTCATACACTGCTTCGGTCTCTGGGACTTCAGATTTCGCCGGATAAAGGTCTTTTGACCGGGTGGAGATATGTGTTTGAGGGGGCGATATGTGCCGGTAGAGCATATCGGATCTGTGTGCTCATATGGCTTGGGGGGATGCTGCTTTTGCTCATGGGAGTGATGTGGAAGCAGCTGCGGCTGAGGAGAAAGTTGAAGCAAAATTCCCGGTGCCTGTTTGACCGGATATATGAGTCGCCAATGACTGTCTTTCCTGTCAGGTGCGGCCTCGTAAACAGCAGAGTATATCTTCCGGAAGGACTTCTGGCGCGGGAGATGAAGGACGTCGTTGCCTATGAAGCACTGCGCAGACGGAGGGGAGATGATCTGTGGAGGGGGCTTGCATTTCTGGTATGTTGTATTCATTGGTGGAATCCTGCATTGTGGCTTGCATATTATCTGCTCTGGCGTGATCAGAATACGGCCTGCGATGCAGCTTTTGTGAAAAAAACAGGCATGGAGCCGGCGCAATGTGCACAGGTGCTTGCCAATATGAAGCAGGATAAGGAACGTAAAATATCGCCGTCACTTGTGACCGGTTATGAGGGGGATTTGTTCCGGAGAGCGGGCAATCTCTTGTATATCAGGAAAAAGCCGTTATGGCAGTCGGGGCTCGCATCATTTGTGGTGACATTATTGGTCTTTTGGGCGTTTGCTCTGTCTGCATTTCAGGGAAATAAGGGAGCCGGAACGGATCAGGATAAGCTTTTTGACAGCAGCCGGGCAAAAACCATAACAAACCATGTCATTGCCGGCTGTGATACTCAGGTTTCCAGTGGAAGTGCTGTTCGTCTGGAACTGGTGATGACAAAGGGGACCTTTCAAAAAGGAAAAGGATATCGGGGAGAGGGGGCGCTCCGGTTAAAGGATGAGCAGGGAAAGGAACTGACGGAGCTTTCCCTTACAAAGGTTTTTACCGATACGGATACGCAGCAATTTCAGGAGAATGTATCGCTGAAAACGGCAGACTATAATGAGGACGGTACGATGGAGATTGCCGTGGGACAAAGGGCCGGAAAAGATGCGGAAAAGAAATATAACTACTATATTATCAATATAGAGAAGGATTCTCTGTCGGTTGTGAGTCCGGCAATCTATCTGGATCAGGTTACGTCGCTGCAGGAGGGCTCTATGGTGTTGTCCTATGTGCAGGGGGCAGGAGGCGTGATCACAGTGACAGAGGAGGATGAAACGACATATTATGTCTGGGATACTGCAAAAGGAAGATATGAACAGCAGGAAATGACGGAGGAGGAGCTTGAGAAACGACGAAGCCGGAAGAGTGCGGAGACGCAGGATACCCCCAAGTATTATTCCCTCAAAAATGACAAGGGGAAAGAGGTTATGAATGTCGCCGTCAGCACGCAGGATAACGGCGGACTCGCCATTGAAAAAGTGAAGATCAATCCGGATGGGCTGGACCGGCGGACGGGGACAAAAACCATGACGGATGTTGAGGGGTATTATCTGGATCTGCAGTGGGCACCATCGGATAATGATCAGAAAAAATATGCTTTGTTGACTTATAATGGAACAGCGGGAAGAACCTTTTCATTGTATGATATTGAAAATGGGAGACTTTGTTATCGACCGCAAAGCGGTAATGAAGCATTACAGAATATTTTCAAAAAATATGGCGCATCAAAGGATGTGTCATTTGAAAAGGATGGAGCTGTCGTGTATTCTCTGATGGAGATCGATCAGGATGATGTATTGAAGATCAATTTTGCCGCAAGCGCCAAGGACGATGTGGCGGTCAAGGGAACCTACCAGTACAGTCTGTCGTCCGGAGAAGAGACCTCCCTGCAGTATAGCCGGGAATGATCGGGATCGAATTTGTGGCAGCAGGTCAAAACTCATTCTTGCAGAGAAACGGTATATGCGGTATATTTAGTATAAGTGATTTATTTTATAGAAAAGGAGGTGCTCCCATGATTGCAAGATCAAGAGAGCTGTTTGAAGAGGCGCCTCGATGTACGCAGTGTGGCCGGGTCCTTCCGGATGTTTATGATGAGGATGATATTTGTCCGACCTGCAAGGAAACAAATCTCTTTGCGGAGGTAAAGGATTTTATCAGAGAGAATGACGTTAAAGAACTGGATGTAGCAGAGCATTTTGATATTCCGGTATCCAAGGTGAGAAAGTGGATTCGGGAGGGGAGGATACAGTACAAGGGAGATGCCGGACAGACGGTCTCAGCTGTTCACTGCCAGATATGCGGCAAGCCTATCGATTTTGGTACACTGTGTCCGGAGTGCCACAGACTGCAGGGACTGCAGATCGTAGCAAAGCAGTATGCAGAGCAGAAGTCGGAGATGCGTTTCTTTAATAAGGACAAATAGTGCGGATTTAGAAGCCTACAAAAACAGGGAAAATACAACAGGGATCGTGACAAGGGCGAGGATATTGGAGATCAGGGCCATAGATGCACCGATGGTGGTATCGCTGTCATAGGCTGCCGGGATTACGATAGTATTTAGTCCCAGAGGCATGGCATATGCGCATATCAGGACATGACGGATATCAGGGGACAGCCGGATCAGCCTGGCGAGCAGGGCAAAGAGCAACGGCATAAAAAGCAGCCGGTACAGAGCGACTACATAGATCTTTCCGGCAGAGAGCAGTCTGCCCAGAGGATAGCTGCCGATGATAAAGCCCGTGAGGATCATGGCGATCGGTGCCATACAGCTGCTTCCGGAGGCGATGGCAGCGGGGAAAGGCGGAGGCAGGGTAATGCCGGTGATGCCGAGGAAAACCCCGAGGATCGAGGCGAGGTTAATGGGACCAAGCCATTTCTGCCAACGGGACAGACTGCCATTATCAGGCATCAGCCATGAGATGCCGACGCTGTTTAAGAACAGATTGATCGGCAGAGTAAACATCAGATAGTCAAAGAGCACATCATCTCCGAAGATCCCTTCCACCACAGCATTTCCCATAAAGGCGATATTGGCAACCATAAAGGAGTAGCGGTAAATTCCGTTCTCCTCTTTTTTTTGTGCAAAAAACGGCGTCAACAGCACGGCAAGTGCCAGAGCGATGACCAGGGAAGCAATGCTGTATAAAATAAAGGACATTTTTTCCGTGAGATTTTCTACTGTACACCGGGTCATAAATGTGTTCAATACAAGACATGGCATAAATATCAGATTTTCCAGCTTGGATAAAACAGAGCTGGAATTGTCAGGGATCCATTTCTTTTTTCGCAGCACATAGCCCAAGATCATAAACAAAAACATAAAAAGCATTTGTTGAAATGCGGAAAAAAATATATTCATATATCCACCATCCAGATTTTCATTATTTTAATCTAAAAATAGTATGGTGGATATGGAGAAAATCATACGTAAAATGTCATAAAATTGCCACAAATTTCCAATATTTGTGCCATTTTTGGCAGATAAGATTAATCCAATGACACAAAAGAAGAGGAGTGCACAGCAATGGATCAAACAAAAAAATTATATCTGCATATTGGTATGCCAAAGACAGGAACAAGTTCACTGCAGGTGTTTCTGATGCAAAACGAGGAAGCATTGGCACGGTACGGAGCCGCATATCCCATTATGCCGGGAAGGTATCCTTTGATCTCGCCAGGACGCAACGCCCATTTTCTGATCGGAAAGCTTACGGATGAACAGGGACGGGAGGATCCGGTTCAGACGAAAAATATGAACAAAAAATCCCTGGAGTTGCTGGAAAAGACCTTTGAAAAAGCAGATACAGTGATCCTTAGTGATGAAGCAATCTGGAATGCATATAAACCTCATAAGCCGGAATGTCTGCGATTGATAAGGACATTTTGCAAAGAAAGAGATATAGATCTTAAGCTGATCGTATATTTACGACGTCAGGATTATTATCTGGAATCCTACTGGAAGCAGCAGATCCGCAAACGCGGCGTGACATGGACCTGGAAAAAGATGGTAAAAAGGACGCCGAAATATATTGAACTAAATTATTATAAACATCTGGAAGAGCTGGCAGAAGAAATGGGGAGGGAAAACATTATTGTTCAGCCTTATCGGGAGGAAAAGTTTGATCTGTGCATTGAATTTCTGCATCTGATCGGTATAGAGCATACGGAGCTGTTTCAACCTCTGGAGACAAAGGTGAATCTCAGTCTGAACAATAATTATGCGGAGATCAAACGGATCTTAAATCAGATTCTTTCGGAGGAGCCGGAGCAATGGGGAAAGGAACAGAAGTGGCTGGGAAAAATTGCAGTAGATTGTTCCAGAGAAGAAAAGAAGCAGTTTGAAAGCTCTATGTTTTCTCCGGAGGACCGCCGGGAATATATGGAGAGCTTCCGGGAGATCAATCACCGGATCGCCCGGGAATATATGGAGTGTGACACTCTTTTTGATGAAAAGGAGGAAAAGATGCGGGAGCTGCCGAAATGGACGAGGGACAATACTCTTCAATATGAGGATACGGTACTGTTCTTTGGAAAGGCGCTGCTGGATATGAAAAAAGAGCTGGAGCTGCAGCGGGCAGAAGTGAAACGGCTGGAAGCCAGACAAAGAGGTATTGTCCGCCGGATTGTTGATAAATGCCGGACGATCACCGGAGAAGCAGATCTGCTGTGACAATGATATAAAATACAATGAAGATCCCTGCGTTGACAAGCAGGGGTTTTCTGCTTATTATAAGGAGGTAACTTTATAAGGATATAAATCGAAACAGAAAGATCGGTATATGATATGATAATCATTGAAGAGACAGAGGAAGATAAGAATAGAATTGCCGTGCCGGATGAGGATTCCTTTGAGGAGGAGGAGCTCACCAGCGAGGAGGCAAAATATCGCAGTGCCGCAGAGCTGAGAGATTCTCTTGTGTGTGTAGAGCGTTACGAGCAGGGAGTCAGGACATTGCTGGATGCGGCAGACCTGTTTGACGGGATCAGCACGTATAAGGACAGCGCAAAACAGGCGGCAGACTGCCGGAAAAAAGCAGAGGCTTATGAAAAAAAAGGCAGGGAAAAAGCGTATCAGGCAGCAGTGAAGCTTTGTGATGCCGCGGTGACCAAGATGGATTACCGCACCGCGATATCGGAGCTGGAGCGCTTTGCGGATTACAAGGATTCTGCGGAACGGATCGAGCAGTGCAAAAAGCAGATCGTCCGTCAGGAGACAAAGGCTGCGTGGAAGAACCGAATCATTGCGTTTATCATCATTGTCGTTATGGCAGTCTGCATCTGGGGTGTATTTTCCCTGATCATGCAGTAATTTAGCAGGCGTGCATCTTATAACTGTCATCATTTATGATCAAACAAATACAAAGGGCATGGAAGAACGCTTTCATGCCTGTCTGCTTGTATAGACAAGCGGAGGAAAGGATAAATTATGTATTATATACTAAAAGATGTATTTACAACCAATCAGATCGCTATGCTGGGAGTGCTGGCATCGTTTCTGCTGACTTTTCTCATGCTTAAATTCCCGTTTCCGTTTCTGCCAAAGGATCAGGGAAGGGCATTTGCGGTAAACGGAGCGCTTTCCAAGGGAAAACTCCGCGGAGTGGGACTTACCTTTGTCTGTGCATTTATCGTGTGTTCTCTGTTGTTTCTTCCGATCACCAGAGAATATGTGATCTACTGTATTCTTCTTTTTGCAATGATGCTTAGCGGTTATCTGGACGATGCTTCCGATAAGCCATGGAATGACTATAAAAAGGGTGCCATCGATCTGATCTTATCTCTCGTGGCAATGTGGACCTTTGTTTCGAACAATTCCACAGACATTATGATATTTGGAAACAGCATTTCTATCCCTGTTCCTGTCTATTTCATATTAGGCGTTGTGCTTCTGTGGGTATCGGTCAATGTGACAAACTGTACGGACGGCGTGGATGGACTCTGCGCCAGCCTGTGTATGGTAGTGCTTGGCGGCTTTACCGTGATCTTTTCCAGAGAGCTGGGACAGTATGGGATCGCAAGTCTGATGTTTATGGGCGTGCTTCTGGCGTATCTGTACTTTAACTCCAAACCGAGTTCTATGTTGATGGGAGATGCCGGTTCCCGTGCACTGGGCTTTTATCTGGCGGTGATCGCCATGAAATCAGGCCATCCTTTTGCATACATAATTCTTGCATTGGTGGTTATCATAGATGGAGGGATCGGACTGGTAAAGATCTTTTTGAAGAGATTTTTGGGGATCTGCATTTTGAAAAATACGTTGACGCCACTTCATGATCATGTCCGCAAAAACAAAGAATGGTCTGATACGCAGGTAGTATTCCGTTTCTGTATTTATCAGATCGTACTGGTGGCAGTAGCATATATTTTCGCTGCATATCTGTAAAATTATATGCAGCAGAAAAATGTTGACGGATACAGATATTTTTCGGAGATTGCGCCGCGGGCAGCGGCAGAATGGAGTTACTTATGGTTATTACAAAATATTCCCTGATCGGAGCGGTGCTGCAGGTATATCCTTCAGCGGAGAAATGCTTTAATGAAATGGGCATGCATTGTGTGTCCTGTCACATGTCCCCAAGGGAAACGCTGGAACAGGCGTGTCAGGTACACTCCTGTGATGTGGATGAGTTGATCCGGAAGCTGGATGAACATATTAACGGACCTGCATAAGCAGGTCCGTTTTCGTTTATCACATAAAAGAATTAAAGAATGACAATGCTGGCACAGGAGAGATCCTCTGCGAGATTGTAAACCTTGCCGCTCTGCAGTCCTACCACAGTAGGCCGGAGAACAGACAAAGCACTGTTTTTGACCACCCGGGCCTTCTCACCGTTGCTCAGCTCCACGGTAGAGTCCACCGGATACAGGATAACACTGGAAAGAAAGCTGCGCATAGCGGTGATATCCAGCTCGCCGGACATGGACATGACCATTTCTACAGCGGTGCGTTGGGAGAATGCCTTTTTATACGGTCGTTCGGTGACGAGAGCGTCGTAGACATCCACCACAGATAATATCTTGGCGTAGGGTACGATCTTGTCGCTGCTGACACCCATAGGATATCCGGAACCGTTCATTTTTTCGTGGTGCTGTAACACCGCAAAACAGATATTGTCATTAAATTCATTTTTTTCTTTGATAATGCGGTAGCCCAACAGCGAATGTTGTTTCATCACGGCAAACTCCTCATCCGTGAGCCGCCCCGGCTTGTTTAAGATATTTAAAGGGATCCTGGACTTGCCCATATCGTGAAGAAGCCCTGCGATACCGATGTTGTAAACATCCTGCTGGGACATATTCATGTTTTTGGCAACGATCATGGACATGGTGGCGACATCCACGCTGTGCTTAAAGGTATATTCATCACTTGTTTTTAATGCACTGATATCTACGGCGACAGCGGCGTTGTCATCAATGGCGCGCATGAGATCGCTGGTGATCGTTGTGGTCGTCTGGGCGAAGTGGGGATTGCTGGTATCATTGTAAAGATGCTGTATGCCCTCGGAGATACGTTTTTTGACGCTGACAGACAGACTTACCTTGGCCGGATCTGCCTCGCGGTATTTGGAAATATTGTTTTTGGCGATAGCGGATGCGGGCTCATCAACAGAAGAGGATTCCTTGTCATCTTCACCCTCTTTGATGTATACACCGCTGATATTCAGTTTTTTCAATGCCTCAATCTGGTAATCGTCCAGATAAGAGCCACGCACGATCAGGGAATGACCCCGGCTGTTTTCGATCTCCTGATCGATCCGCATCCCCCGGCGAAGATCGCGGATCCGTACAAAATATCGTTTTACCACTTTATTACCGCCCTTTACGAGATATACTTACAATCTAGTATAACCTATTTTGAACAATAGAGAAAGTCTTGAATCAGAACAAAAAGGAAGGAAATAGAAAAAAACTATCGTTTTTTGGAAATATTTGTTATACTTGAAAGAAGTTGTTTTGATATTTCATTACAGAATAAGAGAGGAGACCGTATATGAAGCAATATAAAAGAAGTCTGCGTACATGCGGAGCTGTTATTATGATGACGGCAGTGGCGGTGCTGGGGCTCGTGATCTGCGGTGGGACGGCAACCGTGAGGGCAGCCGTTTCCCGGGACGGGCAGTATAATTATGAGCTGGATGCGGCAGGTCATGCCGTACTCACGTCATATCTGGGACAGGATACAGAGGTAGCTGTGCCTGCGACAATGGACGGGATCAGTGTTGCGGCCCTGTCCGGAACATATCAGAATCATGACAAGATCACAAAGGTGACGATCCCGGCAGGTGTCGTGTCTGTCAATGAGACAGCATTTGCAGGCTGTTACGGCATCAGCAGCTTTGAGGTGGATCCGGCCAATCCAAGCCTTTGCAGCGACAGTGACGGGGTGCTGCTGAGCAAGGACGGTACACTATGTGTACGTTATCCGGTAGGAAAACACCAAAGCTCCGGTACATACCGTATTCCTGCCGGTGTTGTGAATATCGGCGGATATGCCTTTGAGGGCTTCAATACGCCAAATATTGAGATACCGGCCAATGTCCGTGTGATCGGTGACTACGCCTTTGCCAATACCCGCAATTTTAATGGGGTCAGTGTGTGGGAAGAGGGAACCCAGACCATTGGTACATATGCGTTTTACAAATGCACCAATCTGAAGCTTCTGGACAAGGGAGCGCTGCCGGCATCTGTCAATAAACTGGGTGTCTATGCCTTTGCGGAGTGTTCCAATATACAGATCGATATTTCCAGATCGACGATCACGGAGATCCCGGACTATCTGTTTTACAATTGTGACAATCTTCACAATCTGACACTGCCCCAGACTGTTACCACAGTGGGAGCATACGCATTTTCCGACTGTAACAATCTCAATGAAGTCGTCTTTGATGCTGCGCTGAGACAGATCAAAGAGGGAGCGTTTGCCAAGTGCGGCAATCTCCATACGGTGAATATCCCGGAGGGCGTGACGGCGATTGAAAATAATACATTTAACGGCTGTCAGAATCTCAATACGGTTGTTTTGCCGAGTACATTGACAACCATCGGCGACGGAGCATTTGCAGGCTGCCGCAACATACATTCCATCAATATTCCAAAGGGTGTAAAGTATATATCCAATACAAGCTTTGAAGGGGTGGACACCTCCGCCATCGCCCTGGATGTCAAGGTACAGAAAACAAAGCTTACGTCTGCCGGCAGAAAGGGCAGGAAGCTTACGGTCCGCTGGAAAAAAACAGAGGATGCACAGGGATATGTGGTATATCGTTCCAATAAGAAAAACGGCGGTTACAAAAAGGTAAAGACCATCAAAAAAGCCAATATCTGCAAGTGCAGTCAGAAGCTCAAAAAGCAGAAGAAAAACAAAAAATATTATTATAAGGTCAAGGTATATAAAGTAGTTCTTGGCAAAAAATATTTCAGCTCCTTTAGTAATGTAAAGGCTGTGAGATAACAGAGACAATACTGTGCATGAAAGGGAAAGGAAGAAAATTATGGATGGAGATTTATTTTCTTTTGGAGAAGAGGAAGAAAAAGCTTTGAAAGCACAGGAGAAGGAAGATAAAAGGATAATGGAAGAAAAAGGTTTTTCTCTGCTGGACGGGGATGATCTGAAAGGGTTTGGAGAGTTTTCACTGGATGATGTGGATGAAGATTTGTGGTAAAAGACAAAACTGTTTTCCGATTTTTGGGAAGCAGTTTTTCTTTGCTTTCGCAATCATTTTCGCAAATTAATTAGCTTGAAATGGCGAATTTTCTTGACAAATACGTAGTATCCACCTAATATGTAAATTAAGTTACATATAATGATTAACAGAATAGGAGGTACGTCTGTAATGCCACCGAAGACACAAATTCCCAAAGAAAAGATATTGGACACCGCTCTGCAGCTGGTGATCAGAGAAGGTTATGAAGTGATAAATATTAAGCGGCTGGCCAAGGAGCTGGGATGTTCTACGCAGCCGATCTCATGGTCCTTTGGTAATATGGAAGCATTCCGTGAGGAGCTTTTCTGGTATGCGCTCAACTATATGAATTCCAAGATGAGACCCAATGGGACAAACCCTGTAGCAGCATTATTCTCCGTTGGTGAGACATACGTCAATATGGCATTCGATGAGCCAAATCTCATCCGCTATCTGAGAAAGGATTCCAAAGGTCTTGTGAATCTTGGCGGGATCGGAGCTGTTTTTGACGAGGAGAAAAATAAATCGCTCCGGGAGGCACTCAGCCGTGTTGTGGGCATCAGTGAAGAGAAGGCCAGAGAGTTTATGGATACGGTTGTGATCTATACGCAGGGACTGGTGACCTTTATCATAGACGGAACGATCACGGTATCCAGGGAGGAAGCTATGCGTATGCTGGAGGGCGTGGGTGTCATGCATTTGGTATATGCCGGGATTCCTTATGAGAGGGCGTCAGTATTATTTAAGGATTAATAGATTGTCAATTTTTTAGGGTAGTCACAGACTGCAATATTTGATACAATTATACTAATATTTTCTGGTAACAGAGCAGGAAGCAGTATTGTTGTACAATATTGCAGTTTTTTATTTTATCAGGAGGCGGGAGTCCCTGATAAAGCAACAGGAGGGTCAAAATGAAGAAAATCAAACGAAGGGGTTTATCATGGCTTCTGGTTATAGCCATGGTACTGTCCGGACTGGCACTGCCAGAGGGACGGAAGGCAAAAGCAGCAGAGACATCTTACGATCTGACGGTCAAGGAGGGACAGAGTCCCGTGACCATGGCCGCAAACGAGAGGGGATCGGATTATATTGCCGACGTTATCTTTAATGTGCCGGATGCAGCAAAGGATAAAAGCCAGCTGATCACATCCGGGTCAAGGATAGAGATCACAGGTAAGATCAATAGCATCAGCAGTGATACAGGAAGCCTGCAGGCGATGATCTATACGCAGGATGACACCTGGAACTGGAATCAGATGGAGCAGGCAGCAGCTGTGAAAGCAGGACAGGAGTTTAGTCTCAGTTATGATCTGACACAGATGGCATGGGGAGGCTCTACGTTAGAAAAGATTGGTCTGCGTTTTGTAGATAATTCAGTGAATACATCCACAGTTAGTTATAAACTTACTTCTGCAAAGCTGATCGTGGGAGATTCTTCTACCGGTGGCAGCACAGGCGGTTCTACCGGCGGCACCACGGATGATGGTCTGGATGCTGATGCGAAAGAGGACCAGAGCAAGTACTCCGCATCCCTGACAAAGTTAAGCTCATCCAGTGATACCTGGCATGAATACAGCGTTACGATCACCAATCATACATCTTCCGCAATCTCTAAAATACAGGTAGTGATTCCTGCAAGTGGAGAGTTAAAGGACTTTAAGTCATGGAATCTCAGTGTTACATATAATAAGACGGTTGGAGGATATATTGTTTATTATTCAGGGGAGATTGCTGCCAACAGCTCAGTGACACCAAATGCAGGAAACGGTGAAAAGATTGGATTTGTCCCAAGCTCCGTTACACTGGGACAGCCTTATGTCCGTGCGATAAACTGTAATCCGCCGCAGGGAGAGGGGACATCCTCAGGTGAGCTGAATTATGAGATCACCGGACAGACAAAGGATATCCCATTTTCGCAGACACCGGTTGGAAAGCATGGAAAGCTTCATCTGAAGAAGGTGGAGGGTTATGGCAATGCACCGGTTATCGTGGATAAGAATGACAATCCATATCAGCTGCGTGGTGCAAGCAGCCACGGATTAAACTTTGGTGATGTTAATGGATATGCGAACAAAGGATCTCTGCAGAGTCTTCGTGACGAGTGGGGAGTAAATATGTTTCGCCTGGCAAGCTATGTAACACAGTATAATGGTTATACCGTTGGCGGCAAGGATCTTTTGGATTCTAAGATCGAAGAGGGAGTTCAGGCGGCGACAGATCTGGGAATGTACGTGATCGTGGACTGGCATATTCACGCAGAAAATCCTCATGACACGAAATCATGGGCAAGGGATTTCTTTACGAAGTATGCAACAAAATATAAAGATTACGACAATGTGATCTTTGAGATATGTAACGAACCAAAGGATGTGCAGTGGTATACGGGTAATGGCAATGATCTGTACAGCTATTGCAAAGAGATTGCAGGGATCATCCGTGATTGCGGCAGTGACGCCCTGATCGTCTGCGGAACCAACACATGGTCTCAGGACGTGGAAGATGTTGCCGGGAAGCCGTTAAAGGATGACGGCTTTGAGGATATCCTCTATACGTTCCATTTCTATTCCGGCAGTCATTATGCAGATAAAATGGCAAAGGTAAAGACAGCCACGGCGGACGGAACACCGATCTTTGTGACGGAGTTTGGTATCTGTGATGCGTCAGGAAACGGTGGTTTTGACACGGCGAATGCAGATGCATGGATTGAATTGTGCGATTCTTATAATATCAGTTATGCCTGCTGGAGTTTGTGTAATAAGGGAGAGTCGGCTTCTTATCTGAAAACTTCCTGCAGCAAGACGACGGGCGGTTATGTTGCGTCAGATCTTGCAACAACAGGTATCTGGCTGATCAATACATATCGTGCACATCAGGATATTGAGGAGGAAACCGATACAAAGGTAACACCAAAGCCATCCTCCGGTGCAACGGCAAAGCCGGGGGCAAGTGCCAGTGCGGCACCATCCTCTAGTGCGGGAGCAAGCAGCAAACCGGGGACAAGTGCCAGTGCAGCACCGACATCCACTGCGGGAGCAAGCAGCAAGCAGCAAACCGGGGACAAGTGCCAGTGCAGCACCGACATCCACTGCGGGAGCAAGCAGTAAACCGGGAACAAGTGCCAGTGCGGCACCGACATCCACTGCGGGGGCAAGCAGTAAACCGGGAACAAGTGCCAGTGCGGCACCGACATCCACTGCAGGAACAAGCAGTAAACCGGGAACTTCTGCGACACCGGGAGAGTCAGCAGGTCCGGCACCGGGAAGCTCAGATACACCGCAGCCGGGAGAGTCAGTGGGTCCGGCACCGGGAAGCTCAGATACACCACAGCCGGGAGAGTCAGTAGGTCCGGCACCGGGAAGTTCAGAAAGCCCACAGCCGGGAGAGTCAGTGAGTCCGGTACCGGGGAGTTCAGAGAATCCTAAACCGGGAGCATCAGGCAGTCCGGCACCGGGAAGCTCAGACAGCCCTAAGCCTGGGGCATCAGGCAGTCCGACACCGGGAGGAACAACCTCCAATGGTACTTCGTCCGGCGGTATGACACAGTCTCCATCTGCCGGTGGAAGCGAGGCGGCAGAGAATGATGGACAGAATGGAAAGCTTCGTCTGGCAAAAAAGACCTTAAAGATCAAGCGCGGCAAAAAGAAACGTATTGTGATCAAGGCAAAGACGGCAGGAGATAAAGTAAAACGCTATAAGGTCATTGGTAAAAAGATCGTACGCGTAAATGCCAAGGGCGTTGTGAAGGCACGCAAAAAAGGAAAGACCACGATCAAGGTCATCATGAAGAGCGGTGCATCTGCAAAGTGTAAGGTGATCGTAAAGAAATAGAGTTTTATTATAAGTGGAGAGCTTGTATATACAAAGATGTCTCCGGGTATATCCCGGGGGCATTTTTGTTAAAGAAAAAGAAACATATTTTTCATGATTTATTCATTGTATTTCCGATAACCGTTTTGTATAATAGTTTCGCTTTTTGGAAAATTACAATGGAGGGAAAGGAAATGTCAGCCAGAAAAAGTAAAATGAAAAACCTTACAGAAGGTTCTCCGGCAAAGCTGATCATCGGTTTTGCGATTCCGATGTTTTTGGGAATGTTATTTCAACAGTTTTACAGCATGGTAGATACGATGATCGTCGGCAAGTTTCTCGGACTGAAGCCTTTGGCGGGCGTAGGTTCTACCGGATCATTAAACTTTATGGTCATTGGCTTCTGCATTGGCGTATGCAATGGTTTTGCGATTCCGGTTGCCCAGAAATTTGGGGCGAAGGACGAAACGGCACTGCGCCGGTTTATGGCAAATGCCACATGGCTTTGTATAGGGTTTGCGGCGGTTATGACATTGGCATCGTCTTTGTTTTGCAGGGACATCCTGTTGTTTCTGCGGACGCCGGAGGATGTGTTTCATTATGCGTACTGGTATATGCTGATCATATTTCTGGGGATTCCCTGTACCTTTTTATATAATTTTTTGGCGGCATTGATCCGTTCTCTGGGAGACAGCAGAACCCCTGTCGTCTTTTTTGGCAATATCGTCTGTCCTGAATATAGGACTCGATCTGATCTTTATCCTTGCATTCCGGTGGGGTGTCGTAGGGGCAGCACTGGCAACAGTATTGTCTCAGGGGATTTCAGGAGTGTGCTGTTTGTGGTATGTGGGGAAGACATTTCCGATCCTTCACGGCAGCCGTAATGAGAGGAAGGTGCAGCCTAAATATATGGTGCGTCTTTGCACTATTGGGATCCCTATGGGCCTGCAGTATTCCATTACAGCCATCGGCACTCTTGTGATCCAGGCTGCGGTCAATGGTTTTGGAGCTACGGTAATGGCAGGTGTTACGGCAGCAGGCCGTCTGGGCAATTTTCTATCCTGCCCTATTGAAGCGCTGGGGCAGACCATGGCGCCTTATGTGGGGCAAAATGTGGGAGCCGGCAAATTGGACCGGGTAGGAAAAGGCTTAAAGGCTGCATCAATCATGGGATTTTGTGTCTCTGCAGTGCTTCTGGTGATCGTCGTACTTTTTGGGCGGGGAATGTCAGTTTTATTTCTGGATGCAGGAGAGGTGGAAGCCATGGGGTATGCGTATCAGTATATGACAGTGACGGCAGCAGGCTATTGTCTGCTTACCCTGGTAAATACGGTACGTTTCACGATTCAGGGAATGGGCTTTTCCGGAATTGCCATTCTGGCGGGTGTATTTGAGATGGCAGCGAGAACATTGGCAGGAACGGTATTGGTCTCTGTCAGCGGATACTTCGGAATCTGTATGGCCAACACATTGGCATGGATCTTTGCAGATGCATTTTTACTGCCGGCGTTTTTCCTTTGCCGCAGGAAGCTGGCAAAATAAAATAGAATATAATATAAGGGCTCAGCCCCCGTATACCATGATATGTTCCCTTTCGGGCAGACGATCATGTGCGGGGGCTGAGTCTATTTTATTCTGATCTCTGTTTTTTCTTTTTTCTCTTTTTTTTCCTTCTCTTCTTTGGCCTTTTCCTCTTTTGCAGTCTGTTTTCGGGCTTTGATCTTTGCAAATGCGATCATTTCCTTTTTGTCTTCTTCGGTCATTTTGTTGAAATGAAAAAGGAATTCTTTTTCCAAAGTGGAAAGAAACATATATTTTTTACGGTTAGCCGGATTGTTATAAAAGTCAAGATATTCGGAAAGTTCGGAAGTAGAAGATGTTGGTTTTGGAGCGTCATACGAAATATCCCGGTCAATCTGGAGTGTCAGGTGCATCAGATCATCGACGGATATATTGTATAACCCTGCCAGTTTGTATAGGGATTCGGCATCCGGCATTCGTTTGCCGGTTTCGTAGTGGCTGTATGTCTGCCTTACGATTCCCAAAGCCTCCGCGACATAATCCTGCGTGTAATTGTGTACTTTTCTTAATTCTTTTAATTTTTGTGGAAGTAAACTTTTCTTCATAATTTATACCGCCTTCTTTTTATTTAGTGTATTTTTCCCTATTAACGCGGATGTTATCGATTGTAGCAAACGCACAATAAATCGTTAATTGATTAGTGAAAATAAACAAAAGCAACGTGACAAAAAGCGTAAATGTAATTTTTAAGAGAAAATGCAACATTTTTTATTGTGAAATATGCACAGTTTTTTGGATATGAAATATACAAAATAAACAAATCGCTACAT
>CADAKW010000043.1 GCA_902788645.1 uncultured Lachnospiraceae bacterium
TGTTTGGACGCTAATACAATAAAGGAACACAGATGGTTTTTCAATACTAAATTTATATCAGAGGCCTGGTATGCTACCCACTATCATGCCAGAAGCCTCCAAAAACAGGAGGTATTCCGTTACCTCCTGTTTCATACAAATATTTTCGATTTTCTTATCGAAGCAGATTAAGAATAACCAACCCAAGTCCACCTACAGTGAGTACCACAGCTGTAATAATATCGTGATTATCTCCAACGATATTCACGTATTTTGCCTTGCCTGGACGATAAATAATATCTACCCGGTCCCCCTCCACAAGTTTCGCAGTTTTTTTGTTTCCTCCATTCGCAGCACGAGCCTCCAGCTCCTGTCCGTTGTATTGAAATCTGATCATTGGAAAGTCGTAACCATCATTATTAACAAAACCACTCACAACTCCAGAAAGTTTCTCTCCTTTCCGATCAATGTACACCTTAATAAGACATAAAATTCCTGCCACGAAAACGGCAAGTGCAAACAATAGTTCCTTATTCATTTTTCATCCTCCTCATAGTTATAATTGTAGTTTATACTTTATCATATTATCACATAAACCGTCAATATAACCATTGTAAATCATTATTTTAATGCCTGACCACTCCTTACCCCATCCCCCGGCACAGCCACACACTCGCCGCCATCCCCGCAAAGGTAGCGATCAGCGCTCCGGTTAAGGTCCAGTTCATCTTGGTCACCGGAGAATGTTTCTTATCCCCGGTTGCAATAAAATACACCGAGATCGTATAAAAAATAGTCTCCGAGCAGCACATCAGAACAGATGCCAGAAACCCCTCATGGGAATCTGTGCCAAATTCCTTGTAAATATCAAGAAGGAGACCTGTGGCTGCCGAGGAGGATACCATCTTGATCAGGGACAGGGGCACCAGAACCGCAGGAAAATTTATCTTCTCTGCTGCCGGAGCAATCCAGGCGGAAAATGTTTCCATCAGACCGGAAGCCCGCAGGATCCCGATCGCCATCATCAGCCCGATCAGAGTTGGCAATACCTTTAATACCACCCAGAAGCCATCCTCTGCACCCTTGACAAAAGCGCCAAAAATATCGGTATGACTGCATAGACCATATCCCACAATATAAAATATAACTATGGGTATCATAAAGTTCGATAAATATAATAGAAACTGCATGAAAAACCTTCCCCTTTCTTGCAAATCCCGCGATGAATGTATATAATAATAGTAAGTGATGTTACACATCCTATCATGCAGAGTTTCGTATACGGAACTCTGTCTTGTTGTAAATATATTCTGTCAGGAAGTCTTTCATTCACGAAATCTCCTATGACACAGAATCAGAAAGGTTTGGTAAATTACATGAATACCGTTTTTATTGCGGATGACGAACTAATTATACGTCAGGGTTTAAAATGTATTATTGATTGGGAATCTCTGGGATTTTCAATTATTGGCGAAGCATCCAACGGCATTGATACATTAGATTATATTGTCCGGGAGCAGCCGGATCTGGTACTGATGGACATTCGCATGCCCGGTCTTCTGGGAGTGGATGTTGTGAAAAATGCCAGAGACAAGGGCTTCGAAGGACACTTCATTATTCTCAGCGGATTTACTGACTTTAAATACGCACAAGCAGCCATCCGGTACGGAGTAGATTTCTATCTTACAAAGCCCATTGACGAAGATGAGCTTCTGGAAGCCGTACAGGCATTAAAAGCCACTATTGACGAGCAGAGCCGTCAAACCGGCACCTGGCAGCATTACCGCCAGAAAGCCCATGGCATGATCCTGTTGGATATCCTTACAGGAAAGGCAGATCTCGACCAGATCAATGTAGAAGATCTTCACTTAGATGCTGATGAATATCAGGTCGTCATTTATGAGAAATACAGTCACAACGCAACACAGATGTCTTACCGTTTTGCCGATCTTTTAAAGGTCACCAATGAAATGAACAGCTCCTACGAGCAGATTACCATTGACGATAATGAAATCCTGTTATTAAAGGGTGAGTTTACTCTTCACAAATTCCAGCAGTTTCTGGAACATTATGAGCGGGAACAAAAACCGCAGAAGGATTCTCCTCTGGATTCTCTTTTTATCACTTATGGCAGACCGGTAAAGGAGCTTAGTGAGGTCCACACCTCCTATCAGGAAGCTCTCCGCCTGCTGCAGCGGCGTTTCTTCTGCGAGCACCGGCAGCATACGATCGGATATGACCAGCTGCCTAAGCAGGATGAGGAAGATCTTTTTGCATTAACTCCGGAGGTGCTGCAATATTACTGTGAGACACTGATCGGTTATATTCAGGCCGCCAAACGCAATCAGATGGCAGAGATGCTTCACGACCTGGAAACAAAGCTGTACTCCTGTGAGGAGGATATTCCACGGATCAAACTGTTTTTGACAGATCTGTATCTTTCCATCAAAGAAAAGATATTTCATCTGTACCATAATGCGGACATACCATTTCCAAGCAACGCGGAGATCATAGAATTTATTAACGAAAAATATTATTTATATGAGATCGTTCTTTTCTTTACAGAACAGTTTGAAATGATCATCCGTGCTATTGGCAATCCTTCCAGTGAAAGTGTCATGGATGACATTATTCATTATATCGAGCACAATTATATGGACAATATCAAGCTGGAAAATATTGCTCCTCTTTTTGGATATAACAGCTCCTATCTGGGCAAGATCTTTACCAAAAAGGTTGGACAGGGCTTTAATGTTTTTGTGGACAAGATCCGGATCGATCACTCCAAGGAGCTTTTGGAGAACAGCTCTCTGAAGGTATATGAAATTGCCGAAAAGGTTGGTTACCGGAATGTAGATTATTTCCATACCAAATTCAAAAAATATGTCCACCAGAGTCCGGCAGAATACCGCAAACAGATGAAAAAATCTGACACATCAAACGAAGATTAATATAAAACCGGCAAAAGCCATGATCCGTAACATACGATCATGGCTTTTGCTTTGTCTGTCAGATATTATCCGGTATTATCCGATCTGCCCGGCAATGTAATCTCCCACCCGGCTCATATCCATTCCAAGCGCATAGGCAAGCTCTCCATAAAGAAGATCCTCCGCCTGATGAAAATACCGCTCATCCACCGCCGCAACTTTTTTGCCGTCGTCAATACGCTCTTTTCTGCGCAGATATATTGTCTTGATGATCCGGACAAGCTCGCGGCAGTCCCCGCTGCGCACCGCTTCTTTATACTGACTCTCCCGCTCCTTCTCATTTGTGATCCAGATGGTCTCCAGAGAAGGGATCTCATTCACAAGCTCCTCCGCCTCCTCTTTGCTAAGCACCGGCCGCATTGGAAGCTTGACATGATCCACCGGCACATATACCAGCGAATCCTTCTGATACACCGGTCGAAGTGTATAATACTTCTGCTTACGATCTGCCACAGGCATGGATAATCGCCCTACTGCTGTCACCTCACACACCCCATGTGTCCCATACATCACGCTGTCATTTACCTGATACATAATTTCCCTCTTTTCATACAATCGATTCCATTTCATAATAGATACTTACATTTGACCATAGATAAACCGGAAGCCCCTGTAAATAGAGCTTCCGGCGTCTGATACCGTTTCATGTTCTATTGTGATTATACCACAATTTGAGTATTTTTGTAAGTCCAAATTTGAAAAAAGAGTTTTCTATCTTATATGCGTTTCAGCGATTCCTCCACCTCACTGCGGTACGGGATTGATGGAACGGCTCCCTCTCTGGTCACGGCAATAGAGGATGCCTTTGCGCTCATTCTCAGGGTCTGCTCCACCGGCAGTCCTTCCACCAGTCCTGCCAGAAAATATCCGGTAAAGGTATCCCCCGCCGCCGTGGTATCCACTGCCTGAACCGGGAAGATCGGCTGCTGATAAGTCTGTCCGTTTTCTCCGTAAACGGCGCCGTCTTTTCCCAGTGTCAGGACGATCCTGGCTTTCGGAAATCTGCAGCACATCTCATGGAATATCTTATCCGGATCGGAAAGTCCCGTGATCTGTCCTCCCTCTATCTCATTGAGCAGGAAGATACTGATCTTATCCATGTCCACATCGTCCAGCCGTTCATTAAACGGAGATGGATTTAATGCGATCTGCATCCCTTTTTCATAAGCACGCTCTACCATGTATGCAATATCATTCACTTCATTCTGAAGAAGAAGGATATCTCCGTCCTGAAAATGGGACAGAACTCCGTCGATATATTCCTTAGTCAGCATCTGATTGGCGCCTCCAAACAGAAGGATACAATTCTGCGCCTCCTTATCGATCTGAATGATCGTATGACCTGTCTTTCCCGGGATCTGACGAATGTATTCCCCGTGTACGCCGTATTCCTGACAGGCATCCAGAAACGGCTGTCCGTCCTCTCCGATCATGCCTCCGTGATAAACCTCTACTCCCGCCTTTGCCAGTGCAATGGACTGATTAATCCCTTTTCCTCCCAGAAATACATTCATGCCTCCGCTGCTGATGGTCTCTCCCGGCTGTACAATATGATCCACACGGTATACATAATCCAGATTCATGGATCCAATGTTTAATACTTTCATAGAAATCACGTATTCCTTTCTCTGCCTGCCGGCTCCGCACTCCGGGCACAAAACCGGCAGAGCAGGTAAAATTCTCTTTGAAGTCTTACTGATCTACATTGTCCTTGGTGATCAGAGTTACTTCTACCGGAATCTCCTTCGGAATGGTCTCGCCCTTGGTGAGCTTGATCGCATTTTCTACTGCTGTAGATCCGATCAGATCCGGCTGCTGTGCGATAGTAGCGCCCATTCTGCCCTGCTTGATCGCTTCGATCGCATCATCGGTTGCATCAAAGCCTACCACAAGCACATCCTTTTTGGCTCCGGAAATCGCCTCCACAGCGCCCAAGGCCATCTCATCATTTCCGGCAAATACTGCCTGAATACCGCCGTCTGCCTGCAGCATATTCTCCATAACCGTCATTCCCTTGGTACGGTCAAAATCCGCTGTCTGGCTTGCAACAACCTTTAACTTCTTATCCGCAATGTTGTGGAAGCCCTGACTTCTGTCAATGGCTGCAGATGCACCGGAAGTTCCGATCAGCTCTGCTGTCTTAACATTTTCCCCTAATGTATCTACAATATACTGGGTTGCCAGCTCTGCACCGGCTACATTGTCAGAAGCAATCTGACAGTCAATATCAACACCGTTGACCACACGGTCCACAGAGATCACCTTTACGCCTTTTTCAACGGCTGCCTCTACAGCTCCTGTCACCGCATCGGAATCCACCGGATTCACGATCAGGACACTGACATTTTTGGATACCAGATCCTCGATGTCACTCACCTGCTTTGTGGCATCATCACTGGCATCTACCACAGTCAGGGATACGCCGGCCTGCTTTGCCGCTTTCTTGGCCCCCTCTGCCAGTGTTACAAAGAACGGATTGTTCTGGGTGGAGATGGACAAACCAATCGCTCCGCTTTCTCCGGATTTCGCTGTGCCGGAAGCTCCTCCCTCGCCGTCGATCACGATGCCGCAGCCTGCAAGGGAACATACCATAACGATACTTAATAATAAACTCAATAATTTCTTCATGCTCAATACCTCCCGTCTCTTATCTCTTACGATCTGACAATACTGCCACCAGAATAACTACTGCCTTGATCACTTCCTGATAATATGTAGAAACACCCAGAATATTCAGTCCGTTATTCAGGACAGCGATGATCAATACACCGGCAAGTGTTCCAACGATTTTTCCACGTCCACCGCTCATACTTGTTCCGCCAAGAGCAACTGCTGCAATGGCGTCCAGCTCATAACCTTCGCCAAGAGTCGGCTGTGCGGAATCTACTCTGGAGATCATGATCAGACCTGCCAGTGCAGACATAAATCCGGAAATAGAATATACTGCAATTTTAATTTTGGTTGTATTAACGCCCACAAGCTTTGCACACTTCTCATTGCTTCCTGTTGCGTAGATTCTTCTGCCGAAGGTGGTATGATGTAATACGAAATAAAATACCAGCAGAAGAACTACTAAAATAATTGCCGGAATCGGAACAGAGATTGCATCATTTGGTCCAAATACAAAGTTTCCTTTTCCCAATACCTTGAACAAAAATGCACCGGATGCACTCTTAACACTTGCTGCCAGTCTGGAAACCGGCTTTCCGTCTGTGATGATCAGTGCCAGACCACGATAGGCGGTCATGGTGATCAATGTTGCGATAAACGGCTGAAGTCTTCCCTTTGTGACCAGAACACCACTGATCATGCCAAGAGCGGTACCTGCCAGAAGTGCCACCAGAATTGCGACAGCTGCCGGTGTCCCGTGGATCATCAGCTCGGCACAGATGATGGCGCTTAATGCAAAGGTAGAACCCACGGAAAGATCAATACCGTCCGATAAGATAACACATGTCATTCCAAATGCGATCAATCCGTTAAAGGATGCCTGACGAAGCAGATTTAAAAAGTTACTTCCTGTCCTAAATTCAGGACTGACACAGCTGATCACAACCACCAGGAGAACTAATGCGATAAATGCGCCATACTCCCCGATCAGCGTTCCAATATTCATTTTATTCTTTTCAATATTTTTTCCCATTATAATGTACCTCCCGTCGCTAAAGTCATAATCTTTTCCTGATCAGCTTCTTTGCCGTCCAGAATGCCACGTACTTCTCCTTCCCGTACTACCATGATGCGGTCACTCATGCCCAGCACCTCCGGCAGCTCAGAGGAAACCATGATCACTGCCACTCCCATGGATGCCATCTGGTTGATGACATTGTAGATCTCTTTTTTGGCTCCGATATCCACGCCTCTGGTCGGCTCATCCAGGATCAAGATCTTTGGATTTGTTGCGATCCATTTTGCAAGAACTACCTTCTGCTGATTGCCGCCGCTGAGATTATTACACTCATGCCATGCACCGAAGCATTTGATCTTAAATTCCTCGATCTCTTTGTTGACCAGATCTTTTTCCTTCTTTTTGGAAAGAACGCCTTTCTTTGAAACCGATTTCAAATTGGCTATTTCAATATTGTCTGCGATACTCTTTTCTAATAAAAGTCCCTCTGTCTTGCGGTCCTCTGTGATAAATCCGATTCCGGCTTTGATCGCCTGCTCCGGACTTTTAATACGTACCTTTTCTCCATCGATATAAATGCTGCCGTGATCCTTAGGGATACAGCCAAAGATCGATCTCATGATCTCTGTTCTTCCGGCTCCCATCAGACCTGCGACACCAAGCACCTCACCGGCGCGAACCTCAAAGGAAACATCATGAAACAGCTTATCCTTCGTAAGTCCATCCACCTTTAAGACCACGTCTCCGATCTTTGATTCTCTCTTTGGAAAACGTTCTCCGATCTCACGGCCGATCATCATACGAACAACGCCGTCCATATCAATATCACTGATCTTTTCGGTTCCGATATAGCTGCCATCCCGCAGGATCGTGATCCGGTCGCAAAGCTCAAATATCTCCTCCATACGATGAGAAATATAAACAATGGAAACACCTTTCTTTCGAAGTGCTTTCATAACCTCAAACAGACTTTCTGTCTCCCGCTCTGTCAATGCTGCGGTAGGCTCATCCATGATCAGAACCTTTGCATCTACCATCAATGCCTTGCAGATTTCCACCATCTGCTGCTGTCCCACAGAAAGATCTGACATCACGGCATCCACCGGGATCTCCACTCCCATCTTGTCCATGACCTCTTTTGCTTTGGCACGCATTGCTTTTTTGTCACAGATACCGAAATGCTTTGTGATCTCCTTTCCCATAAAGAGGTTCTCCTCTACGGTAAGGTCAAACAATACATTTAACTCCTGATAAATAAATACAATGCCCGCTTTCTCCGCTTCCTGTGGGGATTTGAAATGAACTTCCTTACCGTCAATCTTTATGGTACCGGAATCCTTTTTGTATACTCCGGTCAAAATCTTCATCAAGGTGGATTTACCGGCACCATTCTCGCCCATCAGTGCATGAACCTCTCCGTCCTTAAGCAAAAAGCCCGCATCCTTAAGCACCTGATTGGAACCAAACGATTTGTTAATTCCCTTCATCTCAATGTTCATTGTATTTCACCTCCTTTTATCCAAAAATACATCCTGACTGTAATATAATGTTGGCATATGGTGTCGTTTCTCCTGTCCGTATCACTGCCTTACATTCTTTGGTCTGCTTTTTCAGCTCAGCATGAGATACAAATTCTATCTCAATCTCCTGTCCCTCAAACAGCTCTTTGATCTGCCTAAGCACTGCCTCATTCTGATCCTTGATCTCCTCTGCCAGCACGATCTTCTCTACCTTCATATCCTCTGTCACTACCCGGAGAACATCCATAAAGGCAGGGACTCCAAATTTCAGTGCCAGATCGATCCGTTCCACCTCATCCGGGATCGGCAGTCCGCAATCACCGATGGCAATCCGGTCTGTATGTCCCATATAAGAAAGAACTCTTGAAATATCACTGTTTAATACGCCCTGTTTCTTCATTGCTACTCAGCTCCTTTCGTTTATTTCGTCGTCTCCCGGATGATCAGCTCCGGTGAAAATATGTATTCTTTATATCCCTTCGTCTCTTTCCTGATCAACATTTTTACTGCCTTAACTCCCATTTTCTCAATGGGCTGCGCCACGGTGGTAAGCTCCGGTGTCATCAGATGTGCAAGAGAAATGTTGTCATATCCCACTAACTGGATATCCTCCGGCACGCGGATCCCTCTGCGGCAAAGCACCTTGTAAATGGAGATCGCCACCATATCATTGCAGGCGATGATTCCGTCTACGTCCGGAAACTCCTCTAACAGCTTCTCTGTCATCGTCAGCCCCTCAGTAAAGGAATAGTCACACCGGATGCTCTGCTCCCGGATGCCCTGCTCTGTGCACACATCCAGATATCCCTGATACCTCTCTCTGGCACTGGAAATGCTCTCCAGTCCCCGGACACATACAATACTTTTGCATCCGTTCTGTATCAAGTGCTGTGCAGCGATCCTTCCTCCCTCATAATTGTCACAGTGAATATAGCCTCCCGCTGTATTCTTGGAGATGACCCGGTCAATGGCAACGATCGGTGTTTCACAATTCTCCAGGATTTTTTTCAGCTCCTGATTGCTGGTGGTGATCACAATACCGTCTACATTCATAGAGGTCAGCATGGAAATTGCATTTTTCTCTTTTTCCACGTTACCGCTGGTATTGCAGATCGTCATGCGATATCCGTACTCATTGGCTGTCTTTTCAATGGCACTGGACATCTCTGTAAAAAATGGGTTCGTAATACTGGGAACAATCACTCCAATGGTCTTGGAGGATTTCTTAAACAGGGATCTGGCAACCTCGTTCGGTGTGAAACCGCTTTCATCAATAGCCTTTAAAACTCGTCTCTTCTTTTCCTCATCCACATTGGCTGTTCCATTGATCACTCTGGAAACAGTGGATGGTGATACGTTTGCCAGTTTCGCTACCTCTCGAATACTTGCCATGTCTGTCGCTCCTTTTTGTGTATATTTCCTTTTGAAACCCGTTTCAAGATGTTTTTATTATATCATTTTACCTTTCAAAGTCAATATTGTTTTCATTTTTTCGTTATTTCCAGCAAAAAGCACAAAAACCGTCGATAAACATCTCGTTTAACGACGGTTTTTTGTTCACTTTTACCAATCCTGTATTTGTTTCAAAACAGAAACGTCTGCTTTTGCTCCCAAAGATCATCTTGCTATACATAAAAAAGGGCAAAACCAACGTTTTGCCCTCCAAGAATTGCTTCGCAATTCTCGTTGGCTTTTCACTAAGTTACGAGCATTTTCCTATACCCTAAAAAAGGGCAAAACCAGCGTTTTGCCCTCCAAGAATTGCTTCGCAATTCTCGTTGGCTTTTCACTAAGTTACGAGCATTTTCCTATACCCTAAAAATAAAAGGGACAGCCTACGAACAGCTGTCCCTTTTGGAGAAGGTATTTTTGTTACTTATGGGGTGTAGCAAAAACTATATAATGTATTGGGGTTTACGATGATTAGTATAACAGCAGGGTCTGATAAAGTGTGCATAAACTTACCATCTTTTCCAAAAAGTTTTTGTGCATTTTTGCTTTCCCCTAAAAAACAGCTATCATTTTCCATAAAAAAACGGAAAATGATAGCTGTTTTTTGTCATTTCTATCAAATACGTTGATAAACGCCTTATTTGTCAGAACTCTCTGTATCCTCTGAAGATGTCTTATCGCCGGACACTGCTGTATCTGTGTCCTCTGTCTCCTGAGATGTCTTATCCTCTGCTGTCTCCTCAGAAGCCGATGCTGTCCCGGTCTCTGCGTGTTCCTCGTGATCCTTATCAAAGAGAGCCTCAAACTCCTCTCTGGTAATACGCTCCCGGTCCATCAGAATCTCTGCTGATGCATGGAGCACATCCATATGCTCCTCAATAATGGCACGGGCCTTCCGGTAACAG
This sequence comes from uncultured Lachnospiraceae bacterium, assembly GCA_902788645.1. GTDB lineage: Bacteria > Bacillota > Clostridia > Lachnospirales > Lachnospiraceae > Jutongia. The sequence goes on from CADAKW010000043.1 coordinate 10,475, forward strand.
TCCTGAATGATCGCACGGACCTCTTTATCAATGTCCCTTGCTGTCTCTTCGCTGTACGTTCTGCTGGTGTGACCAAAATCATTTCCAATGAATACTTCATCACTGTCGGCATAATTGATCATACCGATCGCATCAGAAAAACCATACTTTGTGACCATGTCTCTGGCGGTTGCCGTCGCCGTTTTGATATCCTGGGATGCTCCCGTAGTGATATCGTCAAAGATCAAAGACTCTGCGATACGACCACCGAGACTGACCATAATATCCTGCAGCATCTTTCCGCGGGTCGTAAAGGTCTCATCCTTATCCGGTAAAGGCATGGTATAACCTGCCGCTCCCTGTCCGGTCGGGATCACGGAAACAATATGCACCGGTCCCACATCCGGCAGAACATGGAACAGGATCGCATGACCCGACTCATGATATGCCGTGATCTTTTTGTCCTTCTCGGAAATGATCTTACTCTTCTTCTCTGTACCGATCCCCACCTTAATAAAGGAGCGGTCGATATCTGCCTGCGTAATGCATGGACGTCCTTCTCTGGCACAGGCGATCGCAGACTCGTTCATAAGATTCTCCAGATCTGCTCCGGTAAAACCTACGGTTGTTCTTGCCACCTTTTCCAGATCCACGTCATCACTTAACGGTTTACCCTTGGAGTGAACCTCAAGAATCTCCTCACGTCCTCTGACATCCGGTCTGCCCACTGCCACACGGCGGTCAAAACGTCCCGGACGAAGGATCGCCGGATCAAGAATATCTACACGGTTGGTTGCTGCCATCACGATGATTCCCTCGTTGACACCAAAACCATCCATCTCTACCAGCATCTGGTTCAACGTCTGCTCACGCTCATCGTGGCCGCCGCCCAGACCGGTACCTCTCTTGCGGGCTACCGCATCGATCTCATCGATAAATACGATACACGGCGCATTTTTCTTGGCCTCCGCAAACATATCACGGACACGGGATGCACCGACACCCACAAACATCTCCACAAAATCCGAACCGGATAAACTAAAGAACGGAACCCCTGCCTCTCCGGCTACTGCCTTGGCAAGAAGTGTCTTACCGGTTCCCGGAGGTCCCACAAGGATGATACCCTTTGGAATACGTGCACCTCTCTCGGTATATTTGGTAGGGTCTGCCAGGAAATCCACGATCTCCTCCAGCTCCTCCTTCTCTTCCTTTAAGCCTGCCACATCTTTAAAATGCTTGGCATTGGGATCATCCGGATCGATCCTCTGGGCACGGCTCTTGCCAAAATTCATCATCTTGGCATTGCTGCCACCCTGTCCTGCGGTCTGTGCCGACAGGAACGAGAATAAAAAGAAGATCGCTATGATCCCTAAAAGGTATGGAAGAAGTGTTGTGATGATCCAGGATGGCTTCTGCACATCCTTCATCACATACTTATCTGCCAGCTTGCTGTCCTTGCTCCGGATCAGCTTCTCTACCTCTGTTACATCTGATACGTAAAAGCTCTGCGTAGAACCGTCTTTTTTGCGGACATCTACCTCTCCGGTAGGCACCTCCTCATTGGGCAGGATTGCCACGGAAGTGACATCTCCATCCTCCAGATCCTGAGTGAAATTGACAATATTGTATGTCTTTTGTCCCCCCTGGTCCAAAGTACCCGAAACATAGACGGCAGCCGCAATAATCACCAGAATCAGCAGATAAAAGCCGATTCCTGTTCTCATCTGTTGCCTCATGAATGTCTCCTTACCTGATATTTATTTGTGCAGTGTTACTGCTTCCCTTCTGTGAGGGATCATCCTGCATAAATTACTCCTCTGCAAACTCCAGTGTACCCACAAACGGAAGATTTCTATACTTCTGCGCGTAGTCCAGGCCATAGCCTACCACAAACTCATCCGGTATAGAAAATCCGGTATAGTCTGCCTCCATCTCAACCTCTCTGCGATCCGGCTTATTTAACAGGGTACAGATCTTAAAGCTCTCCGGCTTTCTCTCCAGAAGCATTGGCTTGAGCATGGAAAGTGTATAACCTGTATCGATGATATCCTCGATCAACAGGCAGTCTACTCCCTGAATGGACTGCTCCAGATCCTTCTTGATCGTAATCTTGCCTGAGCTGGAAGTGCTGTTTCCGTAGCTGGATACAGACATAAAATCAATCGTTACAGGCATCTTTAAGTGCTTTGCCAGCTCACATGAGAAGAATACGCTTCCCTTCAAAATGCAGATCAGACGAAGGGGCTTCATGCCATACTCCTCATTGATCTGCTCTGCCATCTCTTTAATCCTGTTTTCCACCTGCTCCTGGGAAAACATAACATGTACTATTTCTTTCATCTTTTTTCTCACTCTCAGTAATTGTATTAATACACAAAATTTCCTCTGTCCCGTCCGATACATAATATCCGGCACTGACCCTGTCAAGCTCCGGGATCCACACAACATGTTTCCCATCGGCCAATACCCATATCCTGTCCCGGTCCTCTCGCGGGATATGTCTGTCGATCAATAAACGATTCAACGGTTTCTTATGATCTCCTCGTTCATCGAGCCACAGAAAGTCTCCTTCCCCGGGATGACGAAATTCAAGCATACCACATATTTTAGCATAATCAAACCATTTCGTACAGTTATTTTTGGGTATTTTTCTTTCATTATCTTCAAATGCTTCGAAAAAATTCTTCCTTTGGCAGAAAAAATTCATTTTCTGACCGTTAATACCCGTCACCACCACGCTTCCCGGTTCTTTTTGTCCCGGTTTCCAACACGGATATACAGCATTTACACTTTCACTGCTCTCTCCGGATCCCGGCTCTCTTCTGTCTGCCTGCTCCGGGTTTCCTCTGCGGATCCAGAGGATATCATAATCCCTTCCCGCCGTAAGGCCGTACGGAAGATCGATCCGCTTGCCGCTTTCTCCCCCCGCCAGCGCAAGCAGTGCCTCCACATGGCGGCCGGTAATATCCTTCTGATGTCCCGCTGCCTCCGTGATCATCCAGTGCGCAAACTCCCTCCGGAGCACCCCGGGAAGGGATTCCACCTCTCTGATCCCTGCCCGAAGCCCTTTTCTTCCATCAAATGCCTCTCCGGAGAAATCTGCCACAAGCTCCGGCAGACGTTTTTTAAGCTCCTCCTCCAGAAACGCCTGTACCTCCTGCATCTGGGCTGCCGTACGCGCCAGATGCTCCGACGCCCTGCTGTTGACAGTCTCCTCCAGCATAGGCAGTATATTGAGACGGATCCTGTTACGGCTGCAATCCGCCTCCTGATTGGTACTGTCCTCGCACCACGCCTGACCAATCTGTCCCAATTCATGGACAATCTGATCATGACACAGAAAAAGCAGCGGCCTGATATAACGGCCATTCTGCGGACGCATGCCTCCCATCCCCCGTACACCGCTTCCCCGCAGCATCTGAAAAAGAACCGTTTCCGCCTGATCATCCTGATGATGTGCCACTGCCACCTTCTGAAAACCATACTGATCTGCCGTCTCCTCTATGCACTGATACCGGTAGATCCTGGCAGCCTCCTCCAGGGAATATTTGTGATCCTGTACCATTTTTGGTACATTGCCCCTGCAGATATGAAGCCCGGCCCCATGCTCCTTTGCAAAACTTTCACAAAATGCCTCATCCCTGTCCGCTTCCTTTCCACGGATCTGATGATTTACATGGATCAGCTCTACATCAAAGTCCCATTCCCGGGACAAAGCCAGCAATGCCAGTGTCAGGTATACGGAATCTGCCCCACCGGAAAATGCCACCAAAACGCGGTCACCTTTTTCCAGCAGATGATTTTTCTCACAAAAAGCCTTCATCTCTTGGTATGATTCCAGTTTCATTGCTTCCTTTCTCTCCTTTACGACAGTCTGACCTGCCTGTTTTTGTACGATGGCACATACGAATTCTCCCGTGTTCTCTCCCAGACTGCCGCTACCACAACACTCATGTCATCCTTCACTATGCCCTCACTCCGGGCTACGGCCTCATCTACAATATATTCCGCAAGCTCCTGAGGATTGACAATTCTGTGCTCCTGCAGCATTTTCTCCAGCTCGGCTTCCCTGCCGGCAAATGCATCCACAATGCCATCTGTCATCATTATAACATAATCCCCCGAATATATCTCGGTCTTCTCAAAATAAGGCTCGGCATCCTGATACACCCCCACCGGCAGTGCCTGTCCTTCAATCCTTTCCACACTGTTTTCCCGGCGGATCCATGTGGCGGCCGCCCCGTTTTTCATAAACTGGCAGCTGCCCTGATACAGATCCAGCACTACCACATCTGCCGTAGCAAAGCTTGTCTGCACCGCCTCCGGCATATAAAGAGAATTGATCAGCTTCAACGCTGATATCTTCGAAAAGCCTGCCTCTGTCATCTGCTCCAGCAGCTCGATCACCACTCTGCTTTCCCCAAAAGCCCCCTTTCCACTTCCCATGCCATCTGACAACGCCAGAAGCAGCTCTCCGTCAGGCAGGGACAGACAGGAAAAATTGTCCCCCGAAACATCCTCCCCCTCTTTCATCCGCCGTCCCACACCTGTCACCGCCAGAAACGGCGTATCCTCTACAAATACCATATCTGTTTCGTTTTTGGGGATGACATTATGACTTTCTCTGGAGGGCATAAAGGATCTTCCAAACAGGTCTGACAGCACCCCCGCCGCCTCCCTTGCCGTCACCAGGCGCCCCTTCATGGTATATGCTTTCATATGTATCTCCAGACGGTCGCGTTTATCTCTGTAAACCATCAGCTCCCTGACTTTTACGCGCAGCCCCGCCAGCTCCCGTCTTATAACATTTTCCATCTCCTCCGGCACCTTGGCGGACTGCCCCGTTTCGCCTGCCAGCTCATGGAAAAGCTCCCCCACCTGTTCCATCTGGCCTGCCAGTACACGCCTGTTCTGAGCCAGCTGATTTTGAAAGCTCATAACCGTGCGCGCCATACGAAGTCCCTGATTGGCTTCCATCAGAAACCAGTCCGGATGAATACATTCCTCCACAAACTCTGCCGGCATCTGGTCAATCCGCAACATTCCCTGCTCCTGTACCTCCATCAGGTGAGACACCACCTCCGGACGATTGACTGCCACCTGTCCCATGCAATATTCCCGGTTGCTGCATTTATCACAGACCTGCTCCGCCATTTCCTTCATGAGAAGCCTCACATCCCTGCGGTTGACACCTGTCTTTTCCTCACTCTGTTTATGCAGCACACGGGCAAGCTGTCCAAAGGAATCCGAAAATTCCTCCAGCTTATTCTTCATATGCCGGCCCTCCCCGTTCTCCTCCATATCGCAGTATCCACGAAACGGTATTCGTATCCTGCGAAGCAGCTTGTCCGGCACGAGGGCCAGAAGCAGACTATCAGCCACAAGCATTTTTATCATCCCCAGGCCGATCATTTCTCTGTTGAGAGTGATCCCAATCCCAAAAGCTCCCAGCAAATACGCTGACAGACTCCACATTTTCCCCCTGTCCCGGAATATCGCCACGACCATCCCCAGCAGACAGAGACTCCCCACGACTCCGGCGTCCATTCCCAGCAGCGTGAGAAGGATCCCTCCGGCAGCTCCGGCTGCCGCCCCTATCCCAATTCCGTACTGATATCCTGCAAAAGGCACCAGCAAAAGAACCACAAGTGCCGTCAGTGAAACATCACTGATCATCACCTCCGGGATACCGTATAATGCAAGCATGGCCATCAGCACCAGACTCAGCAGCTGTTCCTGGGCAAGCTGCCGCCCTCTCCGATAATGAAACAGATACTGCTGCCCGTCCCAAAATATTCTGGCCAGCGCCACCACCAGAACCGGCTCCAGTATGGTAAATAAAATGTCCTTCCACTGATATGGCAGGATCGTATACTGTGTAACGGACAAGACTGCCAGCGTAGCCGCCATCAAACCGGAGGAATACCACACATTCCATTTTAGTCCCTGCTTTTTTACTATGTTGCCGGTAATCACAACTCCAAGCATACTGACGCCATAACGCAGTACCGATTCCAACGGCAGAGCCGACAGCATACCAAGCCCCACCGAAAAAAACAACGGGAACACAGGAGTACCCTGGGCAAACGCTCCGGCAAAGAAAGCTGCCCCTGCAGGATTCCGTTCCAGCAGGACCACACGACCGATTAAAAAGCCAAACAACAGCTGCACCAACATTTTTTTATGAATCTTTTTCATGACACATCCCCCTCTTTTTTCGTCAGTGCAACAAAGTATAAAAAAGAGTTTTCAAATTTTTTGTCAAAACCGGGAACCTGTCCAAAATATTTTTCTCGACAAAATCACACAAAAACATCTGTACGAAAAAAGAGTTTCACATCTCTGTGAAACTCCTCTCATTATTTGTCATTTGGTTCAAAAATAATCTCGTTGGGATATACAAGACCCAGCTTGTCGCGGGCAACCTCCTCGGTATATTCCTTTGTCTTTGCATAGGACTCATAATCCTTAATCTCAGCCTTCTGCTCCTTAAGCTTTTTCTTTTCATTCTTAAGCTCTGCAATCTGTGCTGAATACTTCGCTGACTCCGCCTTTAATGAGATCGTCTTATAAGTAAATGTGCCACATAACACACAGGATAATACGATCACACCTACAACCGTAAATGGACTCAGCCTCTTTTTACGCCTTCGTCGTGCCATAATACTTCCTCAACTCCCCTTGGATCATCTGCATCTCGTCCCCCAACGAAACGCAACGATCAATTCCTCCGGGACAATCCATATCTGGTATGACCGATCAGTAACAACCACCAAATATAGTGTCCTCATAAAATGTCAGTGAAACTTGCTCCGAATACCCATTCCATCTAGCTTTTGCTATTTGATCCAGTTATTTTACTATACAACATTTTAGCCAATTTCGCAACCCTAAATCCTATTTTTTTATTATATTTGCCTAATATTTTCTGTAGTCCCGTACGGAGAGGAATACTGATCCCAGCCTCATATAAGATCCCTCCTGCAAGCATCCCCACGATCCCATACCACCTGGGAACACCATCTATCATTTGAAAAAACAGAATAAACACCGGGATACTTAACATACTCCAGTACAATATGTCCTCTACCCACACCCAGATCCTTCCATGAGGGATCAGCCACCGCCATAATCTCAAAATATCATATCCAAACATCATAAACATTCCGGCACACAATGTTGTGATCTGAAAGTATACCTGATCCTGAATCACCTGTTTCACTGAAACATTCTCCCCAGAAACGAAGCTGCCTTCTTCTCCGCCTCGCCCTTATCAGAATAGGCGAAGCTGTCAATCCTTCCATCCACATCAACCTCCCCCTTTTCCAGAGAAAGACGGTTTACATGAAGTTCATCTCCCTTGATCAGCAGGATCCCCTGCTCTGTCTCAAGATAAACCTCCTTGGCGTCAAAGGAAAGAACATCTCTCACCCCGGACATTACCGCTGTGCGCCGGCCGTTCAGATATACCTTATGTACCCCTCTGTTTTCACGTAAATTTCTATTCTCTTCCATATCAATCTCCATTTCTGTACCGCATCACTCTTAAAAACTGTTCCAACTCCTGCAGGAAGTTTCCTATTCCCTAAAAAAACCGCCTGCATAACAAATATATATGCAGACGGTTCTGTGATTATGTTCCTGTCCCTACATTATTAAGAATCTGTTCCCTCTGAAATCTTAAAGAACACGGTACAGCTCCTTTGCTTCATCCTTTTTGTAAGTTTCCTCGATACTGAGAACCTCAACTTTTACCACCTTATCCCCGAAGGTGATCTCAATGATATCTCCCACCTTTATATTATGAGAGGCTTTGGCTACCTTGCCATTGACCTGAATCCTGCCGGCATCACATGCCTCATTGGCAACCGGCCTTCTCTTGATCAGTCTGGATACCTTTAAATATTTATCTAATCTCATAGTAATCCCCCTGTAGCTTCTATTAATTAAGAAGTCTTTCTTGTTTCGTTTTTTGCTCACACTACATTACGAGCATTTTCCTATACTTTAAAAAAAGGGTTGCCTGAACGGCAACCCAAAGCATATCCTGTTTCACAAAAATTACTCGTTTACAGCATCCTTTAAAGCCTTACCAGCCTTAAACTTAGGAGCGTTTGAAGCTGCGATCTGTACCTCGAATGTACCAAAGCCAACTAACTGAATCTTCTCGCCCTTCTTTAACTCGTCTGTAACAGTGTCGATAAATGCCTTTAATGCCTTCTCAGAATCCTTCTTGGAAAGCTCAGACTTCTCTGCGATAGCTGCAACCAATTCTGTCTTGTTCATGGATAAACTCCTCCTAAAAAAAAATTTCCGTAAAAACTTACAAGTCTATTTATACCCTTATTGCCCCTATTTGTCAAGGATTTTCAGCAATTCTTTCGATTTTATCCGCACTTTTTGACATTCTACGATCGCAGAGTCTGTTTTTTGTGAAACAACAACGATAATCTATCATTTTTCCGGCTTTCATTGCCCTTATCGTCTGATTTGATCCATATATAAGTGCCTTCTTCCGTTAAGCCTCAAATCCTCTTAACATGTTTCTGAAATCCGGCTCCATCCAGAAGAAGAGCTCCGACATCCTGTCATTATGTTCCGGTGGCTGATACGACTCACAGCTTCCTAACAGTGTCAGATCCTTCGGGCGTTTTCTTTTGGAGCGCTCCAAGATCTCCGCCTTATATCTCTGAGAATCCTTTCCCTTAGAGAAGCAGACCGGTCTTGCTTTCTTAAAATCTTCGATGCTCTGCGGCTTGTCCTTTGCCATAAAAAAGTACACCTCCGCAATCTCATCGTCCACTCCTCTTACATACCAGTCCTTTTGAAACAACCGGTCAACATAAAACATGGCATACCATCCGAGATACTTTTCGTATTCTTCAATCTCCTGCTTCACCTGGAAATAATATACCTCTCCCGGTTTCCAACCTGTCACATATGGTTTATGTACCGGAACCTTCTTTCTCTCCGGCATGGGACTTTCCAGCTCTATCTTCAGCTTATCCAATACCTTGCTTCTGTCTTTACGGATTTTTTCCGACTCCCATCGTTCAGAAATCCTGTCCTCCTCCAGCATCTCTAACGCCTTAACCTTAAAGGACTCCGTCAGCCTTCCTTTTTTCCACAACGTGTCCGCCAATGCCAGATAAATATCATATTTACAGTCAATGTCCTCCAACTCGTCCCGATACTCGGACAAGATTTCCCGCAGCGCCGTTTCATCATCCTTGCCGGCTTTCAATTTGCCAATGTAATCATCCTTCACATCTGCACTCATATCATTCTGATATAATCCTGTCGACCATGTTCCCAAATTAAATACCTCCTCCTATTGTGCCATTTAAACTTCCTTTTCATTTGTTATTATAACATGATACAAGATTCAAAAACAGATTGTCAAATTAAGTTTATACGATATATATTTCCACAGATATTTTCTGCATCTTACAAGTAAAGCCCATCACCTTCCGGCAATGAGCTTGTTTCTACTGCTCCAGTTGTCTTCCCAGAAATCCTGCCGCCACATGAGCCAGTTTTCTCTCCGCCTCACCAAGCGTTTCCTTCTGGCTCCGGGTAAAGATCACCACTGCACCAACGGCATCTCCCTCAGAAATAATGGGGCAGATCACCTCCCACGCAAAGGGCTCTGTCTCGTCACATATCTTTCGATACTCTTTGCTTTCGCCGGATGCCACAGATATCTCCCGTCCATCGATCATCTGCTGCATTTCCCTGCTGATGGCTTTGTCCATCATCTCCTTGCATGCCCCCGCCGATGCTGCGATCACCATCTCCCGGTCTGTCACGATCACCTGATACCCGGTCGTCTGTGCCAGAGAATCTGCATATTGCTGTGCAAAGACACCCATATCCCCCATAAGAGAATATTTTTTTAATATCACTTCCCCTTCCCGGTCCGTATATATCTCTAACGGATCTCCCACACGGATCCGCAAGGTCCGGCGGATTTCCTTCGGGATGACCACACGCCCCAGATCATCTATTCTTCGAACAATCCCTGTCGCTTTCATATATAAATTCCTCCTGCTTCTTATATAATTTCATAAATCGTGCTATATGGGTAGTATGCAAAAAACAGGAAAAATTATACACTGACCGAAAAGCATTAGTCCTTTTCTTCTTGTAACAACCAATCAGGTATATCATAAATTTCGATACCTTCGTAACTGTATTTCGGATGTTTCGTTCTGGCAATGATCATTTTCGGATAAGCATCCCTTATCTGAAGAAGAGGCGATACTTCCCTTTCAAATGTTTCCTGACCGGAAATGTTATCACTCACCTGAATGTAAATTTTTTCACTGCCTCTTTGTGCTACAAAATCAACTTCCTTCTGATAAAGTTTGCCCACGTAGACATCATAACCCCGGCGGAGGAGTTCAATACATACCATGTTTTCATAAACTCTGCCGTAATCCATATTTCTGCTGCCAAGAATTGCATATCGAATTCCACTATCGCAGAGATAAAATTTTTCTGAATTCGCAAGATACTTTTTCCCCCGAATGTCATAACGCCTGATATCATAAAACACAAACGCATTACACAGATATTTAATATACCTGCCAACCGTTACGTGATTTGTCGGCGTATCATTTGCGGTTAATAACTGACTGACTTTATTTGAAGACGCCAGGTTACTGATATTATCCATAAGGAATTCGCTCAGTCTTTGCAAAACCAATGTATCTGGCAGAGAATATTTTTGTACCAGATCTTTTGTCACGATAGTTTCATATACCTCCTTGATGTAATTCACCCTGTCTTTTTCTGTTCTGTAAGCATAAGAGCCTGCCAGACCACCTTTTATCGCATAATCATCAAAAAGTTTATCCTTATCCTGAATGTCTTCATTGTACTGACAATATTCCTGAAAACTAAACGGGAATACATGAATTTCAATATAACGTCCGGTAAAAAGAGTTGCTAAATCTGCACTTAACAGGAAGGCATTAGAACCAGTCACATAGATATCATATTTATCTTTTGAGTACAAGCTGTTAATTGCCAGTTCAAATTGGGGACACATCTGAACCTCATCCACAAAAAGATAATTGTTTTTTCCCGCTTGATAATGCTCTTCTACATAAGTATGCAGTGCATGGTATTCCTTAATTTCTTCATACGCCAGATCCATAAAATCAATAAATATAATGTTAATATTTTCGAACTGGCTTTTCAGATAATCAATATATGCCTGCATCAGCTTAGATTTACCGGAACGGCGAATACCAGTAATAATCTTGATGTCAGGCGTGCCATTCAACTCAATCATTCGATCAAGATACTTTCCTCTCGTAATGGTTTTCATATAGCCACCCACTTTCAAAAGTTGAATTTTTTTTATTTTTTGAAACCGCTTTTCATCATTTATTATACTGCCTGCAAATAGTATATGCAAGGTATCGGTTTCAAAATCTTAACTTTTTTCATTTTTTGAAACTTTAAAATATAATAGGGCGGAATATCCGCCCTTTTTCAATGCCTGATTGCCCTTTTATGCCGCCTGTGTTATACTAATATTTCACGGTATTGATGCTATTTAAGGAGGAAAAAATGAAAACACATAATAAAAAAAGAAGTTCTTTTTCCGGCAAGATCGGTTTTGTCCTGTCTGCAGCAGGAGCATCCGTCGGTCTCGGAAATATCTGGAGATTTCCATATCTTGCAGCCAAATACGGCGGAGGAATCTTCCTGCTGATCTATATTTTGCTGGCTCTGACCTTTGGTTATACCATGATCATGGCGGAGACCTCTCTGGGACGTATGACACATAAAAGTCCTGTGGGCGCTTTCCACAGCTTCGGCCGTTCCGGATGGTTTTCTGCAGGCGGCTGGATCAATGCTGTCATCCCTCTTCTGATCGTCCCATATTACTCCGTGATCGGCGGCTGGGTCATCAAGTATCTGCTGGAATACATCAAGGGAAACAGCGCAAAGCTTGCCACAGACAGCTACTTTTCCGGATTTATTTCCAACGGCACCTCCACGGAGCTTTGCTTTGTGGTATTTGCCCTGATCACAGTTTCCATCATTTATGCCGGCGTCAGAAACGGTATCGAACGTGTCTCTAAGTTTATGATGCCGATCCTGGTGGTTCTCTCCGTGATCATTACGATCTACTCTGTTACCAGACCGGGGGCGTTAAAGGGTGTCAGATATTTTATTGTTCCAAATCTGAAGGACTTTTCCTGGATGACCGTCGTGGCTGCCATGGGACAGATGTTTTACTCTCTCTCCATTGCCATGGGTATTCTGGTCACCTTTGGTTCTTATATGAAGAAAGACGTTTCCATTGAGGACTCCACACAGAATGTCGAGATATTTGATACCGCTATCGCGATCATGGCAGGTCTTATGATCATCCCTGCTGTCTTTGCTTTTTCCGGCGGTGACTCTGCCACACTGCAGTCCGGTCCGGCACTGATGTTTATCACGATCCCAAAAATGTTTAACAGCATGGGCTTCGGAACGGCTGTTGGTATTTTATTTTTTACCCTTGTATTATTTGCCGCTCTCACAAGCTCCATTGCGCTGACCGAGAGTGCCGTTTCCACCTTCGAGGATGAGCTTGGCTGGAACCGTCAGAAATCCACTCTCCTTGCCGGTGTTATTATTCTGATCCTTGGAAGCCTTTCTTCTCTGGGATACGGTCCACTTGCCGGCATCAAGATCATTGGCATGCAGTTTCTGGATTTCTTTGATTTCCTGACCAATTCTGTCATGATGCCGATCGCCGCATTTGCCACCTGCCTGCTTGTGTCCAGAGTCATCGGCGTGGACAAGATCGAGGAAGAAGTGACACAGGGCGGCATGCCGTTCCGACGCAAAAAGATCTTTGTGTTTATGATCAAATATCTCTGTCCGATCTTTGCCGCGATCATTTTGATCAGCTCTGTAGCAAATGCTCTTGGATGGATCTCCATTTAATAGATAAACAAAACTTTCGTTTAAGAATGCCCATCATATTTCTTCGATATTAGGAATACGATGGGCATATTTTTATTTTTATATTTTCAGTTTCTATATTGCGGTTTGTTCAGTTCCTTTAAGATCATAACAGCACAGACCACTGCTGCCAGCAGATCCGCCACCGGACCGGCGTACATGATCCCATCAATTCCCATAAAAAGCGGAAATACCACGATCAGAGGCAGCAAAAATAAAATCTGTCTTGTGAGTGCCAGAAAGCTTCCCCTTTTGGGCTTTCCAATGGCTGTAAAGAAATTGGAGCTGATGGGCTGCAGGAAATTCACAAAGGTGAAAAACAAAAAGATATGAAAATAATTTTCCGCAAAGGAATAATACATTTCAGACCCATCTCCAAAAACAGAAATGATCTGTCTCGGAAAGATCTGAAAGATGAAAAAGGCGATCACGGCGAGAATCGCTCCGCAGCTGATCGCCTTAAAATATGCTTCTCTTACTCTTCTGTAATTTCCTGCTCCGAAATTAAAGCTGGCAATCGGCTGTAACCCCTGGGATATTCCGATCACAAATGACATAAAGACCATATTAACCTTTGTGATGATCCCCACACAGGCAATGGGAACCGCCTCTCCATATACGGAAAGAGAACCGTAATATTTCAGTGATTTATTCATAATGATCTGTATCACCATCATGGCGATCTGATTGCTGCAGGGTGCCATCCCCAGCGCCGCGATCCTGCCTGCATTTTTGGCACGGATCCGAAGATGTTCCTTCTGCAGACGGACACTTCTGCAGTGAGCCAGGTGCCAGATTGCCAGCCCACCGGATGCATACTGGCCGATGATCGTCGCAAGAGCCGCCCCGGACATCCCCATATCCAGTCCAAAGACAAAAACAGCATCCAGAACAGTATTGATCACTGCTCCTGTCAGATTGCAAAGCATCGTGATCTTAGGCCTGCCGTCCGCACGGATCAGATGTCCGCCTCCGGTCGCCAGCGTGAGCAGCGGAAATCCCAGCGCCGTGATCCTTGTGTACTCCTTCGCATATGGCAGAACATTGTCCGGCGAGCCAAAGAAACGAAGCATAGGCTCCAGAAAAAGCTCTGCGGTCAGACAAAGTGCCAGACCGCACAGAAAAAGCATGGCCGCCGCATTGCCCAAAAAACCCACTGCCTTCTTCTGATCTCCCGCTCCCATGGCGATATTAAACGCAGAGGCACCACCAATACCAAGCAGCAGGGAAATTGCCAGACAGGAGGTCGACAACGGAAACGCGATATTAGTCGCCGCATTTCCAAGCTCTCCGATCTTCTGACCAATAAAAAACTGATCTACAATATTATAAAGAGATCCCACCAGCATAGAAATAATACTGGGAATCGCAAAAGCCCCCAACAGCTTATTTATCTTCTCATACCCCAACGGATTTTCCTTCATTCCAATGACCTCTCTTCTCATAATTCTTGCTCAAACTCCTCACCTTTAATATATGGCTTCGCCTGTCATATTTCTTATGTCGCACACAGTTTAGATAATGATTTTTATGTTTTGAATACTTGAAATGTCTGGGGGCTGTGTCTGAAAATTGTCTTATCGCCCTACGGTTTTCGAAAAATCTAAATGCTTTGCTGTTTCGATGTTCGATAAACGTGTCTTCCCGTACTCGCCTCCGGGTGGAATCCGGGTGTTTCGAGGGCACTTGCGCTCGCCACTACTTGCATCCTGTTTTGTAGGATGCTATGTAGTGCTGCGTAGCGCATTGTAGCGGAAGCGTGCCCACCGAAACAACTGAGTCCACCCTGGAGGCTCAGTCGTCCAGACACGTATTCATCGAATCATTCGTGTGAGGAGTTTGAGAAACTTATTATAGAATATTCCATTTTTTGACAATATTCAACCGGATTGATATGATAAAGTTATCATTATTTTTCTTTTTACGAGGTGATAAAGGATGAAGGACACATTACAGATAACCGCAAGGGAAGCCCTAGAAAAGCTGCTTTCCGGCAATAAACAATACATTGATTCCAGATACGGAGTGGGAGATATTTCCAAAGAAAAAAGACGGCTGACCTCCCTGCTCGGTCAGTCTCCCTATGCGATCATTGTGACCTGCTCGGATTCCAGAGTCATCCCGGAGAATATATTTTCTGCCGGGATCGGTGAGCTTTTTGTGATCCGTCTTGCGGGCAATGTCATTGACGATCACCAGCTTGGAAGCATCGAATATGCTGCCGGTCACCTGGGATGCCGTCTGATCCTTGTGATGGGTCATACCCATTGCGGTGCCGTGGACGCAGCGATGAATGGCAATCCGGAAAATTATATTAAATTTATTACCGATGAGATCCGTCTTGCCATCGGGGATGAGACAGACGCCGCAAAGGCCTGTGAGCTAAATGTTGCCCACAGCATCCGTATCATTGAGGACAGTCTGGAGATCCATCATATGGAGGAGGATACCGGACTCCGCGTCATGGGCGCCATCTATGATATTGAATCCGGCGAGGTGCGGTTATTGTAATGACTGTTCTCCTACCACATTGCAATCAGAGAACCGGATGTCCCCGCATACCGCACCATCGCCTTTTGTCTGCGGGATCAGGGATCCGCATCTCTTGCTGTCAAACGTTTTATGGAAGGAGTAACCTCTTATGAAAGAGAAATTATTTAATATTATTCAGATCGGTGACCGGAGCAATCATATCAGCCGGTTTTTCGATATATTTATCACCATAACGATCTTTGCCAATATCATTGTCACCTTCATGGAAACCTTTCAGGAGCTGGCATTTCTGTCTACATGGTTCCGTGTGATCGAGGTCATCACCATCTCGATCTTCTGCGTGGAATATATCTTCCGCATCTGGACCGCCGGTTATCTCTATCCTGAAATGACCACCGGCCGCGCAAGGCTCCGTTTTCTGATCTCCTTTGACGGCATTATCGACTTTCTAACCATTGTACCGGCATCCTTTTTGTCGGGCTTCGTGATCTTTCGTATGCTTCGTGTGGCGCGGATCTTTCATTTGTTCCGCCTCAATGCGAAATACGATTCCTTTAATGTGATCACCACGGTACTCTACGAAAAAAAGAACCAGATCATTTCCTCTCTTTTTATTGTACTGGTTCTGATGCTTGCAAGCAGCCTCTGTATGTACAGCGTGGAGCACAATGCCCAGCCGGATGTTTTTCAAAATGCTTTCAGCGGCCTCTGGTGGAGCATGTCCACTCTTCTTACCGTAGGATACGGTGATATTTACCCCATCACACCTCTGGGCAGGATCATAGCGATCGTGATCGCCTATCTGGGCGTGGGAGCCGTTGCGATCCCCACCGGTATCATCAGCGCCGGTTTTGTGGAGCAGTATCAAAGGAAAAGCACGCTATCCAATTTTCGAAATGCGGATATTAAAGAAATTGCAGAAATATTTGTAGATAAGCAATATGCCGGAAAGACCATCGAAGAGATCGAGGACGATGACCAGGCAACCATTTACCTGATCCTGCGGGATGACCTGTCCATCCTTCCCCAGAAGGATACGGTATTAAAGCTCAATGACATTATCGTAGTCAGAAGCACGGAAGAGACGTAAATTTACGTCAATGATATCAACGTTGTCTGTTATCTCAGCCCCTTCAGATACACCTTCTGCTCCGGTGTGATCCGGTAGCTTTCCACCGCCTTCTGAATAGTTTTGCGGTGTACCCATGGTGACAGCCTGCGCTCCTCCAGATAAGGAATCACCGCATCCCACTGCTTCGCAAGAGCTGTCGCAAGATACCAGGCGATCATCATATTGACATAATACTCCTCCGAGCTCACTCCGGTCACCCATTCAAGATATTCCGGCCGGAAATCCCCGTCCAGATAAAGTCTCATGAAAACTCCCATTCCATAACGGATCGTATAAGTCTCACCGGAAGCGATCCAGCTCCTGATATGCTTTAACAGCTCCTCCTTATGCATCGCAAAGCATTTTGGAAGAGGCAGGTCACAGGTCGCCCAGTTATCAATATATGGCAGAAATCTTTCAATCTGCTCCAGACATTGTTCGAAATCCTTAAGTGATGTGAGCAGCATCATATGAAGATTATTTTCCTCATAATAACGGTGAGGCAGTTCCCTCAGAAATTCTTCCGCCTCCGGTGTTTTCCCGAACTCTTTCGCAAACCGGCGCAGCACAGGCGTCCGTATTCCAATGACACATTCCTTATCGATATTCGGGATAAGCTTACTGTGAAAATCCCGGTACTTTGCATCCTGTAGCTCAAATAATCTTTCCTGTAATGAAGTCATATCTCTTCTCCCAATCGTTATCTCCGGTAATACACTTTCCGCCCCGTGAAACCTTATTCTTTCCGGCAATACACGTTCTGACCCGTGAAGCATTATACTTCCCGTCAATCCGTATCACTCTCTGCAAATGCTTTTCATGCCTTATACAATCGCCTTTGGCAGGTATTGGCGCAAATGCTTCCAGGCGTTATCTGCTGCCACCGCAAAGGCAAAGGTAACCAGAAAAATCCCCACAGTATAAAGAGGGATCCCGATCCAGCCCGGCAGATCCAAAGGCTCCATTTCCTCCTTCACAATATCCAGAAAGATAATGTGTGACAGGTAGATCGTAAAGGAATGTCTTGAGATCAGCTGCATCAGTGATTTCTGTGCTTCCGTAAAATGTATCCTGCCATGCTCTATGATCCCGGCAAAGCCCCCCAGAGAGCATATGGCGATCAGAGGGTTCCGGTACTGGAAGAAGATTTCTTCATGACTGCCGGACACCCATGTTCCCCAGCAGGTCAGCCCTATATTGATCAGACCGACTACAAATACAATGCCAAAACAGACCTTACTCCCCAGACGGAAATCCTTCGAAAAATATCGTATGATATACCCCATGACAAAATAACCCAGATAGCTGGAATTGCCTACCATAGGTACCGTGTATGTAAACTCCATGTCCGCCAGTGCCAGCACATAATATAATGTCAGAAAAAAGATCCAGAGCATCACAAAATATTCTGTCAGACGCCGGGTCATTTTCTTAAATAAAAGCTGAAAAAACGGAAGTGCAATATACATCCCAAGGATCGCATATAAAAACCACAAATGCTTTTTGACCGGATCCTCAAACAAAGTTGCAAAATCGTATTGGTCATCCCAGAATACAATGTTCCAGATATAGTACAATACACTCCAGAACACCAGAACCACAATAGTATGAAGGACCCTGTGTACACTTTTGCTGAGACTGACATTTTCCTCCAGCAACAGATACCCGCTGATCATAAAAAAGACCGGAACCGCCACACGGCTAAAGCAGTTGGTAATAAGCGAAAATAAATATGTCCCGGTGGAAACTTCTCCATAAGCCCTGCTATATACATTGGATACATGGATACATACCACCAGAATACAGGAAATGACCCGCAATAATTCAATATTATAATTCCTCTCGCGGCTCACCACGAACATCTCCTCTCACCTGAATAATAACCATAAGAATATTTCGTATTTTCTCCCCGGAAAATCTGCTCCCTCCCCATAGTTACGCACAGATTTCCCTTCACATTCTGCTATCGTAGTTGATAGCTTTCATCTCCACACCGGCAGATCCTCGTACTGTAAAACTCCCGCAGCGCCCGGATCAGATAAGATGTATCCCGAACCCCTGCCGTCTCATACGGAGAATGCATCGCAAGCTGTGCCAGACCGATATCCACCATATTAATAGATACCTGATGACTTGCAATATTGCCCAGCGTAGAGCCTCCCGGCACATCGGAACGATTTACATAGCTTTGTACCGGCACATCTGCCCTCCGGCATATTTCCTGAAAAACAGCGGCAGAAACCGCATCTGTGGTGTATCTCTGGTTGGCATTATACTTGATCACAATCCCCTCATTCATATAGGGACGGTTGGTTGGATCCGCCTTATCCAGATGGTTTGGATGAGCAGCATGGGCATTGTCCGCCGAGATCATAAAGCTCTCGGAAAGCATCATACGGAAGTCCTCTGCATCCTTTCCAATGCCATCTGCGATCCGGCCCAGCGTATCCTTCAAGAAACCGGAAGCCGCTCCCTGCTTGGTACCGCTTCCCACCTCTTCGTTGTCAAATACACAGCACACACTGATACTTTCATTATGACTGCCTTCCAATAAAGCCTTAACCGAAGCATAGGCACACTGTACATCGTCCAGATGAGGGCTTGAGATATATTCTCCATGGGCTCCCCAGACGGTTCCCGGCATACGGTTGTACAGGAAAAGATCCGTAGAAAGCAGATCTGTTTCCTCCACCCCGGCCTGTTCTGCCACCATAGCAGCAAAGGTTCCCTCTGCCTTTTCGTCTCCCCAGATCGGGATCATATCCTTCTGGGCATTATAGGTATATCCGTCATTTAAGCTACGGTCCATATGGATCGCCAGATTGGGAAGCATGACCAGATCCCGTTCAAAATTGATCATTCTCGTCTCAATGCCCTGATCTGTCCGCACCATGACTCTTCCCGCAATGGAAAGAGGTCTGTCAAACCACGGAGCACAGAGCATACCGCCGTATTTTTCTGCATTGAGCTCAATATAATGATCCGCCACCTTCATCTCGGGATGCTCCTTGATCTTGAAGCTTGGCGAATCACTGTGGCTCGCCGTGATCTGAAAGTTGACCGGAGATTCCTCCGGTATCCGGAAACCTATCAGCGAGGACCCATTGCGCATCACATAATAATCCCGGCCCGCCTGCAGATTCCATCTTTCATTTTCATATAAGCGGCAGAAACCGCCCTTCTCCAGCATCTGCGCCAGTCCCTCCGCTACATGATAACAGCTTGGATGCTGCTCTATAAACTCCATCATTTCCTGAGATATTTTCCGATCCATATCCTCCATACCTGTTCCTCCATCATTTCCTGAGATAATAACTTCAAACTCCGGATGCTTCCCATCTGTCGCACATTATACTTTCATATTTCACCGCTCAAAAATTGGGGGCAGGTCAAAACAGATCATCCTGCATCCGGTAATGCTCCATCAGATCCATGGTCGCCCGCAGGCTTCCTGCCTGATTAAATCCCTTGGGATAAGCAACACCGTCAGCCATGGCTTTCTTTAAGGTTTCCTCAAAACATGCCTTTCCATACCTCTGAATAAATATGGCTGAAACCTTGGCAATATATTCTGTCTGTATATTATAATAACCCTTGCTGCATGCCGGCAGATCAAAGCACTGATAACAGCCCTCCAGGCCCCGCTGTTTGGAGCAGACCACGTTCTCGCACTGTCCATCCGGAAATAATGTTCCAAAGGAGCAGCAGGCATAATCACTCCGACATCCGCCGCACCACTGGCTCTGCAGACAATGAGTACAATGCTGCCCACACCTCGCAATGGGATCCGTCCCCGCTTTGGCACGCTGTACCAGATATTCTTTCATCTGACGGCAGCGCTCGATCCTTGCCCCCTTCGGGTCATCCCCCTCCTGATCATCATATGAATAACGATGAAGCATTTCGCAGCAGAAATCCTTACACTCTCCACAAAAGTCCACTTTCTTTTTGCGGGCACAGGCAGCCAGCTCGCACGGTCCATAGAAAGGATTGCCTCCGGTGGCAACACATCCTCCGCAATGAAACTCCTCCCGATATTCACATTCCTGACAGCTAAGACCACAGTAAGAATCCATTCCTTTGTACATTCCCAAATCCCTTACTTTCTCTCATAGTTATATCAAATTTATCACATTCTGCTCCTCTGCGTCAATATGGCATAAAATGTTCCCTCTCTTTTGCCTCAGTATAATAGAACTTAGCCCCCAGGATTTGCATATTTTATAACATAAAAAATGGGAACAAATCTTAACTATTTTAATAATTAAGACTTATTCCCAAAATTTCATTATTGCTGCTTATGTAATATATTCTTCCAATCAGCACGATTATATAAGATACGGATTACATATATTACATCTTCTATCTCATTGTAAATATAAAAAATGTTATAATTCTCAAAATATGTCATCCGCACTCCTATATTTTTTAGCAATGTATCCCGTATCAACGGATAGCCAGTAGGAAATGTTGTTAGAGACTTTATCGTCTCAACAATTCCATCTACAATTCTATCAGATGCTTGCGGATTCTCCAACTCAAAAAATATATAATACTCAATATCAGTCAAATCGTATTCTGCTGGTTGTGTGAAAACCACTTTAGTCACGTTCTTCTCTCCTCTTTTTTATCCGCTCACATACATCATCAATAGAGCTAACCCTACCTTCTTGCATAGCTTTGTATCCCTCACCTATCAAACGATATAATTCCAGCTTTGCTGCATCTGAATTTTCTCTGTTCATTATAGGGCTACTTGTTGCTGTCGCCATAAGATCACTCCTTTCAAAATTACATTATCGTTCTTCATATAAATATTATACCCTAAAATTTCAAAAGTCACAAGGAAGTCTACATAATCTGATAATTTCGCATTGATCTGTACCTAAAAAGGGCAAAACCAACGTTTTGCCCTTAATTCATACGGCGTTACAAGCATTTTCCTGCTGCCTGCTTTCGTAATATCATTTTATTATCAGAAACTAGAAGCTGTGCCCTCCGCCGCCTCCGCTGCTTCCACCGCCACCACCGCCGCCGGAGCTTGAAGAGCTTCGAGGGCTGTATGTTTTACTTTCTCTCTCAAACTGTACATTGATATTATTCATCCGCTGGGTTGCTGCAATGGATGCCAGCATCTCCGCCTCAGACGGACTCTTGGCCCTGGAGAATAATTTCACCAGCAAATAGTTGATCAAAATAGCCAGCGCTGCTGCCAGAAAGATATTGCTCGCATACTTCATAGGCTGGGCAATCTTTCTGCCCTCCAGCAGAGTAAGCTCCGAATCAAAGACTTCCTTGGCACAGCGGTAATAATCGGCATCGGACGCATATTTATAAACCTTATCCGTAATGGTATTGGCATAGGCATTGGTAATGGTCTTGTAAATCACACCATTGCTGTAAATATAAATGTTGCGCTGTTCCATATCGATCAAAAAGATCGTGCCGCTCTCCTCTGCGCTGCTCTGATTCCACAGATACTTATCGTAAAGATCATGTGCCAGTGCCGAGGTGGAACGATATTCTATATTGGTCGTAAAAAATCCTATGGATCCATACTTTACCAGCCCCTTCATATCCTTTACTAATGCGTGAAGCTGGGTGTCCTCCAACAGAGAGGCATCATCATGGATCTCCAGCTTATATCCTGTGGTCTCATCGGTATAAACAGTCCCGTCCGGCCGCTCCAGTATATCCTCAGCCATTACAGGTGAGGACACAAGCAACAGGCAAAATACCGCCAGCAGGCATACAGAAAGAAGTCCTGAAACATTTTTTAATAGTGATATCTTATTATGCACGGTCATCACCTCCTTTATAGTGAAACTGCGGCAATGGCCGGGTTGCAAACAGGTTATAACAGCAGATCAGATCTACAAGTGCAATGAGCATAGTGATCAGCAATATACCGGCACAGCTATAATAATACAAATCACTGACCGGGTTGATCAATGCAACAGCGACAGACAGGATCGTCGGGATCAGGATCCAGGTCAGACCCATTCCACGTCCTTTTCTCGCATCAATATCATCCATCCGGAACCACGCTCTGAACCAGAATACAATGACTGCCACTGCTGACAGCACTACGGTGATCCTTGTAAAATACTGCTCCAGCACTCCTCCGGTGATCAAACCTCCGGCTACAAGAACCACCATAATGATGGTATCAAACATCCGCATTGCCATATGCGGATCTGTCAGCTCCACTACGCTGCTTTCTGTTGTAATCACTACTTTTCTAGTATCTTTTTTCTTTTCGTCCTCAACAGCTGCCGCCAATTGGGCATCCGACTTCGGTGGAAGATTTTCTCCTCCCGGTGCCTTTCTGTGATTTTTCCTCTGTTTCCGTTTTTTTGCCGCAATGGCTCCCTTGTCATTTTCCTTGCCTTCCTGTGCTGCAATATCATCGATCTGCTCATAATAGACAAAAGATATCACTGCCGCGATCATGGCAACAATTCCCAGAAGAATGCTCGGTATCACGGTGAAAAAGCGATTTAACAACAGGAAGATCGGGATGGTCAGAATGGCAGATGCTCCTAAATACTTCGGCACATCCACCGGAAGATCTGCAACTACCTTTCCTGTCTGGCCATTCACTGTGGCATAAGCCACACGATTGTTGTTTTTGTATGCCATAAACCACACCGGGAACATGGCTCCGTTTACCTGATCCACGGTAGAGTGAAGTTTCCACTGAAGCATCTTTCCCTGCTCCTCGATGGAATACTTCCGCAGGTTTGGATACTGCTCAATAAACTTCTGTGTCTCTCCCAGAGCAAACTCCTCTGCTTCTCCGGCATAAAGAGAATTGTCTACATCCGCACTGTCCGCATAAAATCCACTGAGATACGCCGGCGTAAACTCTTTCATTTCCCTGGTATCGAAAGGTGCAAGATTTCCACTGATAGTATCGGAAAAGGAAGAGGAAGCGTCATACGCAATGCCGTCATAATCAGCATTCAGATCCAGGTTCAGGTTATAATAACTGGTAATTATGTAATCACCTTTTCGTTTCTCTG
Organism: uncultured Lachnospiraceae bacterium; assembly: GCA_902788645.1. GTDB lineage: Bacteria > Bacillota > Clostridia > Lachnospirales > Lachnospiraceae > Jutongia. The sequence continues at coordinate 34,055 of CADAKW010000043.1, forward strand.
TGGTTCCCTTGAGCTGTACACCTGCCCCCCCCTGCTGTACATCATAGATCCAATACGGCATATAGATTCCGCGGAATTCATTAATATGTTTCTCGCTTTTGAGCTCCTTCGGTGCAAATACCGCTTTTCCCATCATGTTCATATAAGCCTTCTTACACTGCTCTTTTGTCTGGCCAAACGGAATGATATACTTCGGTCTGTGTTCCTTCTGCAGACGGCTTTCCAATACAGCCGATGAACCGCAAAAGGTACAAAACCCCGCTGCCGTATTATCGGTACTATAAATCTCACCGCCACATTGCGGACATCGAAATACCGTTACTTCGTATTCCTCCTGCTCCTGCGCTCCGTTTTTGTCTGAAACTTCATATGGATCAAACTTAGAATTACAGCTGGCGCATGACATCATTTTGGATGGAATATCATATCGCAGATTTCCACCACAATTTGGACATTCGTACATACACTACCTCCTACCGCATCGATCTCCAGAAAATCAAAGCTGCGGATCAGCTTGCCAAGCTTGGAATAACCGTAATTTCTCGGATCAAATCCCGGAATCCTTTTGGACAGCTGGATACCTATCTCCGACTGATTGATCCATCCATCCTCATCGGACTTCAGATCGATAATATTGGCAATCTCATCTCCCAGCTCCTCCTTTGTGATGAAGCTTTCCTCCGAACGATCATCATAGAAATCATAAAAGCTGTCATCATAGGAATAAACCGGCACCGCTTCCTTTTTGGTCTCTTTCTTTTGTTTCTTGCCGGACTGGCCGCCACCGCCTCCGGCCGGTTTCTTCTTTTGCTGTTTTTTATTTTCATCCTCAGCCTTGTATAACAGATCGAGATACTTAAATGTTTCGCAGGCGGAAACCAGAGAGATCGGTGTCTTCTTCTCTCCCATACCGATCACCAGCATCCCTGCCTCTCTCAGACGATTGGCCAGCTTTGTAAAATCACTGTCTGATGTCACCAGACAAAAACCTGTCACATTGCCAGTATACAAAATATCCATTGCATCAATGATCATGGCAGAGTCCGATGCATTTTTATTTTTGGTATAATTGATCTGAAAGATCGGTGTCAATGCGTACTTACGCAGCTCATCCTTCCACGCCGATGCACTCCCCTCTGAAAAATCAGCATATACTCTTTTATACGTGGGAGTTCCAAATTCTATGACTTCATCTAATATCAGTTTAATGTATTTGCGGGATATATTTTCCCCGTCAATCAATACTGCTATCTTATCCTGTTTCTGCATTCTTTAAATTCCTTTCATTTTTTCTTGTCAAACCTTTCCTGATCTGCTCTGCGGAACACTTCATCGTATTCCTCATCTCCCCCGTCAGATCTTGCCACTCCATATACGATCTCTACCGGAATATCCGGTGATTCTACCAGTGTCTTATCCTTCGTATGCTCCTCAAACTGCTGCAACAGCTCGTCAAGCTTCATATAGTCACTGCCCTTGAGAAATGCAACAAACTCGTCTCCCCCGATCCGGAAGATCGGGCTGTGGGAAAACTCCCTGCAGATCGCCTGGCAGGCTGTCATAACAAGAGCATCTCCATAACTCCTCCCATACTTCTTATTGACCTTTGCCAGACCCAGCACGGAAAATATCACAACCGCATAAGGTTTATTGTCCTTTTCCCCGGAAAGAGATTTGATATATTCAAAATAATACATTTTATTTTTGACACCGGTAAGACCGTCCCGATATACAAGACCGTTGATCTCTTTTACATAGGACTTTAGATTTTGCGCCATCTGCAGAATACTGTCTGTCAGAGTTTTTACCTCATCGTTGGTCGTACATGCGATATTGACGTCCATATTCCCATCTGCGATCTCCCGGGCCGCATGATCCAGCTCCTTCAACGGATGAACGATCTTTTTCGTCATATAAGTGGTAAAGATCAGATAACCGCAAAGAATACCACAGGTCACCAGAAGGATCGCCACCAGCAGATGATTTCTCGGACGGTTGGTCTCTGCAACCGGAGCCAGAAGCACATACTTCATTCCATTGCTTAATGTCTGATATGTCATATGGGACTTTGCCCCCTGATATGAGAACGGCAGCAGCTTGCCCTTATTGTTATCTGCCTGTCTCAGGGTATTGTAAAAATGATCTGAGATATCAATGGTACGGATCGTACATTCCTTGTCACCCGGTTTGCGGAAATAGACGAGTCTCCGTTCCAGATCTACCAGATTGCCCCGTCCATTTTCATAAACGGCTCCCTCCTGGGCCAGATCCACCAGATAAGAAAAGTCAACGTCGATACCTATCACGCCCACCAGAGTGCCCTTAACATAAAACGGAATACCATAGGATATCATTTCCACGCCGATCGTATCATTGTAATAAGAATGGGTCCACGCGGGCTCTCCTGCCTTGACCGGCTGATAATACCAGCATGTTTTATCCTCGTCCTCCTCCGTGTACCGGGACAAATCGGTAGGAGAGGTCTCCTGCAGCTCCCCCTTTAGTTCCTTTCTTGACCAGAAAAATCCTGCCTTGGGATCCATAATCTCCGGATTGTAATGAAAATAGACGCCCAGTGTCCTCTCGGTATGGTCTGCTACATTTTGTGCCAGAGAACTTACCTTCTCGTTGTACTCCTCAAAAAATGCTTCATCCTGCAGCTCCTCTACTGATGTCAGACGACTCAGGGCATAATTATAGATGATCGTAGTTGCCTGCTCGATCGTGTCTAACTGATTGTCCATGCGAAGAGTCTGCTCCTCGCACACCGTATTGAGTGTTGTTTTGAGATTTTCCGTCCATTCATACACTGCATAGGCAAGGCAGGTTCCACCCAGCAGTAATGACATTGTCAATAATCCTGATATCATCAGGACGGTAAATTTTGTTTGAATTGATTTCATACTGACTCCATTCTTTCGTGCTTAAATTTATAATACCTTATTCAACTCCTCCGTACCCTCCAATACAAATCTGCCTTCCCGCAGAAGTGGTATCTCCCTTCCATCTCCACAGTGAACAATGATATCCCCCAATTCATGATATGGGATCGTTACATCGGTATGACAGTTAAAATACGCCTTTGCCGGATCCGTATGACGCAGTGCCGAAAAACTGTTTTCCTTTGCCATCATCTGTTTGCCGTCCGGATTGTATGTCACCAGCTCCTCCTCATGGGAAAAACAGGTATCCCCGAAAGCAAAGTGAGGTCCTGTCTTTTCAGCAATCAGGATCGGCAGAAGATGAGATATTCCATATTTCTGTCCCATTGCATATGCTGTGGTATTGGTGCCAATGGCAAACTCTCCCATGGGAAGTGTCGGGTGCTGGAATAACAGATTCTCCTCAATATACGACCGGTTCTCCTGCTCCGTCGCAAAATTGCTGCAGCTGTATTCTGCTATGGTACCGTCCTTGATCTCCAGGGACAGATTCTCGTATTTCAGCTCATTCAGATAAACCTCTGTGACATGAAGTGTTCCATGGGTTCCCTCCAGCCTCGGCGAGGTAAACACCTCTCCCAGTGGGATATTGACATCCGCCAGACAGTTTTCAAAATCCGTCTGATGCTCCGGATCCTCCAGTGGATGAAGTGCCACTGTCAGGTCCGTGTGATTGCCACCGCGTCCCGTCACCGTAACATATTCTCCCTGATCCAATGCATCGATCAACTTCTGCTGGATCACACCATATCTGGTGCTGTCCAGAGTGTTGACATGTACCGTCTCATCAAAAATCTCTCCGTAATCCGGCCCGATCTCCGGAACCGGATAAGCTATGATCGTAAAACTGACCTGATCCCCCGGAATAAATTCATTGGACAAAAGAGAGGCTGCTGACTGATATTCCAACTTTTGCTTCCTCTGCTTTTCGGTATAGGCCGCCGCCTGCTTTTTTGCCACCGGAACAAATGGTTCTTCTCCAAACACCTCGATCACGGCAGGTCCCGCAAATGCTGCCGCCTGCTCCCGGTGATCCTCGTAAGCACATCTTTGCTGTGCCAGCTTCCGGTCGGCCAGCGCCTTGCCAAAGATCAATGACTCATCAAAACGATGATCGTAATCATACTGCGGATTGGCCCCTGCGGAGCTGTAACCTACCTTGATCCCCCTGCCACTGCGATAGATCAGATTGCCCACAGCACGATACATCGTTGTCTCCAGCCCCATATCCCGGAACTGCTCCACAGCAGCACGTATCATCCGCTCAAAGCCCAGACGATACCGGATATTGACGGTCCGTTTGCAGGACAGATCGATCCGGTAAAGCTCAAATCCCTTGTGGTATCCTTCCGTATATGTGGATGCCATATCCCGGATCCGCGACTCCTCCATTTCCCTTAAATGAGCAGCCGTGCCCGTTTCATTATCACCGATATATTCCCCAAAGAAGTACAGATATCTCAGATCATCTAAGTCTGCCGTCTCGATCAATGATCTGGCAAAGCAGTGCTCCGGATCCAGCATGGCCTCCGTCCTGTCTGCAATGGTAATATCCGCATAATCAGATACATAATAATATATGGCATTGCGCAGCTCATGAGGCTCGCATTTTTCATCCTCCAGCAGATCATATATCTCAATAAAGAGCTCCAGCCCTGTCACCAGAAAAAACAGCCTCTTCTCAAAAACATATACAAGAAGCTCCCGCAGCTCTGCATAAAGCACACAGAGATACCGGCCAAACTCTTCTCCAAGCCGGTCTATGGCATACACGGGGTTTGCATAGCTTGTTTCATAATTTTCCGGAAGAATGTCCTCATACAGCTCCCGGTTGCGCTTCTGCAGCTGCTCCAGAGGCAGCTCGTAAAAGCTTCCATTGTCGATCTCCTCGTAGGTATCCATCATCTGCACCAGATAGGCTGATACCTTTGCAAAGTAATCCCTCATATCCGCAGGAACAACAGCGCTTCCTTCCCCGGTCTCCCGCCGGATCCCGCGCATGCGCTCCGCCGCCAGCTCATATCTCTCCTGATAACGGGTCTTTTCTTCTTCAGCTTTTGGATAAATGATATTCATAGGACACCTCACTTATATTGTAATATCAACTCTTGATGGAAAAAATATTGAAGCACTGTCTGAGATAAAGACAGTGCCACAACTACAACTACATAATCTCCAAAATACGCAGATCCTTTTCCTTCCGCAGGTCGATCGCCTCCCCGTCCACCATAACAACCGGTCTGGATAAGGCATGTGTATTCACATAGATCAGCTTACCCGATCTGCCATCGGAAAGCTTTATCTTTTCATTGAGATAAGACTCTGCGATCCGGCGCAAAAAGGTCAGTATGTACCTGCTGTCATACTTCTGAAAGCCCTCCTCCTCAAAGATCTGAATCACATCAAAGGGACATGTCGGTCCCCGGTATACCCTCGGAGAAGTCATGGCATCATAGACATCTACAATGGAAACGATCTTGGCATACTCATCAATATGGTCATCCTTCAGGCCCAAAGGATATCCGCTGCCATCATTTCTCTCATGATGCTGCAGCGCTGTATAACGGATATGATAATCCAGCTTATTTTCCGTCAGTATCGCAAAACCATACTCTGTATGCTTTTTGATGATCTGATATTCCTCCTCGCTAAGTCTCGCCGGCTTCTGGATGATCTCCAGAGGCACTCTGGTCTTGCCAATATCATGAAGGATCCCGGCTACTGTCAGAGTCTTTTTCCCCTCCTCATCAAATCCAAGCCAGTCTGCAAAGACATTGCACAAGAGACCTACATTCATGGAGTGGGCATATGTGCTGTCATCATAATGTCTTAAATTCTGTACCATATCAAAGGCATTGATGGAATTGCCCGTATCCTTTAAGAGCATAACCACCTGTCTATATAATGCCTCACAATCAATCTTTTGATTCTTTTCGATGACACAGCTGAGCATATTCTGAAAGCTCATAACCTGTATGTCATAATTTTCCTGAAATATCTTGAACTCCGGACTGTTCTGGATCCGTTCCGAATAGGAAGAACGATGGTAGGAGTTTGCCTCCTGGACACTTAAGACCTCCTCCTCGATCATAAACCGTAGTATCTCAAAACGATGCAGCTTGGTGATGGTCCTCTCATCTAACACCGTTCCCTTTTTTACAACGATCTGATTGGCAAAGTTGTACACATCCTGTCCCAGGATCATCCCCGGGCAAAGCCTTGCCTTATCCATCATCTGCATCCCTTTTCACCACCTTTTCAAAATAAGCCCGCTTCACCGGAATATCTCATCCGGTACCGCGGGCACATCATATCATCAATCCTTGTCAACGACTTCCATGTAGAAGCTGGAGTAATCTTTTCTCTGCTCCTTTGTCGCTGCGATCGCAGTCCGCGGATGCTGATTCAAATGACCCGTGATCAGGTACGGAATGTCATATCCCCATACAGCTCCCTGCTCCTCCAGTGGAACCATATATTTCTCAACAAACTGCAGTACAGGGAAAAGCTGGTATTTCGGATTCTTCAAAAATCCTAACAGAAGCTCCATCGCACAGTTACCGGCACCTCTTCCCATACCCTTCATGGTGGCATCCAGATAAGATACACCGTTGGTCAGTGCCTCGATGGTATTGGCAAAAGCCAGCTGCTGGTTATTATGTGCATGCATTCCTATGTACTTGCCGTATTTCTCGCCGATCTCCAGATACTGCTCACTGATACTGCGGATCTGCTCCGGGAACAGAGAACCGTAGCTGTCTACGATATAAATACCGTCAACCGGACTCTTTCCAAGCATATCCAGTGCACCCAGAATATCGGACTCCTTTGCATTGGAGATCGCCATAATGTTACATGTGGTCTCATATCCCTTGCGGTGTGCATCCTCGATCATATCGATCGCTGCCGGCATGGTATTGACATAAGTGGCCACACGTACCAGATCTACCGGACTCTCATCCTTTGGATGAATATCCTGCTTGTAATTACATCTTCCCACATCTGCCATAATGGAAATCTTCAGATCGGTATCATTGTCCCCGACAATGGCACGGATGTCATCATCATCACAGAATTTCCATTTGCCAAACTTGTCCACATCAAACATTTCCTTGTCTGCTCTATATCCGAACTCCATATAATCTACTCCGGCCTTTACATTGACCTTATACAGAGCCTTAATAAACTCATCTGTAAAATAAAAATCATTTACCAGTCCACCATCTCGAATTGTTGCATCCAGGACCTTAATGTCCGGACGAAAAGATAATAAATCTCCCTTTTGTGCCATAACTTCTTTCCTCCGTTTTGAATTCTTTGTTTCCACGATATATTATACATAATATTGGTGCTTTTTACAATCCCTTTAACTTGATAGGAATAAAAAAGGGCAAAACCAGCGTTTTGCCCTCCAAGAATTGCTTCGCAATTCTCGTTGGCTTTCCTCTACACTACGAGCATTTTACTATACCCTTAAAAAGTTTATTTTGACGTTTATATTTATTCAAAAAGAAAAATGCTGTGAGTTTCCGGCATCTGCCGAAATCCCACAGCATTGATATGATCTTTCCATCCAGTCCGGTGTATCCACATCCCACTGAATGGCATTTTACCTGTTAATGTGCCAGAATGATCTTCTTCGGACACTTCTCAGCACACTTGCCACAGCCGGTACATTTACTCTGATCAATATGTGCTACATTGTTCTCTACGGTCACTGCACCGGATTCGCACTGTCTTGCACAGAGACCACAGCCAATACAGCCGGTATCGCAGACTGCCATAACCTTTGGTCCCTTGTCCTGATTAGAACATGCTACACCGTAAGAAGCATCGTACGGAACCATCTCGATCAGATGATTTGGACACTCCTCGGCACATTTGCCGCAGGCTACACATTTCTCTTTATCAACCACAGCAACACCGTTTACCACATGGATTGCATCGAACTGACATGCTGCCACACAGGAACCGAATCCCATACAGCCAAAGGAACATGCCTTGTCACCGCGTCCCGGAATCGCTGCTGCTCTCTTACAATCGGAGATACCATAATAATTTGCCTTGAGTCCTGCTTTATCACAGGTACCGTTACATTTTACAAAGGCTACCATCTTGACTGAATCGCCGGCATCGACGCCCATAACGGCTCCGATCTTCTCAGCGACTGCTGCGCCGCCTACCGGGCAGGCATTGACAGGAGCTTCTCCTGCTGCGATTGCCTTTGCAAGGGCATCACAGCCTGCGTAACCACAGCCACCACAGTTATTGCCCGGAAGGAACTCACGGACCTCGATCTCCTTTTCATCTACCGGCACTGCCAGTTTAATTCCCGCAAATCCCAGAAGAAGACCAATCAGAATACCGATAACTCCAACTAAAATCGCTGCATGTATAATACCAGTTACCATTTCGTCTCCTCCTTTCTATACCAGACCTGCGAAACCGCAGAATGCAATCGCCATGAGACTTGCTGTAACAAGCACGATCGGTGTACCCTGAAATGACTTTGGTACATCGTTATGCTCATTGCGCTCACGGATGCTTGCCATGATCGTGATCGCAACCAGGAATCCAAGAGCGGTAAACAGACCTCTTACCACGCTGTAAAGGAAACCGATCCCGAAGCTCTCACCGGCATAATCTGTAACGTTATTTAATGCAACACCAAGCACAGCACAGTTGGTGGTGATCAGCGGAAGATACACACCAAGGGATGCATGAAGTGCCGGCATAAATTTCTTGAGAACCATCTCAATAAACTGAACCAGAGCTGCAATGATCAGGATAAACGCGATCGTCTCCAGATATGCAAGACCGGTTGGCTCCAATATAAAATAATAAATCGGATATGTTATTGCTGACGCGATCGTAATTACAAATGTAACAGCGGCTCCCATGCCCACGGCTGTCTCCACCTTTTTGGATACGCCGAGAAACGGACAGATACCAAGGAACTGGCTTAATACGACGTTGCTGACCAGCATTGATGATATAATGATCACAAATAATTCGCCCACTGCCATCAATCCTCCTTCCCATCAGAAGCGGCTTCCTTCGCTTTGGCCTCAGCCTCCGCTTTTGCCTTTGCTTCCTTTGCGGCCTTCGCTTTTGCTGCGGCCTCTGCTTTTGCCTTTGCTGCAGCTGCTTTCTCTGCCGCTCTCTCAGCTTCCACAAGTCCCTTGTTGGCAACGCTGCAGTTTCCTACACAGGATGCACAGTTGCCGCCACAGGCGATATTGCTGTCTGCATTGTCCACATTGGTAGCAGACGGCATTTTCAGCTTGTTCTGGATCGCTGTCAGGAAGGACAGTACCAGAAATGCGCCCGGAGCCAGTACAAAGAATGTAATGTGATAATCATCCGGAATAAACTGATGACCGAAAATAGCACCGGCACCGAGGATCTCACGACAGATACCGATACAGGTCAGACCAAAGGTAAATCCAAGTCCCATACCAAGACCATCAAATGCAGATGGAAGTACCGGATTCTTGGATGCATATGCCTCTGCACGGCCAAGGATGATACAGTTTACAACGATCAGCGGGATATAAACTCCCAATGCTTTATTTAATGATGGCAGATACGCCTGCAGAAGAAGCTGTATTAATGTAACAAAGGTTGCTACAATAACAATAAATGCAGGGATTCTTACCTTATCCGGAATCACCTTTCTAAGCAGAGAGATGAATACATTGGACAGGATCAGTACTGCCGTAGTGGTCAGACCCATGCCAAGACCATTGACAGCAGATGATGTAACCGCCAGGGTCGGACACATACCGAGCATCATCACGAAGGTTGGATTCTCGGTAATAATGCCGTTCTTTAAACGTTCCGTACAAGAATTCATAATCCATTCCTCCTATTCTGATAATGATGCGATAAAGTCTAATGCACCGTTGACTGCTCTTGTGACAGCACGGCTGGTGATGGTCGCACCACTGATAGCGTTGACAGTACCATTGTCTGCACTGCCGGAACCGTCCTTAACTACGGAAAGTCCGCTGTCACCCTTTGTCATGCCTACATACTGCTCATTCCATGATGTGGAACTGTTCTGTCCCAGACCCGGAGTCTCATTGGAGCAGTCTGTCACACGGATGCCTACGATATTGCCATCCTGATCAACACCAAGTGCCAGAGTAACCGCACCGCCATAACCCTTACCGGAGCAGGTTACTACATAGCCGGCATCAGCGCCGTCCTTCTGCGCCTTCATAACCTCTGAGATCTCCACATCGCTCAGAGTCTCTCCCATGGCGTCTGCTTTTACCTCACCGTTTGCCAGCTTCTCATTATACGTTGCAAGTGCATCATCAATGCCCTTGTCGTCTACAAAATATGCACCTTCAAAAACAGCCGCATATGCCTCTGCCTTTGTCTTTTCATTCTGCTGTTCGATCGGCTTCTTGGTCACAGTGTAAACACCGCCCAGAAGAACACCCGCGATCAGCGTGATCAGTGTCAGTGCAATGGTATCATGGATCAGAGTATTTTCTGATTTCTTTTTTTCTTCTTTATTTGCCATCCTTGATGCCCTCCTTTCCAAATGGAACAGGAATTGTCACCTTCTCGATCAGCGGAACCATCAGGTTGCTGATGATGATCGCATAGGATACACCCTCTGCAGATGCACCGAAGATACGGAAGATACCGGTCAGAACACCTAACAGAATACCAAACACGATCTGTCCCTTCGGTGTGATCGGGCTGGTTACATAATCGGTTGCCATAAAGAATGCACCAAGCATCAGTCCGCCGCCGCAGAACTCAGCTGCCAGATACATCAGATTGAAGCCGTGTCCGCCAAAGATCAGATAAAATACAGCGAAGGTTGCCAGATAGCATACAGGAATACGCCAGCTGATCACCTTGCGGATCAGAAGATATGCTGCACCGATCAGAAGACAGAGTGCAGAGGTCTCACCAATAGTACCGCCTGTAGTTCCCAGGAACATCTTGAGTACCTGAGCCCAGTCCAGATTCATGGAGCCGTCCTTGATCATTGCCAGAGGAGTTGCTCCACTGATGGCATCCAACTGCTTGCCGGACAGGTATTTAAGTCCTACTGCCTTATCATAGGCAAAGGATGTCATCTGTCCTGCAAAAGAGATCATCAGGAAACATCTTGCACCAAGTGCAGGGTTCATAAAGTTCTGTCCCAGTCCGCCGAAAAGCTGCTTTACGATGATGATGGCAAATACACTGCCGATGATCGCCATCCAAATCGGAAACTTGGAGCTTAAGTTTAATGCCAGGAAAAGTCCTGTCAGAGCGGCACTTCCATCACTGACTGTCAGGGGAAGTCCCATTGCCTTCTGCCATATGTACTCGGAAAGAACACATGACACCATACATACCACGATCAGTACCAGGGCACGGATACCGAAATTGAAGATTCCGAACAGAGCCGCCGGTGCCAGAGCAAGAAGCACATCATACATGATGGACTTTGTAGAGGTCTTGCTTCGAACATGTGGTGATGATGAAATATTCAATAAATTACTCACGATGCTACACCTCCTATTTCTTTCTTCTCTGGGCTGCCACATACTGGCGTGCCTGCTTAAAGGTCTGTGTCAGAGGACGTTTTGCCGGACATACAAATGTACAGCTTCCACACTCATAACACTCCATACCGTTTAATTTCACAAAAGTATCGTAATCATTATTCATTGCTGCCTGTGCCATCATCTGCGGCATGAGATTGCCCGGGCATGCCTCTACGCAGCGTCCGCAGCGGATACATGGGGTCGGCTCATACTCTGCCACCTCATCCTTTGTCAGTGCCAGGATGGATGAAGATGTCTTGGTAACAGGGACATTCAGGTCAAAGAATGCAAATCCCATCATCGGACCACCGGAAATGATCTTGACCGGCTCTGTCTTAAAGCCGTCTCCCTCCGGAACAAGATCCGCATGATTGCAGCCTAAGCGCACTTCCACATTGACCGGTGTATTGAATGCGTCACCTGTCAGTGTGAGAACACCCTGGATCAGCGGTGTCTGCTTGCATACGGCACGGTAGATCGCAATGACCGTAGAAACATTGTCTACGATACATCCGGCATCTGCCGGCAGCTTTGCGGAATAGATCTTGCGGCCGGTGGCTGCATAGATCAGCGTACGCTCACCACCCTGAGGATACTTGGTCTTTAACGGAAGTACCTCCATGCGGTCCTCATTCTTTACAGCCTCCTGCATCTTTGCGATAGCATCCGGCTTATTGTCCTCAATACAGATGACGCCCTTTGCATTGTCGAAAAGCTTCAGCATAACCTTCAGACCGCCAACGATCTGGTCTGTATACTCAAGCATCTGGCGATAATCGGATGTCAGATACGGCTCACACTCTGCACCGTTTACCAGAATGTAATCGATCTTATCCGGCTCCTTCGGCGCAAGCTTTACATTGGTCGGGAATCCTGCACCACCCATACCAACGACACCCGCCTCCTTGACAATGTCACGGATCTCGTCTTTGGACAGCTTCGTGTAATCCCGGTCCTCTCCAAGCCCTTCAATTCCTTTGTACTCCTCGTCGTTCTCAATAACGACACATGTTGCTTTGGAACCATTTAGAAGCATTCTCGGCTCTACCGCCTTAACAGTTCCTGAAACCGAACTGCAGATATTGGCAGAAATGAAGCCACTGGCTTCGCCAATCTTTTGTCCAACCAGTACCTTGTCGCCCTTCTCCACAATAGGAGTCGCAGGCGCACCAATGTGCTGTGCCATAGGGAATACATATTCTCCCGGCAGATTTACCTGTTTGATCGGCAGATCCTTAGACAGCTCTTTTCCCTCGTAGGGATGTACACCCCCGCGAAATGTTGCGTTACTCATTCCGGTTCCCCTTTCTTTGATTTATTTTGTCGCGGCTGTTGATATCATTTCTCATTTCCCTCACATATGCCTACTACAATCTATTCTTTCGGGACTGGATTCAGCCACAACAATTCACCTTTTATTGTATCATTCGTATGACAAAAGTCAACAATTTCACAAGGTTTTCGTATATTTTTACCAAAAAATCCTAATTTTTTCCATTGATAATCTCTAGCAAAGACGATTGACATGAAACGGATTTCACATTTTTATATACACCAAAAAAGTGCTGTACATAATGTACAGCACTCTGCATGTTTAAGCTGATAACGGGAATCGAACCCGTGACCTCCGCCTTACCAAGGCGACGCTCTACCGACTGAGCCATATCAGCAATCAACATGCGATATTATATAATACTTTCTGCGAAATTGCAAGC
>CADAKW010000044.1 GCA_902788645.1 uncultured Lachnospiraceae bacterium
CCCAGATTGGTAAAGCCCACCTTCTCCAGCTCATTATTAATGTTCTGTGCCAGCAGGCGGCGGGGACCACTGTCCGCGTACACCAGCGTCTGCACCCCGGAATATTGATTCGGAGACGGGCTGGAGTTTCTGTGAAAAGAAATAAACAGATCCGATCCGTTTTCGTTGGCGATCGCCGCCTTCCTCTGTGGTGTCTGATATACATCCTCGGTCCGGGTATATCTCACATCCACGCCTCTGTTTTGCAGAATATTCCCAACTGCCAGTGCCAGGTTCAAATTATCGTCCTTTTCCCTCCGCCCCTGATAGGAGGCACCGTTGTCATAGCCCCCGTGGCCGGCATCTAATGTTACCACTGCCATAGTCTTCCTCCCTTTGCTGTATTAATATAAGAAGTCTTCTCCTACTATGACTATGCAAAAGGGAGAAATTGGTGAGGAAAATTGTCAAACATCCCCTTGAAACAGCCCCCAATTTATCGTATAATCGTAATGTTTGGACAATTTTTGTAATCGAACAATTTGAATATCTCAGAGGAATAGTAGAGAATACTACTTGCTCAGAAATGGAGAATAAAATGTCAGAAAATGATTTAAGAAAACAAATTGAAAAACGAAGAACCTTTGCGATCATCTCCCATCCGGATGCCGGAAAGACGACACTGACAGAGAAGTTTCTGTTATACGGAGGTGCCATCAATACCGCCGGTTCCGTCAAAGGAAAGGCAAATTCCAAATATGCCGTATCGGACTGGATGGAGATTGAAAAGGAGCGTGGTATCTCCGTTACTTCTTCCGTTCTGCAGTTTAATTATAATGATTATTGCATCAATATTCTGGATACCCCGGGCCATCAGGACTTCTCCGAGGATACCTACCGTACCCTGATGGCTGCGGATTCCGCTGTCATGGTGATCGATGCCTCCAAGGGTGTTGAGGCACAGACCATCAAGCTGTTCAAGGTCTGTGTTATGCGTCATATTCCGATCTTTACCTTTATCAATAAGATGGACCGGGATGCCAAGGATTCTTTTGAACTACTAGATGATATCGAAACAGTTCTGGGTATCCGCACCTGCCCAGTCAACTGGCCGATCGGCTCCGGTAAGCGTTTTAAGGGTATTTACGACCGTGACGCCAAAACCGTCCGCTCCTTCCAGTCTGTTGCAACCGGCGGAGCCAAGGCTGCTACCGAGACGGATTACGCCATTGATGATCCGGCACTCAAAGAGCTTGCCGGGGAGGATCTATACGATCAGCTTCTGGAGGAGATCGAGCTTCTGGATGGTGCCAGCGATCCGCTGGATCTGGAGCAGGTACAAAACGGAGAGCTTTCTCCTGTATTTTTCGGATCTGCTCTGACCACCTTCGGTGTGGAAACCTTTCTGAATTATTTCCTGCAGATGACCACACCGCCTCTGCCACGCCACTCCAATGAGGGCGATATCGATCCGGTCACCTCTCCATTCTCAGCATTTGTCTTTAAGATTCAGGCCAATATGAACAAGGCACACAGGGACCGTATCGCATTTATGCGAATCTGCTCCGGTAAGTTTGAGGCGGACCATGATGTCTACCATGTACAGAGCGGCCGCAAATTAAAGCTTTCCCAGCCACAGCAGATCATGGCGCAGGATCGTCAGGTCATCTCCGAGGCATACGCCGGAGATGTGATCGGTGTATTTGATCCGGGAATTTTCTCCATCGGTGACACCATTACCATGCCTGGCAGCAAGTTTGAGTACGAGGGTATCCCAACCTTCGCACCGGAGCATTTCTGCCGCGTGGTACAGCTTAATTCCATGAAGAGAAAACAGTTTGTCAAGGGAATTACCCAGATTGCCCAGGAGGGTGCGATCCAGATCTTTCAGGAGTTTACTGCCGGAATGTCTGAGATCATCGTGGGTGTTGTCGGTGTTCTCCAGTTCGACGTATTAAAATACCGTCTGGAAAATGAATACGGCTGCGAGATCCGTCTGGAATCCCTCCCATATGAGTATATCCGCTGGGTTGGCGATCCAACAACAGACGTGACAAAGCTGAAACGTATGAACAACGTCAAGGCAGTCAAGGATATGAAAGGCAATCCGCTTCTTTTATTTGTCAATGACTGGATGATCCGGATGGTTCTGGAGGACAATGAAGGTCTGGAGCTTCTGGAATTTAAAAAGAACTAATATGATGTAGTCCCATCCCCGATGAGATTGTATAAATTATCCATAAAAAGTCGCTTAGACCGTAAAGTTTAAGCGATTTTTTTATAGAATGATACAAGGGGTAAAAGCAGATAGAATTGCTCATTCGAATAATCAATGTGCAAAGCTTGAAATATTGCAACTTCCCCTGTTCTACGCCTGTGCAAACAACTCCTGTTCGACAGCTTCCAACTCAGTTTCAGAATAGTCCCCGGAAATTTTTCTATGTCTGAGAACATCATTCACTCAACAGATATCTCAACTTTTTTCCCACTAAAAGCCACACCATATTTGTAGATTGTTTTGACCCCTGCTGCCGTCAGCCCGGTATCATATCTTTTGTCAACAATCTGCTGCAATGCTTTCTCGGAAAGCTTCTTGAGCTGTTCCTGACTACAGCCCTTTGATGCCTTTAGTTCGATCAAAATTCCCGGCAAATCTTTTCTTTCCGGTTTCAGTTGGATATCATATCTGCCATCCCCTGATTCCCTGTTGGATGAAACAAACGAACCTCCAAGCAGAGCACATAATCCCAGCATAAATCCATGATAAAAATTTTCACCGGCCGTATCAAAGGAACTGACAGACTGTGCAAGCAGTTTTTCTAATGTTCTTTTGAGCTTATCATTGTTTCCCGAAAAGATTGCTTCCTGAACAGATATCGCCGTTGGCTGCGGAATCATTCTGTCAAGCTGCTGTAATATTTCTTTGTGATAGACAAGAGAAATTTCTTTATTCGGCAACGCTACCTCACACATAAAATCCCCATTAAATGCAGGTGTAGTTTTAAGCACCTTCAAATAACCGGCAATCAAAAGAAAGCTGTAGATCGTGGATGGATTATTCTTGATCTGTGGGTAAATCACTCCGGTATCAATATATGTGATAAATGTCTTACCATTGACAAGTGACGTCAGCTTTTCGTATATTTCATCATCAGCCTGCCTGATAATCTCGCCGATAATATCATTACTTCCCGTGGACTGCCAGAAGGCTCTCGGTTCGCAGCCATTACTGAAATAATTGACCACTGACCACGGATTAAATATATCTGTTCCTCCAAAACGATAACCATCATACCATTCACAAATCTCATCGTATTTCTCCGGGACACCATAATACTCAGCCATTTCCTTAATCTCATCGGAAGTAAATCCAAAATAGGAGCTGTATTTATGATCCAGCACGGAATAAATCGTCAGATTGTTAAGGCCGCTGAAAATACTCTCCTTCGCAACACGCAAAATACCTGTCAGGAAACCAAATGACAGGTGCTTGTTATCCTTTAACCCTCCGGAAAATAAATTGCGCATAAACAGGATCACTTTGTCATAAAAGCCGTTCATATACCCCTGCTGTATCGGAACATCATACTCGTCAATAATAATGATCGGCGCGATTCCATAATGGTTATGAAGCATGCGGGACAATTCAAAAAGTGCAGACGAAAGTTCAATCTCATTCACTTCACCGGACAATATTTTATCAAATATTTTCCGATCATAGTCATCACATTTCTCGCTTAACTGAAGCTCCATGTGATGATGCGCTTCGCTGGCAAAAATATCCTTCATTGCAGAAAATGTTTCTTCCCAGGTGCTGAACTTAATATCCTTAAAAGTAACAAATATCACCGGATATTTTCCCTGATAATTGCGGTATTTTTCTCCGCATTCCCATATTTTTTTGTCCTTAAAATAAACGGAAGTATCTTCCTCTGTTTTTTCAAAAAAAGTGCGGATCATATCCATATTTAATGTTTTTCCAAAACGTCTCGGACGAGTAAACAGTGACACCATCGGACGTTCATCAATAAAATCACGAAGCATCAGAGTCTTATCAATGTAGTAATATTCCGAGGATGCCAGACGGTAATCAGAAATGCCAATCGGAAGCGGAAGCTTATTGGTATCTGTTGATTTCCTATAAATACCTGATTTCACACGTCCATCTCCCGGCTTTGGAGTATCCGCCGGAATCATCCATACACGCCCCTGTTTTCTGGCACCTTTTATCTTTCCTTCCTTACACAGAGCCGATACTCTTCGTTCCGTAATATTCCAGCGTTTTGCCGCTTCCCTGATACGCATTGTTTTTTCCATGAAAATCTTCCGCTCCTTTCCCACCAATGTGCTTAAACTCCGGACTCGAAGTTATATTCTACAAACAATTATACGTATTATCCCGAAGGAAGTCAATTTCTTTCGGAATAATTCCGATTAAAATTGATATTATTCCGAAGTATATCAATATCCTTCTTCAATATTTTTCTGTAGACCAAAAAGAGAGCATCCTTTCGAATACTCTCTTCATTCGTCCTTATATCTCCGGCTTCTAGACCTCTTCCTCGTCTGTCTGGATATGCTCTGTAAAATACTCCTCTGCGATCATCTCCAGATAAGCAGCGTCCTCATCCGGATACTGCTTCATCAGATCACTGCGGATATGTGCCATGATCACCAGATCGTTCTCCGCCCGGGATACCTCCGGATTCTCCCATTTCTGCACGATCTCCTGTGTCAGGTTCTCTGCCATCCACTCCTTGATCTTGCGGGTCTTTTCCTGCTCTACCGGAATCTCAGTCTTGATCCTTGCTGACTTCACAATGGATACCACGCCACCGATCAGGAACAGAAGGAACATAAACGCCAATCCGCCAAACACAACAATATTATAATTGATCGGAATCACATCTAATTTGCATAACAGCAGATAAACCTCTCCAATGATACCAAATATAATAAATGTAAGACCGGAAAACAACATATCTTTGTAAGCATCTTCCTTCTTTACATACTCTTTGGCAGACTCATACAAAATGTCTCTGGCAGTATCATCCTCATCCTCGGCATCTCCCAGATCGATATCACCCTGATCCTCGGCGAACGGGTTATAATTTGGATCTGCCGAATCCTCCTCTGCATCCCAGTCATACTCCTCTGCCTCATCAGATACTTCTTCTGATGACTCTTCCTCCGGACTGTCCTCGTCCTCGCCGGGTACCGCTTCCTGATCCTCTGTATCGTTCTCTTCCCCGTCAGACGCCTCCTGCTCTGCGGCCGCTTCTGCTTCCAGACGTTTCTTTTCCTTTTCCTGCTCCAGATCCTCCTCGGCTGCCGTCAGAAATCCCTCAAAAAGGCGTTCTGCTTTCTTGGCCATCTTTTCCGGAACAGTTACTTTATAGCTCTCTGTCTCCTCATCGTACTGCTTTACAGCTCCCTTTACCTTGGAATACTCCAGATAACCTACAAAACGGTCTGCCATCTTCTCATCCTTCAGATTGCAGATATCAACCGTCTCAAACTCCTCTGCCGTTCCCTCTACCAACGGGGTCCCACAATCCGCACAGACGGTAATTCCATCTCTGTATTCTGTCTTACATTTTGGACACCACATAATTACGTCCTCCTCTTATTATTTCTATGTATTTATATACATATTTCATCTTTTCTATGGTAGCATACACCATATCAAAACTCAAGTTTTCCGGCGTTCTTTCACAAAGTCTTCACATCCTTTAGTACGCAGGGATACGCCATCAATTTCAGTGATCCTTTTCTTGACGCATACTCTTAGACTGCCTTTACCGGATAAAACGCACTACACAATATACCTGCCCCTCCGGATCCTGCAATACCACCAGATACCCGTCCTCCATCTCATAACGCATAGGCTGGATCATATCTCCCAGCTTTGCCTGACGACGGTACTCTACCCGCATCTCTTTTACAATAAAATCATCCGGCAGATATGCCGTTGCCATCCGGACATACTGGCCATTGTTCACATGATGATTCGTGTCCAGATGATACTCCTGTACCTGAAAGCCTTTTTGCTGCCGTCCCCCTTCTTTGGGAATAGCAATCTTACGGGAAACCTTTTCCATGGGAAGAGGCTCCTCGATTCCATAAAGCTCAATATCCTCCGACTGCACCATACATGGTCTGCCCTTTTTCATATCCAGAAGGGTCCATATGGAATAGGCCTTTACTATCATATCATCCCCTTCATCGTGGATCATAAAATTACGATAACCGAACATCTTCTCGCTGCCGCACGCCTGTGTGGTGATCCGGATCTGCTCTCCCAGCTTCGGATAGCGGTCTACCACGATCTGCCAGAAATTTAATACCCACATCCGCTCCCTGCTGTAAGCGGTCTCCATTCCTACTCCCAGCTTTTCCGACTCGAAGCAGGTACAGTCCTGCAGATAATTCACGATCCCATCCAGACTCAGTCTGCCGCTTTCTGCCAGCTCACTATATCTTACTCTGCTTTCAAATGAATACATATTCTTCCTCTTTTCTGAACAATTTGCTGCAAATTTAAGCAGTTTGTAAAGAAAAAAGGAGCCTCCATACTCTGGAAACTCCTTTCTACTGCAAGTGTACTGAAATAATGATAAATTATTTAACCAGCTCTTTAACCTTTGCAGCTTTACCTACTCTGTCACGAAGATAGAACAGTTTCGCACGTCTAGCTTTACCTCTACGTACAACTTCGATCTTATCGATGATCGGAGAATGAAGCGGCCAGGTCTTCTCAACACCAACACCGTTAGAGAACTTTCTAACTGTGAATGTCTCTCTTGCGCCACCGTTCTGTCTCTTCAGTACGGTTCCCTCATACACCTGGATACGCTCACGGCTACCCTCGATAACCTTTGCATAAACCTTTACAGTATCTCCGACACGGAAATCTGCAACTTCTTTTAACTGTGCATCTTCAATTGCCTTAATAATATCGTTCATGATGTGACCTCCTTTTATTTTCGACATTCTTAATACTTATGTGCTTTCCGCAACCGTAACAGAGGAATATCTCTACTCACAACCACACTATCATATCATAAGATTTCAGCCAATACAAGCCCTAAATTCAAAAAATTTATATTTCAAACTTCCTCATATCAAATATCAGACGATGCCCATAATATTAAGAGGCCGCCATTCCTTCCATTGCCATACAATTTATTTCTCTTTCTTATTCTGCCTGAAACAGCTCTACCAGCTCTTCCATGGACAACTGGTTGACAAATACCTCGCCTGCCTCAATGACATTCTCGGACAAAAGCTTTTTGCGTGTCTGAAGGGCATCAATCTTCTCCTCGATGGAATCCTTCATGATCAGCTTGATCACCTGCACCTTCTTTTTCTGGCCAATACGGTAAGCACGGTCCGTTGCCTGCTCTTCCACAGCCGGATTCCACCATGGATCAAAGTGGATCACAGTATCCGCTCCGGTAAGATTCAGACCGGTTCCCCCTGCCTTTAATGAGATCAGGAATACCTTTACCTTACCCTGATTGAAGCTTTTTACATACTCCTTTCGCTGCTCCGGCTTCGTAGCTCCGGCCAGATAATGATAATCAATCCCCTGCTCCTCAAGCTCCCCTGCAATGATATTGAGCATGGAAGTAAACTGGGAAAAGATGATCACGCTGTGACCTCCATCCAGTATACCCGGCAGCTGCTCCATCAAAAGATCCAGCTTTCCGCTGCCTCCATGGTAATTTTCGATAAATGTCCCCGGATGACAGCAGATCTGGCGCAGTCTCGTGAGTGCCGCCAGCACCTGCATACGGCCTCCGACAGCTTCGATCCCCTCTGCTCCCTTCATCTCTTCCTGTATCCTTGACAGATAAGATAAATAAATCTTCTTTTGCTTTGATGTCATCTCTGCCATTCGTTTTGTCTCAATCTTATCCGGCAGCTCTTTGAGTACTTCTTTTTTCATTCGACGCAGGACAAACGGCTGTATCCTTGTTCGCAGCTCCTTCATCTTATTCTGGTCATGCTCCTTGAGGATCGGCTTCTCATATGCATCCGCAAAACGGGAATATTTCATAAAAAATCCCGGCATGATAAAGTCAAAGATTGACCACAGCTCCGACAGGGCATTTTCAATCGGCGTACCTGTCAGGGCAAACCGGTGATCTGCCGGAATACTTTTGACCGCCTTTGCCCCCAGCGAAGACGGATTCTTGATAAACTGCGCCTCATCCAGAAAGATATGGTCATATTTCTGTTTCTGATAACTCTCTGTATCCTTCCGGATCAAAGGATATGTGGTGATCCACACATCATATTCTCCATCCCGCCCGGAGATCAGCGCCTCCCTCTCCTCCGGCGTTCCCTGTACGATGCAGGTCCTGATGGACGGAGCAAACTTCTGAAACTCATCCTGCCAGTTATAAGCCAGTGACGTAGGACATACGATCAATGTCTTTTGTCCCGGAAAAGAACAGATATAGACAATCGCCTGCAGGGTCTTTCCAAGTCCCATATCATCTGCCAGAATCCCACCCATGCCATAATGTGCCAGCGTTTTGAGCCATTGAAAACCTACCACCTGATAGGGTCTCAGGGATGCGGTAACGGTCTCAGGAATCTCCCACTGCATCTGCTCCGGATGCTTGAGATCCTGCAGCAGCATCTCATAGGACTCTTGTCTCTGCAGACGGCTCCCCCTCGGCAGCATCCGTTCCAGAAACATTGCCGTGCTCTTGTGAAATGTCATCTTGCTTCCATGGAATTCCTGATCATTCTCCAGCATCCAACGCAGGGAATGAAGCTGGGAATCTTCCTTGGTCAGATCAATAAAAGAGCCGTCCTTGAGCCGGAAATATTTGCGTTTAAGCTGAACAGAACGGAAAAATGTCTCTAATTCTTCCCTCGGTATCTGCGCATATCCCAGATCGATCTCCAGTAGATTGATATCCGTATCTAACCGTATATTGGCAGACATGGTACCCATTTTACGGATACCATGATTTTTGTACTCCTTAGAATAAAATACCTTGAAATGATCCGTCAGCTCCGTGATCCGGTCTGTCATAAGTTCAAAGATATCATTCTCATTTTTTAACAGGAACGTATCTCCCTGCACCTGGAAATTCAGACCATAGAGAATGCTCAGCAGGCGTTCCTCCTCCTCTTTATCTCTGACAAGTATAATATCTCCCTCTACAAACTCCTCACGCAAAGGATTGACCCGATACTCTCCATAACAAAACTCCAGCCTTGCGGATACATAATACTTCTTCCTCATCTGACTGATATCCAGATAAAGCTCCGGCTGCAGAGCCTCCACAATATAGCTCTCTCTGAGCTTCTCCGGTACCTGCACCTGCATGGACTTTTTAATAACCGGCAGCACTTTCTCGATAAAACGCTTTTTATTCTCTCCACGAAACTCGATCTGCCGCTCCTTCGACTGAAACAAACTGGAATAAAACGGCAGAAGGTTACAGATATAATCTCTCTCCGGCAGATAAATATCGTTTTTATAGTACAGGATCGAACCATCCTGTGAAAGCGCATGCAAGGGCTCTTCCCCCTCCTGTGCAAGGGTCAGCTCCTCTCCGTCCATCTGCATATCAAGAGAAAGCTCCGGACAGCCCTCTACGATCTGCGCCGTTCCCATTTCTTTTCCGAACAGATTGAGCTGGCAGTCCAGTCCCTTTGCCAGATGCAGAAGTTTCACCAGCATATTCTGGGAAAGCACCATCTCCTGACGACTGAACAGATTGGAATAATATGTTTTTCCAAGAGTTTCCTGAATCTCGTAAATCTCCGTGAGATACGACATGACACCGGCAGAAGCCTCGTCAAAGGCACACTCTCCCGGGATAAAATAAAACTGCTTTCCAAGACGGATGTCCCGCTCTTCATAATAATCCGCAATAAACTTCTTGGTATTGGTTACCTTATACATCTTCTCAGAGCCCGCATACAGGCTGAGATATGCCTTGGCATTCTGTTGTTTGAGCAGTGCCGGTATCGTGATCCGCAGTCCCAGATGATAATAAGTAGGACTTAAACGGCGAAATTCCCTTTTCTGAAAATATTCAATGATCTGGTATGCCGTTTTATCCTTCTGATCCAGATTGTCCCGCACATTTTCCCTCTGCTGGTAATCTGCAATAAACAGCAGAGTTGCCACAACATGCTTGCAGGCTCCCTTCTGCTTTACATGAGAAGGGCAGTTACAGGTATAAAGCCATTCTCCCTCCTCGGAAACCTGTATCGTGACCACATACTGGTTCCCTCCATGTACCACACTGCGATACTGACCGGCATTTTCATTCCATGTCACATCGCTTACAGCGTGAGCTGCATAATAACGCATTCCACGATAATATACCGTCTCCGAGGACGCCATACGGCGGATTGCCTCCCGTGTGATTCTTTGCATTCACGAAACCTCTTTTCTTTATAAACAAACGACTTTTGCAAATACCCTGTATTGATCCATTACACGTCAAACTCATCCTCCAGCAGATGAAGCTTATCTGCCACAATGGACATCTTTCTTCCAAATGGGAACTCGTATAACTCCTCCCTTGTAAGTCCTCTCATCTTCAGGACAAGAACAAAATATACACATACCGCTGCCACAAGAGCCGGCAGCAGAGAGATTACATTACTCTTTGTCAGCACATGGAACAACCGGAATACAACAAATGTCACGATTCCCATGATCACCGATGACAGGAATGGCACACAGAAGCATTTGGTGACCTCCTGCTTAAATCCCAGATGGGCACTGACCGAATAGCCGTTCAACACACATACCAGCAACGGATATGTGACATTGCCGATCACCAGCGCATATACGCCAAGACCTGTAAAACGCATCAGGATCCATACCAGAATGATATGCACGATCAGCGAGATCAATGAATGGATCACCGGCAGACGCATCTGGTCAATACTCTGTAATACACCGCTCGTAACCGTTGACAACGCATAAAAGATAATACAGCTTGATCCAATGATCATCATCATGGAACCCATATGATAATCCATAGACGGGTAAATAGAGTAAATGATCGGCACTGCCAATACTGCCATACCAACAGCAGAAGGAAATGCAATGATCATATTAAACTTGACTGCCAGATTGACCTTACGATGTACCGCATGCTTGTCCTTTCCTATATAGGAAGCCACAAGACTCGGAACCATCGAAGATGCAATGGCCGTAGATACTGCGATCGGTACACTGACCAATGTACGATACTGCGTACTGTAAATACCCTGCCAGCTGCTGATCTGTGTACCACTGATGCCCCGGCTCGGCAGCACCCAGTTGATCAGCGATACATCAATGATACCGCTAAGCTGATATACTGTCTGGCTCAAAATAATAGGAATTGCCGTCCAAAGGATCAGCTTGTACGTATCTCCCAGAGACATTTCCTCTGATACCCGGTCTCTTCTCTGCTGTTTCTTCATGACCGGCCGGTACACCAGATAAATAAACACCAAAAAGATCAGCGCCATCAATGCCCCCATACTGGTACCAAGGGTACCACCGGCTGCTCCCCATGCGGAGAATTTTGCTGAAGCACTGTGGGCACGCATCATGAAAAATGCAGCGGACACACTGACGATCGCATTGACGATCTGCTCAAAGATCTGTGAAATAGCTGTTGGCATCATGGTTTTTCTACCCTGGAAAAGACCCCTGAGGGTTCCCATAATAGCTACCACAAAGATCGTTGGTGCCAGAATACGAAGCGGGATCGCAATCCCGTAAAAGCTCTTAAAGAAATTTTTCTCCAACCAGTCTGCACCAAAAAACACAAATAATGCGGCTGCGCCACCGGTACATAATGAGAAGATCATGGAACAGCGGAATATATGATATGCCTCTTTGTATCTCTTCTCAACACATTTTGCCGATACCATCTTGGACACCGCCATAGGCATACCATAAGACGAAATGATCAGCAATATATTATATATTTCGTATGCAGAAGAATAAATTCCGTTTCCCTCCGGACCGATGATATTGGCCATGGGAATACGGTACAAAAGCCCGATCATACGCACCAGGATCGATGCCACCGCCAAAATACTTCCCTGCTTCAAAAAACCGCTGGCAGCAGTTAATTTTTTATTTGATGTTTCCATTGTGTTACCATGCCTTTCCCACACCTGCTGCAACGGAAGCGCAGGCTTATGTTTCCTATCACTGTTTTACTCGCGTATAATACCTAAATCCTGCAATATCTGTTCCTGTCGCCGCTCCATCTCCACACGTTCATCATCCTCCATATGGTCATATCCAAATAAATGAAGCATACTATGTGCCGTCAGAAAACAGATCTCCCTTTTCAGAGAGTGGCCATATTCCTCAGCCTGCATCCGCGCCCGCTCTACCGAAATAACAATATCCCCCAGGATCAGTTCCCCCGTTTCCGGATGAAAATACTCCACTGCATTTTCATCATCCTCCAGCACAGAGAAATCTGCCGGAGCCGGATAGTCCACCATAGGAAAAGACAGAACGTCCGTCGGAACATCCAGTTCCCGGAACTCCCGATTGATCTCACGAATGGAATCGTTATCCGTAAACGTAACATTAACCTCAAACTCGTAAGGACATTTTTCCTGATCTGCCGCCTGGCGGATCACCCTCTCCAAAAGCGTTTCATAGTCAAAATCCAGTTTTTCATCTGTTTCATTTTCAAAACAAATTGTCATAGTAAACGATATTCCTTCCTATATTTCAAATGCATGTGCCACATAAAATGCTTTTAATGTATCAAGCTGCGCATCTGTCAGCCCGGCCTCATCAAGACCGCCCTTATTGATGCGATTTGTAAATATACTCATCACCAGCTGATCATCAGAAATCGCATGCCTCTTTCCATTTTTGATGAGATACTCACTGGTGGAAACGATACAATCACTCAGCATCACAATAGCCGCCTCCGGGCTTTTCGGTATTTCACTGCCGGTATTGTGCTGACGGATCACTGCCGTAAGCTCCGGTGGAAAACTGTACTGCTCTGCCAGAGCTGCATTTCCTTCCATGTAATTGTCCGGTGATAACATCCTTCCCGCTTCGTGGAACATTCCTCCCACGGCAGCCAGAGCCTCATTGCATCCCATCTCCCTTGCTGCCAGTCCTGACAGGCGGCTGATCTCGTAGGAATGCTGATAAAGAGCATCGTCCCCCTTCAACTGAAGGATCAGCGGAAAATCATCCTGCAGATACGCCATCATGTCAAAGGCCTCCACAGACGCAGTCTTTGCCGGCTCTGTCTTTGCCGGTTCCGGTACTGCTGTCACAATCTCCGGTCCATCCGGCTCTGTAACATCATCTGCTGCCTGTACTGCTGCCACAGTCTCCGGCTTAATATCAGCTCCCACATCCGATGACATAACCGGTACATCTGACGAACCGGCATCTCCGGCCGTACCACAGATGATCTGCAAAATACCGCAGAAAACAGCCAAAAATACCAGACTGGAGAGCTCCAGTATCAGAAAATATCTCTGACGGAACAGCTCGTCCGCCTGAAAGCCGCAACGGATCACATACAATATAATACATAACGCTGCCAGGATCACCCCCGCATAGGGCAGTTCCTTTCTGCTGTGCAGCATAGATAATATCATCACGATGGCTGCCGCCATAATAAAATATCCCACCAGCAGATTGATATCCCCGTGTACCAATGCCCCATTACACAGGTAGTCTAACATCAGAACGCCAAAAGTCACAGCCTTGATCTCCACGGACTCAAGATATCCCACAACTGCCAGCGGCAACAGCCAGAATAACCCAATATGATAACGGGATGCCACACCGATCAGACATAACGCAACAGAAAAGGAAAACAAATAGATCAGCTTTCCCGGTATCTGTTTCCAAAGCATGTCCTCTCCCGCATGAAGCAATGTCATAAACACAACACCAATGATCATGGAGTAGCATACCTGTACCAGCATGCCAGCAATGGTCATCCGGTTAATCCCGGCGCATATCAGCGCTCCCAGAATCATCGACAGATACATTACGATCGAGAACAGTCTTTTTTCATTTTTCCTTTCCATGACGTGCCCCCTGCTCCTTTTTTCTTGCCTCACGACGAGCCTGTTTCTTTTCATAATCGTCATATGCACTGACGATCTGCTGTACCAGCGGATGACGTACCACATCCTTATTATCTAAGAATGAAAATCCGATATCCTCTACATTTTTGAGTACATTGATCGCCTGATCCAGTCCCGATGCGGTTCCCGACGGCAGATCCTTCTGTGTCTGGTCACCGGTCACTACCACCTTGGAGCCAAAACCGATTCGTGTCAAAAACATCTTCATCTGCGCCGGTGTGGTATTCTGTGCCTCGTCCAGAATAATAAAGGAGTTATCCAGGGTTCGGCCTCTCATATATGCCAGAGGTGCCACCTCGATCAGGCCCTTCTCCACATTTCTCAGATAGCTGTCCACCCCCATGATCTGATGAAGGGCATCATACAACGGCCGCAGATACGGGTCTACCTTGCTCTGGAGATCCCCCGGCAGGAAGCCCAGCTTTTCTCCTGCCTCGATTGCCGGACGGGTCAGAATGATTCGGCTGACCTCATCTCTCTTGAATGCCTCGATCGCCATGGCCATGGCAAGATATGTCTTTCCTGTTCCGGCCGGACCAACACCAAATACGATCATTTTTTTGCGGATCTGATCCACATATTTCTTCTGTCCGGTGGTTTTAGGCTTGATGGGTTTTCCCTGTATAGTACGACACACAATATCCGAATCTATCTCCACCAGCTCTGATTCCCGGTGTTCCATAGAAAGCGCCAGAGCATAATCCACATTCTGCTCTGTGATGGTATTGCCTCTGCGGGACAACTCCAAAAGCTGCATCAATATACTCTCTGCCGTCTTGACACTGGCAGCCTCTCCCACCAGCTTCAATCCCCCATCCCTGGCAACCATCGTTACATTGAGATTTCGCTCGATCTTCTTGATATACGCATCAAAACTGCCAAATATGTTTTTTTCATGCTCAGCAGGTATCTCTATCACTGTCTCCATAATCGACATGTACTGTATTTCCTCCAAACTCACACAAATAGTCGTGAAAAACGCATCATCGGCGTTTTACTGATATGTCTTCTGCTCCCTGGAATAGACAATATCTGCCTTTCCCACAAAGCGGTCCCCCTGTTCCCCGATAACCAGCTCACCCTCCATGTCATAGCAGCCTTTTTCTGCCATCTGCTGGCGGTAATAATCAAACCGGCCGGTGAGTATCGCCTCTGCCTCTTCTCCGGAATACTGCGTTTTCTCCTCCCTGACCTCCTGAAATGTCTTCTTCCGGAAGGATATGGGAAAGCGGTACGACAGAAAAGGGCATACTTGCCCACCTTCACGGATTATATCATATTTTTTGTAACTTTCCAAACTTTTTAAGGGATTATATAAAAAAAGATTTTTATTTTTTATTCCTATCTGATATATTGTGCGGCTTTTTCCCGTAATCTCCCTTTTTTGATATGACTTTTTCAAAACGTCCTCATAATGATAAACCGACCGGAGTACAACAGTTCCCGTGGCACGGACATGCTTTCTTGCCACCACCTCATCATTATCCCCCACGATCTTTACCTTCTCTGAGATCAGCTTCTGCCCCTTTTTCACCTGATCCCCTGCCCTGACCTTCGCTGTCCCTGTTTTTGTGACGATGCTTAACACCGTCCCGGTATCCTCTGCCACCAGACTTGCCGGCTGTTTCTTATGCTTCTGTCCGCGCAGCAGCACCTCGTCCAGCCGCACATAAAGCTTGCTTCCGGACTTTTCCACAGAGGCCCATCCAATATCCTGATATTTTTTGCGAAGCTTTGTCTCGATTTCACTGCACACCACATCCTTTCCTGCCATTCCGCCGTAAATATCCTCCGATTCCAAAAACCTCAGGATACTGTCCTTTGTATGATAGGACTGACCGGATATCTCAATCCCCCATATCCTTCCTGCCAGCACAAATAACACACACAGCATACACAGGATGCCGCACCAGAAGCTGGCTCTGGACAATCCCCGTCTAAACCAGAAGTAACCACCGATCCTCGTTTTCACTACCGGGAATACTCCCGTCTTTTGTACTATTCCACGAAGTCTGTAATAATCCTTCCTTCTCATGCAGCCGTACACATACTTTCCTTCACGCTGCCAACGGATCTTCCACCAGAAGATCCCCTTGGTCCGGCAGA
Organism: uncultured Lachnospiraceae bacterium; assembly: GCA_902788645.1. Taxonomy (GTDB): domain Bacteria; phylum Bacillota; class Clostridia; order Lachnospirales; family Lachnospiraceae; genus Jutongia. Next base: position 16,213 of record CADAKW010000044.1, read on the forward strand.
TATTGATAAACCGTTCCGCTTCCTCTCCCGGCAGACGCACTTCCACATAGCCGCCCAGCCAGATCAATATTTTATGTATCATCCCTGCTCCTCCACGGTTATTGATATTCGATGGAATGGATCTCTCCAACAACACACATACAATCCTCTCTGTAATATGCAATTCCAAGATGCTTCCCGGCAATTCTTATCTTTCCTGTTTTGGTCTGTATCCTGATCTGTTCCTCCTGATATTCTAATATACTACGGTAATTCTCTATACATACCCGGTATCTGCCAAAGCTGGTCACCACAGGAGCCCTTGCGAGGATATCCTCCGAAAGACTTAACGCTCCCGATATTTTTCTTGATAATACAGGATCCTGTATGGAAGGTTCCGTTTTCATCCTCTTTTCGTGCTTATGCTTTACCGGTTTGACACGATATTCCCTTCTCATCGATTTCCTCCGATCACCAGTCCCCTTCCTGTCATTATATGCAAAAAACACCGGAAAGTTACTTCCGGCGTTTTGTCTGTTTTATTATTTATTTTTCTTTTTGTCCCCCAGTGTATCATCGATCAGATTCTCAATAACGGACTTTTTTACCCAGACATCAAAGCTCAGCATACAGATAAACGCAAATGTCGTCAAAAGCTTTTTCTCCTCCGGATCCTCCACATTATCAAAAGCCTCACCTGACTTGTTCAGCTTACGGATAATGTCTCTCGCCTGGGAATTGATATTCTCCTGCTCCAGCTCCACGATCTGCCGGTAAATATCGCTTAAAGACAGTCCGTCCTCGCTTCCAAAAAACTTCTCCGTCAATGGATTCAGAATACTCTGGATATCATTGATAGACAAAAAATTCTTCAGATAATAAATATAGATCAGCAGCAGCATATGCTCACTGGAGTATTTCTTCTTGACCGGCGGCGGCAGCAAATTATTTTTGGTATAATTATTGATCATGGTCTTGGTGAGTATCTTGTCCTCCTCAAAACGCTTGGAAGAACGCAGATGCTCGTCCATAAATGTCGTCACCTGATCCATATATAAATCAATCTGAGGTATTTCATCGGGAGTGATATAATCAATATTTTGTATACTCCGTAGGAGATTCAGAATCTCGTTTGTGTATTTTTTCTGCATAACGCCTCATTCCTTATTTATTCTTTGCACATTTTTTCCGTATTTGTCATTATAACGCATTTTTGTTGTTATGTCTACTTCATATAATTTGTCGCTAAAAAAAGAAATGGTTCTCCACCATTTGGCAGAGAACCGTCTCTTTCCCTTAGTCTCAATAGACAATGTTATTTTTTATAATTCTGTTTCACATTTGCCCTAAGACGTTCCACCATTTCTTTTTCCGGTTCATCCATGTAATAATAATCGGGAT
>CADAKW010000045.1 GCA_902788645.1 uncultured Lachnospiraceae bacterium
CAGGCGGCAACAGACGAATATCTGCAGAGTCTGGTGGATGCCGGTTACGAGACCCGGAGTGTCAATTCGGTGATCGCAGGCATTAAATCCTTTTGTAAGTTTCTGGGGCGGACGGATATTTACTGCAAGAGCCTGAAGATTCGCAAGAAGAATAATCAGGACCGCCAGCTTCGTCTGACACCGGAGGAATATAAACGATTGATCGATACCGCGCTGGAGCGGGAGGATTATCGGATGGTGCAGTTGATCCAGGTGCTGGGTGGCACGGAGATTCGGATCAGTGAGCTGGGATGTTTGACGGTGGAGGCGGTAAAGGATGGTGTGGTAACTGTGATCCGTGCCGGAGAGGAGTATGATATTTATCTGCCGGAGACATTGTTACTGGGACTGGAGGGGTATATCAGTCATCAGGGACTACAGACCGGGGTGATTTTTTGTACTGCCAGTGGTAATGTCATTGACAGAGGATACATATGGCGGCAGATGAAATTATTAGCAGAGCGTGCCGGGGTGGACCAGGAGAAGGTATATCCCCAGAATCTGAAGCGGCAGCTGATCCGACAGTATTATACGATATCTTATCCTGACAGCAGTCAGGAATGAGAGTGAATAAGGGGCGAGAAATCGTCCCTTTTTTTGCGAGGAGGATACTATTGTAGAAATATATATCGAACATAAATATGTATGTAGTGATGTTATGATCCTGTCGTTTTGTACACGGCAATTTCGTAGTAATGCATGCTGTGACACGGCAATTTCCCAGAGTATATTGAAGTTCCCAAGGAAGCATGATAATCTTGCTTAGAATAAAACAAGAATAAAGCCGGCGTTGATTTGCGGGACGGATGATGGTATGATATGAGATATAAATACTAGACAGAGAAGCCGCACTTTGATTGTCACGGGAAATGATTCTGTTTATGGATTACGCTGAGACAGAACTGAAAGCAGTGGAGAAAGAGCTGCAGAGACAGGGATAAGGCAGATTTATCATCACAGGGGGATAAATATATGGAATCATTATTACTAAGAAGATAAATTATAGTGATATAAGAATGCTGAAATTTGTCTTTTAAAACAACAGATGTTAAAATCGATAGCAAAAATAGATTAGTTGTCGGTAGTTGAGAATATGAGGAATGGAATAAGAGGAGCAGAGGTTATAATATGGGAAGAATAGCGGGGATATCAATAAAAAATTATGGTTCGTTGAAAGAAATTAAAATGGGTAAATTATTATCTGATACCAATCACAAAGAGCTGACGAATATGAATGCAATCATTGGTCAAAGTGGAACGGGGAAAAGTACTTTAGCAGATGCTTTTGGATTTTTGGCAGATTGTCTGGACAAGGGAGTAGAGCAGGCTTGCGATTTAAATGGAAGAGGGGGATATGAGAAAATACGGTCCCAGGGTGTGAATGATCCGATTGAATTCGAAATTTATTATCGTGAAACAAGTAATGAAGCTCCGATTACATATGAACTATCTATTGGACTTGACAAGTATAACCGCCCGATCGTAGAAAAAGAACGCTTGAGGCAACGAAGAAAAAACGAAACGTATGGCCGTCCTATGTCATTTTTATACTTAGAATATGGTAAAGGATATGCATTTAAAGGAACAGAAAGTGGATATGATGAGGAAAAAAATAAAGAAGATGGAGAGAAAATTGATGTTGAGTTGGCAGATTCCAGACAATTGGGGATTGTTACACTTGGGGAGCTGAGGGAGCATCCTCGTATCGTAAAATTTAAAAATTTTCTGAAAAACTGGTTTTTATGTTATTTTAGTCCTATGGCAGCTAGAGAAATTCCAAATGCAGGTCCACAGAAATATTTAAATCGTTTGGGAAACAACATCAATAATGTGGCAGAGTATATGTATCGCGAGGATAGAAAAGATTTTTCTAAAATCTTAGATAGCATACAGACCAAGCTTCCCGGCATTCGAGAAATAAAACCGGTGAAAATGCCCAATGGACAACTTGTTCTTGAATTTTTGGAACAGGGATTTGAGCAGCCGTTTTATTCACAAAAAATGTCAGATGGAACTTTGAAGTTGTTCGCATATTATTTACTGCTGCATGAGAAAGATGCCAGGCCCCTTGTTTTTATAGAGGAGCCGGAAAATGGTTTATATCATAAATATCTGGCTGATTTGGCGGTGCAGATGAGAAATGCAATCAAGGGAACATTTTCAAAACAGTTGTTTGTAACAACACATAGTCCGTTTTTCGTCAATGCATTGTCTCCCGAGGAAGTGTGGGTATTAGAAAAGCAGGAGGATGGTTTTTCTCAGATTAAAAGAGCTTCCGAGTATGACTATGTAAAGCAATTATATACATCGGAAATTAATTTGGGTGATTTGTGGTACAGTGACTATTTTGGATGATTTTAGGGGGGATACAATAGATGAATACACATATATAGAATTTTTAACCGAAGATAAGTCGGGAAGTATTCTTGTGAATAAAATTATGGAAAAGTATTCCATAGGTAAAAATATAGGATGGAAGACTCATAAACTATTACATGATCTGCCGAATTATTTGGTAGGTATGGGAAGTTCATTAGCGGAAATGTCAGCTAAAACAGCGATTTTTGTCATTTTAGATTGTGATGACAAGGATTGTGCAAAATTAAAACAGGATTTAGTGGAAATGGCCCGGAAAGTTGGAGTAAAAACACAGACATTTTTTTGTATTGCTATTGAAGAGATGGAAGCGTGGTTGCTTGGAGATGAGGAGGCTTTGATGACAGCCTATCCAAATGCGAGGCTTAATTTGTTGCAAAAATATGAACAGGATAGCATAGTAGGGACTTGGGAACTTTTGGCTAATGTAGTATATAAGGGCGGATTGTCCGCATTGAATAAGGAGGCAACCTCTTATTATGAGAAGGGAGCTTTTAAGTGTGAATGTGCAGAAAATATTGGGGAACAGATGGATATTCGTAGAAATATATCACCTAGTTTTCAGTATTTTATAAGAAAGATGGACGGAGTGTATCAAGCATAAATACACAAATATTTCATTTTTTTCCATTTGACGAATCCGGGTATTCTGCTATAATATTTTCTTGAACATACGACGATAAAGTATATGAGAGGGTAGGAAATGATAAGTTCCTACCCTTATTTTATAGATACTAAAAACATCGACGAGCATAGGATAGACATAAGAGGAAGTGATAGAGATGGATAAGAGGATGAGAGAACGGGGACAGAGAAGATACAGGAAAGCGGGCAGAAAGTTCCGGAGAGCATCTGCTGCGTTGGCTTTGACTGTGATGGTGCTTGGAGCTGTGATGCCGGTAGTGCCGGCAAGGGCAGCGACCGGAGTTGTTGTGGATGGTGATCCACAGGAGTGGAGTGGTGTGGATACGCAGAACTCCACGGACAGTGCCGTAGCGAAATGGGCTGTGATGCAGGATGAGGACTATGTGTATTTTTATATACAGCAGAATGGTGGAAATGAGTATGGCATGCCTGTTGCCAATACCAGCATTGATATTAAGTACAAGAGCGGCGAGGGGGGAAGCAATACACAGATCCGGTTCTCATATATGCTGCAGGAATTGAAAAATGCCTGGTATGGTGATATTAACGGGGCCAGAAAGGCGTATGCGCCAAGTAAAGAGGCTGATAAGTACGAGATCGAGCTTGCCATTCCGCAGTCTTTCTTTGTGGAGGATGATTATACGATCACCTATGGTGGCAGCTCTGTGAAGAGTGCAGACATTAAGAATGTAAAGGATCATGAACAACCGACACCGACCACGGCTGTTTATCAGGGCATTACGATTGATGGAACCTTTACGGACTGGGATGCGGTGGCAAAGACACAGGTGGATGATCAGTGGATCAGGGAGACGGCAGCTGTATTTGATGGAGACTATCTGTATCTGTATATCAGGGAGAAAGAGACCGGTTCGGCTACAGGATCCGGTCAGAGCAGTAATGGAAAGTATACGATCTACACGGATCTGGGCAGACACACGACTTTTTCCCTGCGCAAGGATCACATCGAGGGGATTGACGGGGCAAAGGTATCTTATTCCAATCAGCAGTATGAGATTGCGATTCCGGCAACGGCGGTCCGCCAGTACAAGGAAACGATCTCCTTTGGTTATTATATGGATGAAGATGTACTCATAAAGGACATTGCCAATCTCAGGGAGGATACGACATCTGACAAGACGTTTCACAAGATTGTTTACGATGGGAAATACAGCGATTGGGATTATTATCCTCATCAGCTGATCCAGTATTCCACCAGTGGCGGCCGCGGAAATGATGCAGAGGCTGCCCTTTATGTGGATGGAACTACGCTGCATGGTCATGTGTTGTCTATGCTTCATATGAATGAAAGGGAGTTTCAGCCGTTTTCGATCCGTGTCAATGAGAAGGATGAGACATCCGTCGGATTTCGTCTGGTGACGGTTGACAAGGATGGCAATATCAATAAGGACTGTAAAGTGGATAATCTGGATGCAGGAACGTATGAGTACTATTTATGGGACTTAAATTCCGGCTCTACAGCAGACAACATCAATGATCCGGATGCACCGGTTTATGGCAGAATGTATCTGACGGTGCGGCAGACTGCCGAGGGAGAGTCGATCTCAGACGAGATGGAGTATGAGGTGGATCTGGAGAAGCTGGCAAAGCACTTTGACATGGATCCGTCGGATATGAAGCTGATCCAGGCGAAATATATCAATATCGGTGACGAATGGGTGTCTATTGCAGGAACCTCTACAGGAGCATGGCTGGGAATCTCTCTCTGTGGACTTTCTGTACTGTCCGTTTTGTGGTACAGAAGAAAGAGATCAAGGGTGGTATAAATGACAAGGATCTTAGGGGTGGTCATACTCCTTGTATGGCTGTATGTACTTCGTGTTACCCGTCGGAGTGAGCTGCCCGCATGGCGCTTTATCTGGGGCAGCTGTGGTCTGTTTGTATTGATGATGATCTTTATACGTCCGTATTGCACTGAGCCGCTGGCGCAGGTGGTGGCGGCAGTGGCAGGAGGCTTTGGCAAGTTGACGGGGATGTTTCAGTCATATTTCAAATACGGTGTTATCTTTGTAAATTCCAAGGCTGGTGCGATCTCTCTGCTGATCGATTTTGAGTGCTCCGGTATTTTGGAGATCATGGCCTTTTTGTCCCTGCTTGCTTTTTTCCGCGCTTATACAGTATATGAGCGGGTTGTGGTAGGGATACTTGGTACCTTTTATATTATATTGGCCAATGCGCTGAGGATCATTTCTATCGCGGTGATCATTTATTTTTGTGGTATGCCGTCCTATTATGTGGCGCATACCTTTGTGGGCAGGATCATCTTTTATGGTCTGTCCGTTTTATTGTACTTCTTTGTATTTACAAGAACACAGATCATTCGCCAGAAAGTAGGTGGTTTTACTTATGGAACTGATCAGTAAATTTTGTAATTCGTTTTTATTTTGGGCAGCGTGGATCATTATCCCGGTTATGATGGAGATTGTTCCGTCTCTGGGCAGTGTGTTTGTTCTGATCAAGAAGCATATTTTCCGGCGGGAGATTGAAAAGCCTGCCATAGACCCGGAGATTTCCCTGATCGTGCCGATCTACAATTCCATGGATACGCTGGAGCAGTGTATCCGTTCGATTGATGAGAGTGATTATCCGGATGAAAAGATACGTATCTTTCTGGTAAATAATCAGGGGCAGGATGACAGCTTTCAGGTGTTCTGTGAGTGTCAGCAGAAGTATCCGGGGCTGAGAATGCAGTGGCTGAACGCCAAGCAGGGAAAGTCCAAGGCATTAAATCTGGCTCTTTTTAACAGTGAGGGAAAATATATTATTCATATTGACAGTGACGGTCTGCTGGAACGGTCTGCGCTTCGCAATATGGTATACCGGTTTGAGGATGATCAGTCCATAGAGTGTATGACGGGAGTGATCCTGACGGATCCGAAGCAGGTACAGCAGTATCCTCTGCTGATGCCAAGGATTTTGCGTAAGATAGAGTTTATGGAGTATGCGCAGGCATTTCTGGCCGGCCGGAATTATGCGGCGGAGATCAATGCAGTATATACTCTTTCCGGTGCTTTTTCGGCATTTCGCAAGTCGGCGGTGCTAAAGTCCCAGCTTTACAATACAGATACGATCTGTGAGGATACGCAGATTACGTTTCAGATGAAATATCTTCAGAATACCAAGGTGGGAATCTGTGAGGATGCGATCTTTTTTGTGGATCCTATCGAGGACATGAATAAGCTGTATACTCAGAGGCAGAGATGGCAGAGAGGAAGTCTGGAGGTTTCCCATTTGTTTCTGAAAAATAAGCTTAAGGCAAAGAATATGCTGACCAATGTGGGTGTCAGGACGCTTTTGTATGATCATACCTTTGCTTTTCCGCGGATGATCTGGTATCTTGCGTTGATCTGCCTGCTTTGCATGAATTATTCCTTTGCGCAGATCGGTTATTCCACTTTGTTTTTATATGGACTGTATGTTTTGATGGGGGTTTTTTATTATATTTCCACCGTGGGTTTCCTGAAAGATTTTAAGGAGATCCGGAGGTATTATGCGAAGCAGTGGTATGTGATCCCGTTTTTACCGTTTTTTAATCTCATGGTATTTTTTATTCGTTTTGCGGGAGTGATCAATAGCATCAATACGGATAGTGCCTGGAAGACTAAAAATTTCACACAGGAGAGGGAAGCATTTGTAAAGACAGTGGTACAGGATTTCGGCATTTTGGGCAGACTGCTTAAAAGGGCGAGAGATTTTGTAAATAATGAGGAGTAGATTGTGAGAAAGACAAAGTTTTGGAAGGTCATTACGAACGTCAAAGTGATCTCGACGCTGATCATATTGCTGGCCGCCGGGATGGCTGTGCTGGGAATGCATCAGGCGAAGGAGTATGAGGACAGTATTCTTTCCATTTATGCTGTGCAGCAGGACGCATATGTGCAGCTGGTACTGGATCAGATCAATGTGCTGGAAGATCGTAGTGACGAGGAGATCATAAAGAATATTCTGGGATCTCTGGACAGCTCCGGGAGAAAGTATTGGACGCTGACCAGGGATCAGGCGCTTTTGTTTGTTAAAGATGTGACAGAGACCAATCGTTATAAGGGGCTTGCCACAGAGAATTATTTTACTTCAGCCAGTGCCGGCAGGTTTTTGAATAGTCTGGAGAAAAACAGGGTGGTTCACCGGATGATCGAGATGGATGGAGACCGTTATGTGGCATCCGGTGTGATATTTTCTTACAATGGTGCCAGCTATAAAATATGTCTGCTTACCAATGATACGGTTATTCTTGACAATAATGTATTTCTTTCCGCTAAGATCGGTTTGTATGTGTTTGGTATTGTTCTGTTGGGAATGCTTTTGCTGGTGTCCATGATCTTTGCCAATGTGCTGGATATGCGGGACAAAGAGATCAGAGCCCTGCAGAAGCATATCACCGGATTAAATAAGGTACTGACGGAGCAGACGGAAACTATCCGGGAAATGGACAGTTATCATACAAGATGGAGCATCTTTCGTCTGCCTATGATGGAGCTGTTTGTGGAAAAGCTTGCAAAACGGAAAGTTTTTCCTGTGACCTTTGCGTCGGTGGGATTTGAGGATAGAGACAAAAGAACTCGTTTTCTGGAGAGAGCCCAGCTGCTTCTGGATGAAAAGGTAGTGCGTTTTGAGGCCGGACAGCAGGAGAAGGAGCGGGTGATACTGATCTTTATCAGGTATTCCGGCGTGGAGGCAGAGAAGGCATTGCAGCAGCTGCATTATGCCAAGGAGGACTTTGATCCGGAGAGGCTGCAGGAATATTCCGGAGAAGATATGTCTCTGGAGGAGGTATATCACAGCTTTATGAAAGAGCAGATGGAGGAAACGGAGGAAGACCATGACGAACACCACCTTTAGGGAATATAAATTTAAATTTTATCTCAATGCCAATCATTATATTGTGATCAACGGCAAAGAGGGAGAGACGCATCCCCATACATGGGAGTTTATGGTGGATGTACTCATGAGTGACCAGAAATTCGTACAGTTCGATGCCTATGAGAGAGCAATCGATGAATATTTTAATAAATATCAGAACAGGATACTCAATACGGTAGATCCTTTCGATCATATGGTACCGACGCTGGAAAATATGTCGGATTATTTTGCCGGTGACATTCGAAAGATCGTGAAGGAGCTGGGAGGTCATCTGGTCAAAATGGAAAGCAGCGAAACGCCTACCAGAAGCTATGTGATCAGCTTTGAACGGGAGGCAGACTATCTGGAAAGCATCCGGAAAAGCTCGAAACGGCAGATGAGTGAAGTGATTGATGGAATTTTGGATCGCATTATTGATTAAGAGGGAGTCACAGTGAAGAAGAAAACGGCAATGATGGGGATGATCCTGGTCTATCTGCTGATGGCAGCAGGGATTGCGCTGCTGATCCGGCAGGGAGGGAGATATCCCACAGGAACAGATACCATGTGTCATATCTATAAGGGAGATGTGCTGTACCATGCGATCAGCAGGGGAGAATGGTATCCTCTTTATGACAGATTCTGGTATAACGGTGTGCAGATGATGCGTTACTGGGCGCCGCTTCCGGTGTATTTTCTGGCTTTTTGCCAGATGCTGGGAGGTGGAAATGACCTCGATGGATATCTTGTTTTTGCAGCACTGGTGTTTTATCTGGGAGCGCTGGTATGGCTTTATATCGGATACAAAAAAGACAGGCTTTGGCTTGGGGCTTTTCTGGGTATCCTTTGGTTTTTTATGCCCAACAATCTGTATGCCATGTTTGTCGAAGGCAATCTGCCTCGGTCTCTTTCTATGGTTCTGCTGCCGCTGTTTCTTTATTATGTCAGCGAGTATCTCTTTGAGGACGACTGGCGCTGTCTGACCAAAGTTGTGCCGGTGTTTGCGGGTATTGCTCTCTGCCATGTGGGATATGCCGGGATGATCGCATTGGCGATGCTTCTCTTTTTGCTGGTGTATCGTCTGTTGTATCACCGCACCGGGAAATGTATTCCTGTTATGATCAGTATCATATTACCGTTTCTGTTGATCGGTGTGTGGCTGTTTGCGTCTCTGAAGGGAGGTATTACCTCTACGGATAGTTCCCAGGTCATGAAGGGATTCTTTCAGGACGCTTTGATCTCATTAAATCCCCTTCGTCGTTTATCCAGGGGAAATGTAGATTTTTATTATGGTTTTTCGGCTTTTGTCGTTGCTGTATTTGGGGCATTGTGCAGCAAAAAACGATCCATGACCGGTTTCTGGGCGGCACTGCTGATCTTTGTTTGTACCACGACATCAATGTATCCGGTGCTGGAAAAGCTTCCGGGGAGTCAGTATTTATGGATGCTGCGCTTTATTTCGATTGCACTTGTGATGATCCTTTACAGCTTTTTGACATGGTCATCTTTAAAGAAGGGCTTTGTGATCCTGTGCTGCGTCCTGCTTCTGGCAGACTGTATCCCTTCACTGTCTCTGATCAGTCAGGGAGAAGGGCAGCAGACGGCAGAGGAAAACATGAGTATGACAGCGGATGCGTGCCTGATTACAGAAGCAAGAAAAATTACAAAGCAGAGGGTTGCATTGCTGGATGGAAGCAGTCTTGGAGCTATGGCACCTTATCTTCTGACGGATTATGATGGACAGCAGACTCAGGGGACATATGGTGCCGGGTGGCAGTCTGCGGCAACAGCTGTTAATATTGTGGAGTTAAACGAGGCTGTAGAACGGGGATTTTATCCCTATTTGTTTGACCGGGCGCTGGAGCTTGGAAATGATACGGTACTGATCCGGATCAGCGAACTCAAAAGAGGCAGTGACGATATTGAAGAGGTCACCAAGGCGGCCGGGGAGCAGGGCTTTATCCTGAAAAAGCAGAACAGCGGTTATCTTTTATATCATAAGGAGGTAGAAGGTGCGTTTGGAACCATCTGCCGGTATGATGGGATTGCCATTGGCAGTGCAGCGGCCTCGCTGACGTATAGTGATCCGGATATTACCAGAGGGGAATCGGATTCTCTGGATGATTATGATTTTAAACAATTATCACAGTATAAGATTGTTTATCTGTCCGGTTTTACGTACACAGACAGGTCGAAGGCGGAAAAGCTTGTGAAAAGGATCAGCGATGCAGGAGTAAAGGTGATCATCAGTGGGGATGGGATTCCGCAGGATGATCACACAAAGGAAAGATCCTTTTTGGGGGTAACCTGTCAGGATATTTATTTTGAAAATGGTTATCCGGTCCTGTATACAAGGCAGGGAGAGCTTGACACGGAACTGTTTGACAGGGAAACAGCCCAGTGGAAGACGGTGTATTTTAATGGACTGGATCAGACGGACGGATATCTTTACGATTCCGGAGTCCGTGTGGATTTTTCCGGAACAGTATACAATCATAATGTGGTATTTATCGGATTGAATCTCACATACCATTATTTTCTGACCCGGGATGACAATGTAGGGAAATATTTGGGACAGATCATGGGAAATCGTTTGAAGGAGCTTCCGGAAAGAACGTTGATTCCTTTGAAGATCACATACGGCAAAGGAGAGATCCGGATTGAGTCGCCAAAGGATTCCGTGAATACGTCCCTGGCATATCATGATATTTTTGAGAGCAGACAGGGGATTTCAAGGGAACATGCATTGACTGTAGTTCGTCATGGTGTCACGGTGATCCGTATGAGATATCCGTATCTGGCACAGGGAACGATCCTAAGTCTGGTGGGACTTTTGGGATATCTGCTTTTTATCCGCCGGCTGCGCCGGAGATACGCAGGACGAGATTACGTGGGGAGGAAAGAGAATGTTACATGAGAGAAAGGATCTGTCCCAAATACTGGTTTTGATCCCGGCACTTGATCCGGATGAAAAAATGATCCGTTATGTACGAAATTTGGAACAGGAAGGATTTTCACATATTCTGCTGGTGGATGATGGAAGCGGAAAAGAGCATCAGAAATATTTTGAGGAGCTGGCAGAGGATGAGCAGGTACAGGTTTTGCATCATGACAAAAATCATGGTAAGGGAAGGGCGTTAAAGAATGGATTCCTGTGGTGCATGAAAAATTTTGCGGAATGTGCCGGTGTAGTTACCGCAGACTGTGATGGACAGCATGGAGCGGAAGATACCCGTAAAGTGGCGGAGGCACTATTAACATATCCACGGGAGTGGATCCTTGGAAGCAGAGACTTTAGCCGGGAGCAGGTACCCTGGAAGAGCAGATGTGGGAACCGGATCACTACGGCTGTGTTTGCACTGCTTTACGGAAGATGGATATCCGACACACAGACAGGTCTCCGGGGGATTGGACGCAGCTATCTGAGGGAGCTTGGCGGGCTTGAGGGAGATCGCTATGAATACGAGATACAAATGTTGATCTATGGGGCACGTCATGGTGTGACATTTCGAAATGTGACGATAGAAACTATTTATATAAATGATAATGAGTCCTCTCATTTTCATCCGTTCCGGGATTCGGTAAAGATTTACCGTGTGATCCTGGGGACCTTTTTCCGCTATCTGTTGTCCTCACTCAGTGCTTCCCTGATCGACATCGGTTTATTTACTGTTTTTAACGGCTGGCTTTTTTCGGGGATGGAACTGAAATGGAATATATTGTGCGCTACCGTATCTGCCAGGATCATATCTTCTCTGTACAATTTTTCGGTCAATCGAAAGCTTGTGTTTGCAGCCTCCGGAAATGTAATGAGGATGATGTTTGGTTATTATACGCTGGTAGTTATCCAGATGGGATGTTCGGCAGGTCTGGTGTATTTGCTGACAAGGTGTCTGGGGGGCTGGTCTGTGCCGTCCAAAATAATTGTGGACAGCCTGCTGTTTCTGGTGAGTTATCAGATCCAGCAACGGTGGATATTTGGCAGAGGCAGTGGAGAGGTTAAGAAATAATTTAGAAAATAAAAGAAATTCTTAAGATTATCTTGAGAGTTTCTTTTATTTTGTCTGATATATTTATCTGCAGACGGGAAAAATAATATACAGTATGAATTGTGTGAAAGGTGCGGATATTTATATGCAGAAAATAGGGAATATATTTTATCGGTTCAGTCAGGGGCTGACACTTGGAATAGGGGGATGTCTGCTTCTGATGTCGTCATTGGCCATGATCGTATACGGTATCATGTATGGTAATCACCATTATGGAGTCATGACATCCGCTATGCTGTTGCTTGCGGTGCTGCTTGCAGGGAGCCTGTTGTTTTTATGCCGGCGGACCGGTACAGGGGGCAAAACCGGAACGCTTCTGTTGTTTGGAATGTTGATATGCATGCAGCTGTTCTTTTTGATCTTTATCTCTCATCCTATGGCGATCAGCGATCCTGCCAGAGTCCAGAACGAGGCATTAATGATGGTTTTGCAGCAGCATGGTCAGATAAATATGCAGGATGGGTATTTTCAAAGATATTCCAATAACCATTTCATTGTTGTATTGTTTTATTATTTTTATAAAATTTTATATTTTATGGGAATACAAAAGGTATGGATCCCCACAGTGATATTGAACCTGGTTTCCATTGATATCGGGATCGGTCTGTCATGGCTTGTGGCAAGACGATGGAAGGGTAAAAAAATGGCAGACATACTGCTGTGTCTTTTTATGCTGTGCCCTACCACCTATGTCTGGCTTACCACCGTGTACACCAATACGCTCTCTTTTCCATTTGTAATGGGGATATTGCTGCTTTGTATCATACTGCAGCAGGACAGTGGAAAAGGAAGAAGATTGGGGATCTGGGGAGTGCTTGGGGCTGTTATGGCAGTGGGATACTGGGTTCGTCCAACCACGATTATTCCGATCATAGCAGTGGGGTGTTATTTTTGGGTAACAATCATTCGGGATGGTGGGAGAAATTTATGGAAACAGTATTTTCTACGCTGGCTCCTCATGGCCGCTGTGTTTGTATGCTGTTTTGCCGGCTGCCGCGGACTGGTGGACAGGCATATGGACCGAAGCCGGCTTACGGGGGAGTTTCCCATCACACATTGGATCATGATGGGATTAAATACCGGTACCTTTGGAGAATATTCCAGAGAGGATGAGGTATATACCATGAGCTTTGATACGAAGCAGCAGAAGCGTCAGGCAGATATTGCCCGGATCAGGGAGCGGGTTACGGAGCTGGGAAGTGCCGGGCTGGCATATCAGGCAGTGGCTAAAATGTTTGGAGTATGGGCTTTGTCGGATGATGACTGCTTTGCAAAGGCGTCATATGCCAGTGATTTTCCGGGGTGGTATCAGTATTTTATGGGAAAGGATAATACATGGTATCTGCTGTTTATGCAGGCCTTTCGTGTGGTGACATTTTTATTTCTCTGCGTGAGTGTTCGGGGACAGATTCGGCGAAATAAGTGTGATCCGTCCTTTGTGCTTACTTTGACATTTCTGGGTGCTGTCCTGTTTTTTGTACTTTGGGAGGCAAACCGGAAATATAATGTGTGCTTTATGGGTGTATGTCTCCTGCTCATGGCTGACGGTATACTGCGGGCAGAAAAGTGGCTGCAGAGGCGGGAGCTTCCGGCTGTACTGTCCGGAAAATGGCGCTGGGCAGTGGGATCTGTGTTTGCAGTCTGCTGTATATCACTGACATCATATGCACAGATTACATCAGCGGCACAGACGACATCTGCACAGGCAAAGATTATATATCATTGCCGTAATAACCCGGATTCCGTGGCAGTCAGTGAAGTGAACCGGGAGGAGCGGAGTCGTCCGGATGCTCCGGTTCTTTTGGAGCAGACTGTGCGTCAGGGACAGATGACCCGAAAAGGGGACTGGGAGGAGATATTGCTTAATTTTGAAAGAAAACAGGGATCCGATGAGAAACGGCAGCAGGAGAGAGTAAAGAATAAACGAAAATATGCGGGAAAAAAACTCCATCGTAAGGAGTATAAGATCGAGGTGATCTCACTGGAGGATCGTCGGAAAGTGTACAGCAGAAAAGTTGGCACAGATCAGTTAAGTGAGAGTGGTAAATTGAAACTTCGTCTTCCGAAAGCCGGCAGGGACTCCGGGAAGGGGTATGTGATCCGGCTGCATCATTATGGTAAAGCTTATACGATGATCCCGAAGGTCAGCCGTTTTCCGGAGCTGGATCCATATCCTTACGGAAGCCTTTATATGAATGGGCGGAAAACGAATTATGATCTGTCTATGAGTATTCTGCAGAGGGGATAAAATATAATATTTTCGATAGGAATTATTTGATTTTTTATGTTAAAATTCTTCCTGTCAATTTCGAAATATTGCTTGCACAGACAATAGAATAAATGGTATGATAGACAGGCTAAGGTTTGCTGATGGCAGACCTTAGCTAAATCATTTTTTGGAGCTAATTATGAAAGAAAAAAGAATAACGGAATGGAAGAAAACAGAAGGCGGTGCATATCTGTTTCCGGGTTGTGTGGTGACAGGAGATGTCACGCTGGGACAGGAGTCGTCAGTGTGGTATAATGCCGTGGTCCGTGGGGATATGGCATCTATCAAAGTGGGAGAACGAAGCAATATTCAGGACAATGCAGTAGTTCATGTGGATAATGGATGTCCCACAGTGATCGGAAATGGTGTCACAGTGGGACATGGAGCCATTGTTCATGGATGCACGATCGAAGATGACTGTATCATTGGTATGGGGGCTGTGATCCTGAACGGGGCAAGGATTGGCAGAAATTGCATTATCGGAGCAGGGACTCTTGTGCCGGAGGGAAAAGAAGTACCTGAGGGGTCAGTAGCTTTTGGTAATCCGGTTAAGGTATATCGTCCTGTGACACCGGAGGATGTGTCCCATATTCGGGACAATGCAGCGGAGTATGTTACTTATGCAAAGGAAGAATAAAGGAGAAGACATTGCAAAGAGAAAATTTTAAATCCAGATTGGGTTTTATTCTGATCTCGGCGGGATGTGCCATTGGAATCGGAAATGTCTGGAAGTTCCCATATGTGGCAGGGCAAAATGGCGGTGGTATTTTTGTACTGTTTTATCTGTTCTTTTTGATCGCTGTGGGTGTGCCGGTGCTGACCATGGAGTTTGCTGTGGGGCGTGCCAGCGGCAAGAGTGTGGTGAAAGGTTATGAGGCACTGGAGCCCAAGGGAAGCAAATGGCATCTGCACGGTTATGCGGCGTTGTTTGGCAATTATATGCTGATGATGTTTTATACCACGGTGGCAGGCTGGATGATCAGCTACTTTTATCGTTTTCTGATCAATGATTTTAAGGGGCTGGATACCCAGGGGGTTACCGATAAGTTTTCGCATATGCTTGCAGATCCGGGGAGCATGACTTTCTGGATGGTTGTGATCGTAGTGATTGGATTTTTGATCTGTTCCTTTGGTCTGCAGGCCGGTGTTGAGAAGATCAGCAAGCCGATGATGCTGGGACTTCTGGCGTTGATCGTGGTGCTTGCGGTGAACAGTATCATTCTCAAGGGCGGTGTGGACGGACTGAAGTTTTATCTGATCCCTGACTGGAAAAAGGTAGAAGCGGTTGGTCTTTTTAATGTCATTATTGCGGCAATGAATCAGGCATTTTTTACTCTGAGCCTTGGTATTGGTGCTATGGAGATCTTTGGAAGCTATATGAGCAAAGAGCATACACTTCTGGGAGAATCTCTGCGGATCGCAGCGCTGGATACCTTCGTGGCGATCATGTCCGGTCTGATCATCTTTCCGGCCTGCTTTGCCTACGGGATCAATCCGGGAGCAGGACCGGAGCTGATCTTTATTACTCTGCCAAATGTCTTTATCCAGATGCCGGGAGGCAGGATCTGGGGTACATTTTTCTTCCTGTTTATGACCTTTGCGGCATTTTCTACGATCATTGCGGTCTTTGAGAATATCATTGCCTGCTGTATGGATAAATGGAATATCAGCCGGAAGAAGTCTGCCCTGATCAATGGCGTGATCATTCTGATCGCTTCTTTACCGGCGGTATTTGGTTATAATATCTGGAGCAGCTTTCAGCCAAGGGGGGCCGGAAGCACGGTGCTGGACCTGGAAGATTATATTGTAAGTAATCTGCTGCTTCCGGGCGGCTCCTTGATCTTTTTGCTGTTCTGTGTGACAAAATGGGGCTGGGGCTTTGATAAATATCTGGCGGAGACCAATAGCGGTATTGGTGTGAAGTTTCCAAAGGCTCTGCGTGGTTATGTGACCTTTGTGCTTCCGTGCATTATTCTTGTGATTCTGGTGCTGGGATTGCGGTAAAATGTGAATTTATCCGCGTCCCAGAATGGCATCCATATCCTGCTCCGGTGCGGTGATCGGCTGCAGGTTGTAGGTGTCTACGAGGAACTTCACAACGGTTTCTGACATAAATGCCGGCAGAGTTGGTCCCAGATACATGTTGCGGATACCGAGGGACAGCAGCGTCAGCAGGATACAGACTGCTTTCTGCTCATACCAGGACAGCACCAGTGTCAGAGGTAGATCGTTGACGGTGCAGTCGAACGCATCGGCGAGTGCCAGAGCTACCCGGATCGCACTGTAGGCATCATTGCACTGTCCCATATCAAGGATACGTGGAATGCCATCAATCTCCCCGAGATCCAGATCATTAAAGCGGTATTTGCCGCAGGCTAGAGTCAGCACCAGAGAGTCCATCGGTGTCTGTTTTACAAATTCCGTATAGTAATTGCGGCCCGGGTGGGCGCCGTCACATCCGCCCACCAGAAAGATATGCTTAATATGCCCCTGTTTGATCGAGGAAATGATCTCTTCTGCATGGGAAAGAATAGCGGCGTGGCCAAAACCTGTGGTCAGTGTGTGACCGCCGTTGATCCCGCTCATACTGTGGTCGTGTTCATAGCCTCCGAGCCGTAAGGCATGTTCAATGATCGGAGAGAAGTCTTTATTTCCGTCCTTGTCTCCGCTGATATGGCGAAGACCTTTATACCCTACTACAGATGTCGTATAAATCCGGTCCTGATAGCTTGGTCTCTGAGGCATCAGACAGTTGGTTGTGAAGAGCACCGGAGCGGGGATGTTGTCAAATTCTTTTTGCTGGCTCTGCCATGCAGTTCCGAAGTTACCTGCAAGATGTTCGTATTTATTCAGCTCCGGATATCCATGAGCCGGCAGCATTTCACTGTGGGTATAGACATTGATCCCTTTGCCCTTTGTCTGCTCCAGAAGCTGGGACAGATCCTTCAGATCGTGACCGGAAACTACGATAAAAGGACCCTTCTTGATATCGGTCTGTACCTTTACCGGTGATGGAGAACCGAAGGATTCTGTATTGGCACGGTCCAGAAGCTCCATGCATTTAAAATTTACTTTACCAAATTCCATGATCAATTCGATCCATTCCTCGGCAGAATGCTCTTTATTTACTTCACAAAGTCCCTTGTAAAACCATTTTGTCACGCTTTCATCTTCATATCCGAGATTCATGGCATGGTGGGCGTAGGCTGCCATACCCTTCAATCCGAAAAGTAAAGTGGAGCGGAGGGACACCTCGTCATTACCACCCTCCCACAGTGCTACGACGGGGATCTTTTCGTCACTGAGCTTTTTG